>NZ_CEYADA010000014.1:0-116152 GCF_982780845.1 Thalassococcus sp.
CAATTTAAAGCCGCATCCGCCCTTGAGCGTAAGCGTCTTGGCGCTGCCGGTTTCCGAAAAGCTGGCGATGCCGATGCCAAAGGGGTCGCGCACAACGGCCTCGGCCAAGGTGCTGTTGGTCCCGTGGCGCAGCGTGCCTTCGGGCAGATCGGCGTTGGCGGGCAGAAACCGGTCTTCGATGCTTTGCGACAGGCCAGACAGCGCGTCGCGCAGGTGCAGCGCAATGGGCGCATCGGGCCCGCCAAGCGTCGACCAGTTGTCGATCCGACCGGTCAGGATGCCCGACAGTTCCGCAAGCGAGATCGAACCAACGGGGTTTTCCTGTGCCACGATCGGCACCATAGCATCCAGCGCCAGAACGCGGCTGCGGTTGGGTTCTTCCAGATCGCCAAGGCCAGCCTCGCGCGCACGGGCCAGTTCTTCGTCGCGGATTTCACGTAAGGCCATCACGATGTCGGCGTCATCGCCCAGAAGATCGGCAAAGCCTTCGTCGGTGTTGGTCACACGGAAGGTGAAACGGCCCACGGGTTTGCCGGTGTCGACGTTTTTCAGGGTGTAGAGAAACTGGGTGTCTTCCAGTTTCTCGCGCTCGGTCGTCATGACGTTGTTGCGCGCGAACCCTTCCAGCAGGGCGGGCATCAGCACCGCGCCAAGGGTGGCAGAGCCGGAGACAGACAGTTCAGCGACAAAGTCGGTCAGAGACGGGCATCCGGGGCCTTCACAGAGCACGCCAGAGCCATCAACGGTCAGTTCGCCGTACTGGGTGCGAAGACGATAGAATTCGCCATCAAAGCCCAGCATCGTGCCGCTTAGTTCAATCGCCCCGTCACGCGACCGAAGGGTCACGTCTTGGGCGGCGACGGCGTTCACCGTGAAGAATAGAAAAAGTGCGGCGCTGATCGCCGCACGTACATAACGCATAGAAACGTCCGTCCCACCGGTCTTAGTTGGATGCGATCTTCAGGTCTTCTATGAGGTTTTTCAACACAAGAAAATCACCAACTGAGCCGCACTCGGGAATGGCCAGTGTCAGATCCTGCACCTTGAGGTCGCCACCGGCGCGCATGTCCAGCGTTTGGGCTTCGACATCTGTGTTGCAGTTTCTAAGTGTCACCTCGGCTTCGACCGACAGGGCGATGTCGCCGTTGCGGGCGGTGGTGCCTGCGGGGAAGCTGTAGATTTCGGCGACCAAGGCATCGGGCGTGTCTTCGTTGCCGATGCGCGTCAGGAAGCCGCCTTTGCCTTGTGCGGCCTCGGCGATGTCACCTTTGGCGTCGTGCCAGATATGACCCTGATCGAAATAGTTCGCGCCGAATTCGCGGGCGTGAAGTTGCAGGCCCGCCTGACCGCGCCACTGTACGACCACGCGGTCATAGAACGGCAGCGAGGGTACATCTGCTTGTGCCAGACCGCCTTCGCCGTTGGTGAAGGCCGCGATGAACACAGCTGTTTCAGACAGCGCAGGGATGGACAGGGTTGCTGTGCCGTCGGGCTGGGTGACTTCGGTCACCATCATGCCGTTGTGGTGCAGCGTAAAGCGTTCGGACGCATTGCAGGGCGCTTTGATGGACACGTCGACCATGGCGCCTGCGGCGGCTGTGGCAGTCATGTCGATGGCGCAGTCGGGGCTAATCTGGGGTTGCTCCAGCACCGGACCGGGCAGGGGGGCTGCATCATCCTGAACAGCGGCCATTTCAACAGGTGTGTCGGGCAACTGTGCATCGGTCAGTGCATCCAGCGGAAGGCTGGGCAGGGCGTTCATTTCGGCGGCAGCGACCGGTTCATCCGCTTTCGCAGATGTGTCGGTGATCGCGCTGACCTGCACGGTTGCGGGCGAGCCGCTTTTGGATTGCGATGGCAGTTCAAAACCGAATTGCATCACATAGCCGGTCGCCAATGCGACGCACAGTGTTGCACCACCAAGAACAATAGACTTTTTCTGGGCCATAACAGCCTCCGCAAAACTATCCTTGCGGAGTAATTTCGGTAATAAAAGGGGCCAGCATAAGGCGCGCCCCAGACCGCATTAGGGCAATCCTGTGAACAATCGCCCGCAATTCGCCCGTTTTGATTCCGGTTTTCAGAGTCGGATTGACTGCGTTGATGTCAGGGCGGTCAACGCGCGTCCGAAATCCTTAACGGATGCCTCAAACAAAAAACGCCCCGAGAAGGGGGCGTTTTTTATCTGATACGGATCAGGCCAGACGGCCGTGGCAATGTTTGAACTTTTCGCCCGATCCGCATGGGCAGGGGTCGTTCCGGCCCGGGTTGCCCCACGTGTTGGGATCGGTTTCGTCAAAGCCTGCGACGAGCGGGGTGCGTTCGGCTGCGGGTTGACCGGCGTCGGGCGCGGGGGCCGCGGCTGCCGCCTGAGCGGCGCGGGCCGCAGCTTGGGCCTGTGCTTGCTGTTGCAGCATCTGCTGCATCATGGCGTTGCGCTCGTCTTCGGTCATCGGACGGACCTGACCCAGTTTCTGGGTGACCTCTTCGCGCAGGCTGTCGAGCATGGATTCGAACAGCTGGAAGGATTCGTTCTTGTATTCGTTCAGCGGATCACGCTGCGCGTAGCCGCGGAAGCCTACAACCGAACGCAGGTGTTCCAGCGTCAGAAGGTGTTCGCGCCATTTGCCGTCGATCGTTTGAAGCAACATCTGCTTTTCGATCTGGCGCATGGTGTCTTCGCCGAAGGCCTTGGTCTTTTCGGCCATTTGTTCGTCTGTCTTTTCTTCCAGACGTTCGCGGATCACGTCCTGATCGACGCCGTCCTCTTCACCCCACGCCATGATCGGCAGGTCGATGCCCAGCTTTTCGATCACAGCGGCATAAAGGCCCTCTGTGTCCCACTGGTCAGAATAGGATTTCGGCGGCGCGTAGGCGTCGACCAGATCGTCGATGACCTGATGGCGCATGTCCTGTGTGATTTCGGACAGATCCTCGGCTTCCATGATTTCGCGGCGCTGCGAGAAGATCACCTTACGCTGATCGTTCATCACGTCGTCGAATTTCAAAAGCTGCTTACGGATGTCAAAGTTGCGGCCTTCGACCTTGGCCTGAGCGCGTTCCAGCGATTTGTTCACCCAGGGGTGGATGATTGCTTCGCCCTCTTTCATGCCGAGCGAGGACAGCACCTTGTCCAGACGTTCCGAGCCGAAGATGCGCATCAGGTCGTCGTCCAGCGACAGGAAGAACGAAGAGCGGCCCGGGTCACCCTGACGGCCGGAACGACCGCGCAGCTGGTTGTCGATACGGCGGCTTTCGTGGCGCTCGGTTGCCAGAACGAACAGGCCACCGGCCTCCATCACGGCCTTTTCCGAGTCCTTATGTTCGGCCTCGATGCGGCTGCGGATGGCATCGGGGTCAGCTTCGGGATCGGCTGCGATGGCTTCCATGATCTGGAATTCCACGTTGCCGCCCAGTTTGATGTCTGTACCACGACCCGCCATGTTGGTGGCGATGGTCACCGCGCCCAGCTTACCGGCGTCGGCGACGATCTGCGCCTCTTGCTCGTGCTGGCGGGCGTTCAGAACGTTGTGCGGCAGGCCGGCTTCTTTCAGCAGGGCCGACAGCATTTCCGATTTCTCGATCGACGTGGTGCCGACCAGAACCGGCTGGCCTTTTTCGTGGGCCAGTTTGATTTCTTCGACGATGGCCGCGTATTTTTCCTTGGCCGTACGATAGACTTTGTCGTCTTCGTCGATACGGGCGATGGGGCGGTTTGTCGGAACTTCGACAACGCCGAGGCCATAGATTTCCATGAATTCTTCGGCTTCGGTCAGGGCCGTACCGGTCATGCCGCCCAGTTTGTCGTACAGGCGGAAATAGTTCTGGAACGTAACCGAGGCCAGCGTGACGTTTTCCGGCTGGATGTTCACGCCTTCCTTGGCCTCGATCGCCTGATGCAGGCCTTCGGACAAACGACGACCCGGCATCATACGGCCTGTGAATTCGTCGATCAGGACAACTTCGCCATCGCGCACGATGTAGTCTTTGTCCTTGGTGTAAAGCTTGTGCGCGCGCAGGCCCTGATTGATGTGGTGGACCAGCGTGGTCGATTCCGGATCATAGAGCGTCTGACCCTCTTCCAGCAGACCAAGGGCCTGAAGGCGGGCTTCCAGAAATTCGTTGCCCTCATCCGTGTAGGTCACGTTGCGGGTTTTTTCGTCCAGCTCGAAGTGATCGTCGGTCAGTTCAGGAATGACGCGGTCAACGTTCTGATACAGTTCGGAACGGTCCTGCGCGGGGCCCGAGATGATCAGCGGTGTCCGCGCTTCGTCGATCAGGATCGAGTCGACCTCGTCCACGATCGCGAAATAGTGGTCGCGCTGGGACATCTGCTTGAGTTCCGACTTCATGTTGTCGCGCAGATAGTCAAAGCCCAGTTCGTTGTTCGTCGCGTAGGTGATGTCAGCGGCGTAGGCTTCGCGCTTTTCGGCTTCGTCCTGACGCGGGTAGACAACGCCGGTTGTCAGACCCAAGGCGGCGTAGACCTTGCTCATCCATTCGGCGTCACGCTTGGCCAGATAGTCGTTCACGGTCACGACGTGGACGCCACGGCCTGTCAGCGCGTTCAGATAGGCAGGGAAGGTCGCCACAAGGGTTTTACCTTCACCGGTCTTCATTTCCGAGATGTTGCCCTGATGCAGGAAAATCCCGCCCATCAGCTGGACATCGTGGGCGCGCAGGCCCAGGGCGCGATGAGCGGCTTCGCGGCAGTTGGCAAACGCTTCGGGCAGCAGATCATCCAGGGATGCGCCATCGGCAAGACGTTGCTTGAATTCTTCGGTCTTTGCGATCAGGCCAGCGTCGTCAAGCTTCTGGAAGTCCGGCTCCAGCGCATTGATCTGCTCGACCAGAGGGCGCGTCGCCTTGATTTTACGGTCGTTCGGTGTTCCGAACACCTTGCGCGCGAGTTTTCCTAGCATGGTCTCACTTTCGTGTCTGACATCAAAGTGTGCGGCATTTGCTTGCCCGTCTTGCACACAGCCCATAAGACACTGGGGAAAAGACCGGCCTGAAACAGCCACCTTGGCGATGTAAGGGCCGCTCAACCCAGTGTCAACGCCGCCACTGTGCGGCATTAGAAGAAGGTCGTTTAAATGCTTCACTTTACCGATAGCCTGTCCCGTATGTGCCGAGTTTCAGGTCTGGCAATGATGCTGGCCCTGCCGGTTGCGGCGCACGCCCAAGACGAAGTTACCGCCGACACAGTCGTTGCGACGGTCAACGGCGTTGAAATCAAACTGGGTCACATGCTGATGGTGCGCGCAGGTCTGCCCGAACAGTATCAGCAAATGCCCGACACGGTTCTGTGGGACGGCATTCTGGATCAGCTGATCCAGCAAGAGGTTCTGGCCCAACAGCCCGAAGCAGTAGAAACCAACCGCGTTAAGCTGGCACTGGAAAACGAACGTCGCGCGCTGGTCGCGTCCGAGCGTCTGGCCGTGGTTTCGCAGGATCTGGTGACAGACGAAGCGATCGAGGCGAAATACGCCGAGCTATTTGGCTCGGTCGAGCCCAAGCTGGAATACAACGCGAACCACATCCTTGTGGAAACCGAAGAAGAAGCCGCCGCATTGGTTGCCGAACTGGAAGGCGGCGCGGATTTCGAAGCGCTGGCCAAGGAAAAATCCACAGGCCCGTCCGGCCCGTCCGGTGGCGCGCTGGGCTGGTTCGGCGAAGGCCAGATGGTTGCACCCTTCGAACAGGCTGTCATGGAGCTTGAGGTCGGCGCTGTGTCCGCCCCTGTCCAGACGCAGTTCGGCTGGCACGTGATCAAGCTGAACGAAACCCGCGAACAGGGTGCCCCTGCGCTGGAAGAGGTTCGTGAACAGATCGCGGGCCAGATCGAACAGGAAGGCGTGCAGGCCATGATCAAAGAATACGTCGACGCTGCTGATGTCACAAAAACCGACACCAACGACGTTGATACCTCTGTTTTGTCCAATCTTGAGCTTTTGGAGGAATAATTGGCCAAGATCACCACACGGTCACCTCTGGCGCCGGAAAAATTTCCGGACCTGCCAGCCATTGCCGGTGTCCGCTTTGCCTCGACCGAGGCGGGCGTGAGGTATGCGGGACGCAAGGACGTCATGTTGGCGCTTCTTGATCCCGGTAGCGTGATGACGGGGGTGTTCACCCGTTCTGCCACGCGGTCGGCCAACGTGCTGGACTGTCAGGCCAAAATCGGCGGCGACAGCGATGCGGGCGCGGCGATCATCGTGAACTCGGGCAACTCGAATGCCTTTACGGGCCGCGCGGGCGAAGGCTCGGTTCGTGCGATTTGCGAAAAGGTGGCCGAGGTCACAGGCCTGTCCGCAGACCGTGTGTTCACCAGCTCGACCGGTGTGATCGGCGAACGGCTGCCGCACGACCGGATCACCGGCAAGGTCGAAGAACTGGCGGGTAAGCTGAGCACGGACGGCATCGAAGATGCGGCCATGGCGATCATGACCACCGATACCTTCCCCAAAGGCGCGTCGCAGGTTGTCGATCTGCCCGGTGGCACGGTCAAAATCGCGGGAATCGCCAAAGGGTCGGGCATGATCGCGCCGGATATGGCGACGATGCTGGTCTACATCTTTACCGATGCCAAGATCAGCCGCGCAGACCTGCAAACGCTGGTCAGCCGGATCAACGACCGCAGCTTTAACTGCATCACGGTCGACAGCGACACGTCGACCTCTGACACGCTGCTGTGCGGCGCGACAGGGGCGTCGGGGGTTGAGGTGACGGCAGAAACCGAAGCCTTTGCAAAAGCGCTGGAAGCGGTGTTCATGGACCTTGCGCATCAGGTGGTGCGTGACGGTGAAGGCGCGACCAAGTTCGTGACCGTTAACGTCACAGGTGCTGCCAATGACCAAGACGCACGCACCCACGCGCTGGCCATTGCGAACTCGCCCTTGGTGAAGACCGCAATCGCGGGTGAAGACCCGAACTGGGGTCGCGTTGTGATGGCGATCGGCAAATCCGGTGCGGCTGCGGATCGTGATCTGCTCAGCATCCGTTTTGGCGACGTGCTGGTCGCGGAAAAGGGCTGGGTATCGCCCGACTACCGCGAAGAACAGGGCGCTGCGCAGATGAAGCAACCCGAGATCACGTTGAACGTGGATATCGGTCTGGGCGAGGGCACAGCCACGGTTTGGACCTGTGACCTGACCCACGGCTATATCTCGATCAACGCGGATTACCGTTCGTAAAAGACTTTGGGCGGGGTTTCGGCCCCGCCCGCATTACCGGAGTTGCCTTTGATGAAAACTGTACTGGTGTCGGCTGTTGCCCTGATCGATGTGGACGGCCGTGTGTTGCTGGCCCAACGGCCTGAAGGCAAATCCATGGCCGGTCTGTGGGAATTCCCCGGAGGCAAGGTCGAGCAGGGCGAAACGCCCGAGGTCGCGCTGATCCGCGAGCTTCAGGAAGAACTGGGCATCGACACTTGGGCCAGCTGTCTGGCGCCTTTGACCTTTGCCAGCCACAGCTACGACAACTTCCACCTGCTGATGCCACTGTTTGCCTGCCGCAAGTGGGACGGCGTGCCGCAAAGCCGTGAAGGACAGGCGCTGAAATGGGTCGCGGCGCGCGATCTGAACCAATACCCGATGCCCGCCGCAGACGTGCCCCTGATCCCGATTTTGCGCGACTGGCTGTAAGCAAAACTTAGCCTATTGGCTTAAGTTTCGGATGGTCATCTTTAGATAGAAACTATTGCGAAGGCCGCACGTTCGTTTATCTTGAGTGCTGTTCTGGGGAGGACATCACATGATCAAAACTATCGTACTCGGAAGCTGCGTATCCGTGCAGGGTATCCTTGAAAAAACGCTGCCTGACGGCCGCATGGTCGTCCGTGTGGGGCAACAGCTTTTCACAGGCAAGCCCATCGGCGCCTGATCTGAACAGACTATCTTCCAGATAGACAGAAGGGAGGACGACGGTCCTCCCTTTTTGTTTGGGGCGTGCACAAGTGTTGCGTGCGGGACTTTGCCGGCGTTCATAAGGCCTGCACTAAGGTTCGCTTCGCTATTGTAGCTTGAGGATCACGTTGTCCTCTGCCTCTTCCCCGTCAGCTCCGTGCACGCGGATAATCTCAACCAGCCAGTCGAAAACGACAGGGCCCTTGTTGTTGTGTGCGTTTCTCAGTTGTTTCTTAACCGAGTTTCTGTTCGTCGGATGGCAGCGTTCCAGGCGCAGCTCCAGTTGACGAACGGTTTCCGCGTAGCCCAATCGGGATCTAGACAGATCGGAATTTTCCCAAAACAGTATAAAGCCTTTATCCGGCGTCCCGAAACCACCGCGCAGAATGTCGTTGAACGCATCCAGATTGCGACCCCAATATGAACCGGGAATAAGAACGCGGCTGATCTCTTCGAAAAACTCCTCAAGCGTGGAGAATTGCCTGCCGTTAATCCGGTAGGTTCTCATGCTCTGAAACTTTTGCCAGTCTTCTTTGGTCCTCATGGATTAAGTGCAGACGCTGTCCTGACATGCAAGTTCCCGCGCCTTAGGCGCAGACAATCGTGCCACCGTAGAGGATCGGCTGAATTTGTCCCTATACAGAGAAAGGGACGTCCGCACTATGGGCGAAGCCAACCTTGATTATAAACAAAATAATGACCGCTTTGGTGCCTTCTGCCCTGAAGCACTCCAATCGGCGCGGTGCAGTTGGGCAACGCCTTAGATCATCCTATGCAGTTTAAAAAGAGCAGCCGTACAGGGGTCAGCTGCCGAGTGACCCTTCGATCCAAACTCGCTCAAAACGTTTATTCTTGCAGTCTTCGGGCAAAATACGGAACTCGACCTCTCCGCCGTCGCCGAAAGGTAATTCTGGTATGGTGCCGCCTTCCAACCGCAACAGACGGAGCCCCCGATTTCCAGAACCACAGAGTGGATATTTCTCCGGCCCGCCGATCATGTCTGGCCGACATTCGTAGATCATCAGGTCCGGTCTATCCATTGCCTGTTTGATCGAGGCAGCAATGCTGATTTCGTCCATTTCCGTCAGCAATTCATGTTCCGCCCTGGTCAACTGAAGGGCAGCGATGGCGCCGTCATCAAGCGTCTTGCCTTCGATCGCACGGACCGACCGCCGCGGTAGGGCACGCGGGCTGCCTCTCTGGGACAGAACGTCACAAATTCCACAAAGATCATCCGGCGGGGTCGTTACTGTTTCTCCGGCGCTTTCGACAAAAAGCACTGCACCGTCAACCGAGTGCCCTTCGGACAGATCAAGGAAGAAATACAGGACCCCCGATTTGGGGAAATCGCTCGGAATTACGGAGACAGGCAGTTCGTCCAAGTGCACCGAAGCCAAGAAGTGGTAGGGGGAACGTGCGCCTCTCGGCCACTCAACACCGTCTGGCAGCCGTGGGAGGCCTCCAAACGCAGAATTGGATTGCGCGTGATCCGGACTTTCGTGAACGAGAAAGACAGCGTCCTTCACGTGCTCTTCGAAAAGCGCTCTGACGGACGGGCTGATCGATTTTCTTTCTGACTCATGGCATTCCCGCTGATACAGTTCCTCGGCCGCCTCTCTGCGCTGACGTTGCAGATTGCGATCTTCTTGCATTTCCTTGATCAGCTTTTCTCGCAATCCAAGCGTTTTGCGCAGACTCGCAATTTCGTCGCTTTCATCCACCAAAGTTTTTGTTCGCGGTTCAATGGGGGTATCACGCTGCCCAACCGTCGCGTTTGCCGCGGCCTCGACCACCTCGACCTTTCGGGGATATCGCCATGTTGCGAAGGCGATCAAACCGCTGGTCATAAAGATCGCCCAACTTGGAATTCCGATCCAAACGAACGCGTTGTAAAGCGCAATAGCAGAAACGAAAAGCGTCAGAACAAAGCCGACCATGATCAAATATTTCATCGAAAATCTCCACCTACGCAGCTCTACCTATAAGAGAAATCCGGCTTAATCTGGGAATGAGAGCGACTTTTTCATGCGAGAATGTTCCTGGTCGCGCTGGTGTCAGCACGTTTTGGGCTGCTTTCTGAGAGAGTGGAGATTGGCGCGACGTGCGGCATCCGACACGTTGGGCGCCAGGCAGACATTCGCTGGGACGCTAAGAATTTACAGCGTGGGAAACGTTCGGATGGCAGTGATAACTCGGGGTGCCTGATTTTGCCCCTGAAAAGCAAAAGGGCCGCCCTGAGGCGACCCTTTTTGTTCTTATATCAACCGGATCAGTCCAGTTTGCGTTCGATCTCTTCGCGCTCGAAGATTTCGATGACGTCGTCGGGACGGATATCGTCGTAGTTCTCAAACGCCATACCGCATTCCTGACCGGACTGGACCTCGGCCACTTCGTCTTTGAAGCGCTTGAGGGTCTTGAGCGTGCCTTCGTGGATAACCACGTCGTCGCGCAGTAGGCGGACGCCTGCGGAACGGCGGGCAACGCCTTCTGTGACCAGACAGCCTGCAACCTTGCCAACGCCTGTGACCTTGAAGACCTCTTTGATCTTCGCATAGCCGATAAAGCGTTCGCGGACTTCGGCGGACAGCAGGCCGGATGCGGCTGCTTTCACGTCGTCCACGAGGTCATAGATGACGCTGTAGTAGCGGATCTCGACGCCCTTCTGGTTGGCGGTGTTACGTGCGGAAGCGTTGGCACGGACGTTGAAGCCCATGATCGGCGCACCGGATGCTTCGGCCAGACCCACGTCGGTTTCCGTGATCGCGCCAACACCGTAGTGAAGAACGCGGACGCGGACCTCGTCGTTGCCGATCTTTTCCATCGCCTGAACGATGGCTTCGGCAGAGCCCTGCACGTCGGCTTTGACCAGGATGGGCAGTTCCGCCACGTTCTGATCGTCTTTCGCCTTCTGCATAAGCTGGTCAAGCGTTGTGGCGGCACCGGCAGCGGCGCGTTTGTCCTTGGCGACCTGAGCACGGTATTCCGCGATCTCGCGCGCCTGTGCTTCTGTAGAGGTCACGTTCAGAACGTCGCCTGCTTCGGGTGTGCCGTTCAGACCCAGAACCTCGACCGGAACGGACGGGCCTGCTTCCTTCACGCGCTCGCCGCGGTCGTTTTCCATCGCACGGACCTTACCCCACTGTTCGCCGACGACGAAGATATCGCCCTGACGCAGTGTGCCGTTCTGAACCAGAACCGTGGCAACGGGGCCGCGACCTACGTCCAGTTTGGCTTCGATCACGGCCGCCTGAGCGGGGCGATCGGGGTTGGCTTTGAGTTCAAGGATTTCCGCCTGAAGCGCGATGGCTTCGAGCAGTTCGTCCAAACCCTGACCGGTGTGCGCGGAAACCTCGACGTCTTGGACGTCACCGGACATCTGTTCCACAACAACTTCGTGCTGCAGCAGGTCGGTGCGGACCTTGGTCGGGTTCGCGGCGGGTTTGTCGATTTTGTTGATCGCAACGATCATCGGAACGCCAGCCGCTTTGGCGTGGCTGATCGCTTCGACGGTTTGCGGCATGACGGCGTCATCGGCAGCAACCACCAGAACAACGATGTCCGTGACCTGGGCACCGCGCGAACGCATTGAGGTAAAGGCCGCGTGGCCCGGTGTGTCGAGGAACGACAGAACCGCGCCAGAGTCGGTTGTGACCTGATACGCACCGATGTGCTGCGTGATGCCGCCGGCTTCGCCAGTGACAACCTTGGTGTTGCGGATCGCGTCCAGCAGCGATGTTTTGCCGTGGTCGACGTGGCCCATGATGGTCACGACCGGCGGACGCGGCTTCAGATCGTCTTCGCTGTCTTCGACCTGTTCGATGACCTGTTCGACGTCAGCGTCGGAAACGCGGGTTACCTTGTGGCCGAACTCTTCGATGATCAGTTCCGCTGTATCGGCGTCGATCGTCTGGTTCTGTGTCGCCATTACACCCATCTGCATGAGCGATTTGACAACGTCTGCCACGCGCTCGGCCATACGGTTGGCCAGTTCGGCAACCGTGATCGCCTCGGGCAGCTGAACGTCACGTGTGACCTTTTCACGGACAGCGTTGCCACCCATCGCTTTCTGACGGGCGCGTTCCTGTTTCCGCTTCATCGCGGCCATGGATTTCTGACGGCCACCTTCACCGGACAGCGCCTGGTTGAGGGTCAGCTTGCCTGCACGGCGACCACCGTCGTCGCGACCACGGGTCGAACGGCCACGCTCTTCGCGTTCACGCTCGGCTTTGCGCGGTGCTGCGGGTGCGGGTTTTGCACCTGCGCCTGTGCGGGCAGGGCCACCGTCTTTGTCGGCAGGTGCGGCTTTGGGCGCGGCGGCTGCGGCAGGCTTGGCTGCTGCGGCGCGCTCGGCTTTCTTGGCCTCTTCTGCGGCGACGCGTGCGCGTTCTTCTTCTTCGGCCTTGGCGCGTGCGCGCTCTTCGGCTTCACGCTGTTCGCGCTCTTTCTGTTCTTTCTCGGCGCGCAGGCGGTTGCGCTCTTCTTCGCGGGCCTTTTCTTCGGCTTCGCGCTGAGCGGCTTCTTCGACTTCGCGGGCTTTCGCAGCCTGCAGAGCCTTCAGGCGCCGTTCCATTTCCGCTTCGGAAATGCCACCGGGACGTCGTGCATTCGCTGCAGCGGCTGCTGCTGCGTTGCTGCCCGAGCCGGTACCTTTGCCAGCCGCGCCAGCGCCCGCTTTGGGCACCACAACGCGCTTGCGTTTGGTTTCCACCACGACGTTCTTGGTCCGGCCATGGCTAAAGCTTTGCTTGACGTTCCCCGAACGGGGCCCGCCGCCACGTACACCCAAAGTCTTTTTACCGTCGTTATCGCTCATGAAGCTCTCTTATCCTTCCCGGCAGCCCCTGCCGCCGTCTTTGCATCGGACGTTCCGACGCGTAGGCCCTTCAAACGTTGGGCATCCTCTACAACACGTTTCGTGAGTCCGCCAGCGCCAAGCGCGGCATGTATCACAGTTTCCCGACCAAAGGCCATGCCCAGCTCGTCCGAGGTGAGCCAACCGATGTAACTGCCGTAGTGCGGGGTACTTAGTTTGCTTTTTCCCCGAGAAGATCCGTCAGAGGACTGAATCAGTACCTCGGCCTCTTCTTTTTGCAGCCAGTCTTTGACCTTTTCGTAGCCCGCAACGGCATTGCCGGATTTGCGGGCCAGGCTGATCAGTTCGACAACGCGGCGGGCCAGCATGGGTTCCAGCATGTCCACCAGATCGTCGGGCGCTTTCACGGGCTGTTTGGCGGCCCGAGAAAACAGGTTTTTCTTAACGGCCTTTTCCAACGCCGCGCGATCAGACGCAACATAAAAGCCCCGACCGGGCAATTTGCCCGCCAGATCAGGAACGATCTGGCCGTCTGGTCCCGCAACGAAACGGATCAACCCGTACTTCGGCTGAGCCTCGCCTGTGGCGATGCATTTCCGTTCGGGACCGTCAGAACGGTCTTTATGTGCCCCACCGCGTGTCACGTGGTTTTACGCCTCATCTTCCGAAGCTTCGATCGCATCTTCGTCGATCTCTTCTTCGCTACCATGTTCCAGTTCTTCCGGATCAACCCAACCCAGCAGAACGCGGGCGGTCATGACCATGGACTGTGCCTCTTCCAGAGAGACGTCGAACTTTTCCAGAATGCCGTCATCCTTAACGCGCTGACCGTTGTCGGTGGTCCAGCCACCTGCCAGTTCCCAGTCGGCGCATGTGGCAAAGTCTTCCAGCGTTTTCACGCCGTCTTCTGCCAGTGCTTCCAACATCTGGGGTGTCAGGCCTTCGAATTCAATAAGGCTGTCGTCGGCACCCAGTTCACGGGCATGTGCCAGTGCGCGCTGTGCCTGCTCTTCCAGAACGTCGCGGGCACGGGCCTGCAGTTCTGTTGCCGTGTCGTCGTCCACACCGTCGATTACGGTAAGTTCTTCGATCTCGACGTAAGCCACTTCTTCGAGGTTGGTGAAGCCTTCGGACACCAGCAGCTGGGCAAAGAATTCGTCCACGTCCAGCGCGGCCTGGAACAGCTTGGTGCGCTCTTCGAATTCGGCCTGACGACGCTTGGATTCTTCTTCTTCGGTCATGATGTCGATATCGAGACCGGTCAGCTGGGATGCCAGACGGACGTTCTGACCGCGGCGGCCAATGGCCAGCGACAGCTGTTCGTCGGGAACAACAACTTCGATACGCTCGGCGTCTTCATCCAGAACAACCTTGGACACTTCTGCCGGCTGCAGCGCGTTCACAAGGAATGTCGGAACGTCTTCGTTCCACGGAATGATGTCGATCTTTTCGCCCTGCAGTTCGTTCACAACGGCCTGAACACGGCTACCGCGCATACCCACACAGGCACCGACCGGATCGATCGAGTTGTCGTAGGAGATAACGGCGATCTTGGCGCGCGAACCCGGGTCACGGGCGACGGCCTTGATTTCGATGATGCCGTCGTAGATTTCCGGCACTTCCATCTTGAACAGCTCGGCCATGAATTCGGGCGCTGTACGGGACAGGAAGATCTGCGGTCCACGCGCTTCGCGGCGTACGTCCTTGATGTAGCAGCGGATACGGTCGTTCGGGCGATAGCTTTCGCGGCCGATCTTTTCGTTGCGGCGCAGGATGCCTTCGCCACGACCCACGTCGACGATGACGTTGCCGTATTCTTCGCGCTTGACCACACCGTTGATGATGGTGCCTGCGCGGTCTTTGAATTCTTCGTACTGACGGTCACGTTCGGCTTCGCGCACCTTCTGCAGGATGACCTGCTTGGCGGATTGCGCGGCGATACGGCCCATATCGACCGGCGGAACCTCTTCTACGAACTGGTCGCCCACGGCAGGGTTTGCCATGTACTGCTTGGCCTGCTCGACGGTCATTTCAGCCTGATAGTTTTCCAGCTCGTCATCTTCGACAACGGTGCGGACGCGTGTAAATGTGGCGCGACCTGTCTTGCGGTCGATGGACACGCGGATGTCCATTTCCGAGCCGTAGCGCGACTTGGCAGCCCGCGCGAGGCTTTCTTCCATCGCTTCAACGACCAGCGCAGGGTCGATCATCTTTTCGCGTGCAACCGCTTCGGCGGTCTGCAAAAGCTCAAGCTGGTTGGCAGAGGTAATGGCCATTGGGTCTTACTCCTCGTTCTGGCCGTCGTCGGCCACGATGTCATCAAACTCGGTTTCGTCAAAGCCCTGCGCCTTGCGGGCTTTCAGCATTTCCTTGATCAGGTCGTCGGTCAGAACCAGCTTGGCATCTGCCAGCCAGTCGAACTGAAGGCCGACAGTGCCTTCTGTAATATTGATCAGAACTTCGCCGTCCTCGACGCCAGCCAGAACGCCCTTAAAGCGTTTGCGGCCGTCGATCAGTTCCTGCGTCTCAAGCTTTGCCTCGTAGCCTTCGAATGTTTCGAAGTCCTTGATGCGCGTCAGCGGGCGGTCGATGCCGGGGGACGAGACTTCAAGTGTATAGGCGTCGATAATCGGGTCTTCTACGTCCAGAACCGCAGACACAGCCGTGGAAATCTGCGCGCATTCATCCACTTCGATGCCGCCTTCGGGGCGTTCGGCCATGATTTGCAGCAGGGGCGTGTTGCCGCCTTGAAGGCGAATACGCACCAGTTCGAATCCCATGTCTTCGATGACAGGGCCCACGATGCTGGCCAGCCGCTGGTCCATGGACGTTTTGGCAATCAGGTCGCTCATTAAGCTTCCGGTATCCTTATTCTAACGGGCCTGACGTTCAGGCACAAAAAAACGGGCGCGCGGCCCGTCGATGTTTCCCGGTGGAGCTTCGACCGAGGCCGACGCGCCGCTGTTGGGGGTCGTATACGCAAGCTTGGGTGAGTCTGCAAGCCTGCTGTGCAGGGCCGCCAATTCTCAGGCGACGGGTATTGCGGCAGCCGTGTTTCGGGCGGTGTCCGAGGTCATGCCAATCAGGGTCTGGCAAACGGTCTGCGGATCGTAACGTTCCGCATTCGAGGATGCCAGCGGCAGGCGGTGGCAGGCGATCCCGAAGCGTTCGGAAACGGCGTCGCAGTCCTGTTGCGGGACGCTTAGATCGCACAGGATATCGGTGATGAACTGGCGGGCCGAAAGCGTGTCGGGGGTGTCGGACATCATCGGGGCCAAAAGGCCGGTGATTTGATCGCTCAGCGTCATGCCCAGGGCCTCGGGGTCATGTCCGAGGTTCGGCATATAGACCTTGCGCGCATCGCTTTGCGCCACGGCCCGTCCGACGCCGGCTGGCAGCAGGTTCGCAATGACGCTGGAAAAAAGCGATCCCGGCGGGAAACAGATGACGTCGGCGTTGGCGATCAGGGTCTGGTTTTCAGCATTCAGGGCAACGCTGGCGGGCAGCACCTCTTGCGTGCCGTTGGTGATGAACAGCCGTCGGATCGGGGCGCTGATCGGGGCGGTTGTTTTGCCGGTGAAATGACGTTGCCCGAATACCAGCTGACCATCCGCCAGCGCCACGCCCAGATGCAGATTGACGTCTGCAATGGGGCGCACCCGCCCTTGGATGTCGACCAGTCGCGCCATCTGTTCGATCGCCGGTGCCAACTGTCGTCCGCAGCGGAAATAGGCGCCGGTCAAAATCAGGTTGCCCACGCTTGCCCCGCGATAGTCGAAATCGTCAGGCGCAATTTGCAGGAAGTCATGCAGCAGCCCCAAGACCTCGGATTGGATGGGGCCTTGGATATCCTGCATCAACGGATGCGAGGCATCGACGAATGAACGAAGCTCAGCCCGCAGCGCTGTCTTAGTCGCATCCGCAGAAAGGCGGTGTTTGAACAGATAAAAGATGGCCCGTTGATGCGGCGTGTCCTCGTTCGCGAGGGCCATCAGACGACTGCGCATGTCACCCACAGCGGGCATATCGAAGGCCGCGCGCAGCACTTGGGAACTGCCGCCATTGTCGAAGGGTGTGATCAGATGGGCGCTGTTGTGCGTGTAGCGTTTCAATTGCCGTGCAATGCCGTTCAACGCGGTGCCGCCGCTGAAAAACAGAATGCGCGCGCCATCCTCTGGCGGGGTCGTCGCGTCGGGCATCAGGGAAGAAAAGGGCGCGTCGGGCAATGTGAATTCATTTCAGAAAAAAGGCCGCCACCAGAGGGATAGGATAGGTGGCGGCCGTTGTCCGGTTGGGGATAGGGCCGTGCATTAACGAAAACGGGTTCGCAAGTTTGGCTAACCGGGTTCAGTAAGGTCATAAGAAAACAAAACCACGGAATATGTCAGGGGGAAAGCACGCGCCGTTTTGCCCGTAAATCCTGAGCGCGAAATTGCTGCAGAATTTGCGTTACCCCAGCATTCTCAGTGATTTGACCTGATCACAACAAATTTCAGATCAGTTGTTTAATGCCCTGCACGTGATCGATTTTTGCTGCCAGCACATCGGCGGTCAACTCATCCACAGTTGTCATCAGGTCCTCGGGTTCGACGATCTTGTCGATCAGCCCCCAAACCTGCGCTTCTTGCGCGGTGATCTTCTCGCCCGCCATCAGGATCATCTTGGCCCGCGACGGCCCCGCAATTGCCGCCAGCCGTTTCGGGTCAGATGGCTGCGGCAGGAAGCCTAGTTTCATCACCGGATAGAACACCTTGGTGCCGGGCGTGGCGATGCGCAGGTCACAGGCCAACACCATCCCCATCGCGCCACCCGCCACCGTGCCATTCAGCGCGGCGATGGTCAGGCCGGGCAGGGCCGCGATGGCCCCAGACAGGCGTTCCCACAAGGGTGACACGGCCAGTCCGGCCTTGGCCGCATCCAGATCGGCACCAGCGGAAAACACCTTGCCCGCGCCTGTCAGGACAAAGGCGTGTTTGTCGGTCGCACCCTCGGCCGCGATGGCCAGCTGTTCCAGCATTTCGGCAGTCAGGGAATTGGCCTTATCCTGACGGTCGATGGTGACGATGCGCAGGTCGCCTTTGTCTTCTACGGTGATCATGCAACGCCAACCTTTTTGCGAATATCCGGATCGCGCAAATATACCTCATCGCCCAGGAATGTGTCTGCGTCAGAGCCGCACATCCACACCAATGTCTTGGCCACCCATTCCGGCGGAATGTGATCGGACCAGTCCAACTGGCTGACTGGGTTGATGCCCGAAGCTTTGATTTCCTTCTGCATCTGGGTGGCGACCGTGCCGGGTGACAGCGAAATCGCGCGGATGTTTTTGTCGCCGTATTCCTTGTTGGCCATGCGGGTCAGCATCAGTGCCCCCGCTTTGGAGGAACAGTAATGCGACCAGCCTTCGACCGGGCCATGAGCCGCGCCGGACCCGATGGTCAGGATCGTACCGCCACCGTGTTCCAGCATCACGGGCAGTGCTGCGCGCATGCCGTGAAAGACGCCTTTGAGGTTGATGTCGATGACCTGACCCCACGCATCGGGATCGGCCTCGGCCAGATGCGAGACCGGTTCGATCACGCCCGCGTTGTTGATCAGAACGTCCAGACGACCGAAGGCCTTGATGCAGTTTTCGACGGCTTGCTCGACCTCCCAGTAGCGCGAGATATCGCAGGGAATCGCAACGGCGTTTTCGCCGATTTCACCAGCCAGATCAGCGATTTGGTCCGCGCCACGCGCAACCAAGGCCACTTTTGCACCGGCATCGGCGAATTCCCGCGCGGCGGCTGCGCCGATTCCGCGGCTGGCACCCGTGATCAGAACCACTTTTCCTGTCAAATCCATGCCAACTCCTTTCAGTTACGAGTGAAATACGTATCTATCCAATATCTTGCGGTCTAGCCCCTTGACCCCCGGCTTCCGGCGGTTGACCCTTAACCTATTCGTTTGTCACTTTTCGGAAAGGATCCACCATGCGTTATGACCAGCGTTTCAGCCAATTTATGATCTGCGGTCTGGCGGCTGCATCATTCTCTGTACCTGCGGTGTCCTTTGCGGATGTCACCCCGGAAGACGTTTGGGCAGACATGAGTAAATACTACGAAGCCTATGGTTACCAGATGGCGGGGGATCAAACCCGCGTGGGTGACACGCTTGTTATCGACAATATGGTTCTGTCGATGGCCTTCCCCGAAGAAGAAGGCAGCTTCAGCTTTTCTGCCGATAAGGTCGTTCTGACCGATCTGGGCGATGGCACGGTTAGCATGGCTTTCCCTGACTCGATGCCGATCAGCGTGCAGGTCAAACCGGCAGACGAGCCGCCCGTCGATATCACCTTGGACTACCGTCTGAATGACGTGTCCATCATCGCATCCGGCGCACCCGATGACATGCTGTATACCTTCGAAGGCGCAGGCATTGCGATCGAGCTGACCGATCTGGCGATCAACGGCATCTCGATCGGGAACAACGTGGCGTATTTTCTGTTGAATATGGACGGCGTGTCCGGCACCGCGACGACAGTGTCCGAGGAAGGCTTTAACAAACTTGCGGAAAGCATTGTTGCGGAAAACATCACCTACAAGATGAATTTCGCCGATCCTGAAACCGGTGATACCGGCGCGTTCAGCGGGTCGATGACAGATACGAGAGTCAAGCTGTCTTCTGACATGCCCGAAGGTGTTGATCCTAACGATATGCAGGCCAGCCTTGATGCGGGTATGAGCGGCGGCATCTTGATGGATTTCGCGTCCAGCACGATGATCGGGACATTCACGTCGAAATCCGAAGGCGACGGTACGTTCAATACTTCGTCGGCTGGTGGCCACTATGAATTGTCCGTGTCCAACAACGGCATGGTGATCGAGGGAAAAGCGGCTGAAACCAAAACGGATCTGATGACGCCTGAATTCCCGTTGCCGCTGTCCTATTCGGTCGGCAATTCGGCCTTCGCCCTGAAGATGCCTATCGTCGCCTCTGAAGAAGAGCAGATGTTCAATTTGGGTCTGACGCTTGCCGATCTGGAAATGTCCGAGATGATCTGGTCGATGTTCGATCCGCAGGCCGCCCTGCCGCGTGATCCGATGACGCTTGATCTGGGTGTCAGCGGTTATGTCCTGTCCGAGCTGGATTTCTTTGATGTCGAGGCGATGGCAGCGCTGGAAAACACCAACGAGGCGCCCGGTGAAATCCGGTCGCTTTCGCTGGATCGTTTGCGTGTGAACGTGCTGGGGGCCGAACTGACGGGCGAGGGTGGCTTCACATTCGACAATTCGGATATGGAAACCTTTGATGGCGTGCCGCGCCCCGAAGGCCGGATCGCGCTGGGCCTGACCGGTGCAAACGCTGTGCTGGATAAGCTGGGCGAGCTTGGTTTTATCAGCCCCGACGACCTGATGGGCGCGCGCATGATGCTGGGGATGTTCACCATTCCGGCGGGTGATGACAGTGTGACCACAACGGTTGAGATCAACGAACAGGGTCACGTCATCGCGAACGGTCAGCGCATCCAGTAACGGAACGCCAAAACGTACAGTGGGCCGCCTTTTCGGGCGGCCCTTTTTTATGGTTTTCTTGCTCTATTGATTATTTGCGCAGGGCAGGCAGACCCACGCCTGTGGATTCAAAGCCACCGTCAGCAGCCACGATCTGGCCCGTCACATAAGATGCCTTGTCTGAACACAGGAAGACGATCACCTCGGCGATCTCCTGTTCGCTGCCGTAGCGGTTCAGGGGGATCGCGTCGTGATAGGCATCGATGATGTCCTGGCTGTGAACGGCCATCGCCAGCTTGGTGCGCACAGGGCCCGGGCAGACACAGTTGGCACGGATGCCGTATTCGCCCAGTTCTGCCGCCTGCTGCTTGGTCAACTGGATCACCGCAGCTTTGGACGTGCCGTAGGCCACCCGCAGCGTTGAGGCCCGCAGGCCAGAGATCGACGCGATGTTCAGCAGCGCGCCTTTGGTCATTTTCAACGCGGGGATCAGTGCCTGAGATACCAGAAACACCCCGTCCAGATTGGTTTCCATCACGCGCCGCCAGCGGGCGAAATCGGTTTCCTCGATAGGTCCGAAATCGGCCACACCTGCGTTGTTCACAACCGCATCGATACGTCCGTTGATCGCCACCGCTTCGGCAGCCATGTCGTCAACGGCTTGCGGATCAGACACGTCGCAGACGATTGCTGTGGCGTTGTCCAGTGCCGCAGCTTCGCTTTGCAGAACCTCGGCATCGCGGTCGACCATGACGACCGACCAGCCTGCCTCAAGAAACAGTTTTGTTGTTGCCAGACCAATCCCACGGGCCGCGCCCGTCACCAGAGCGGTTTTCTGTTCCATAGTATCCCTCATTCATCCCTGCGCGGGACCGTCGCCTGTCGCGTTGAAAAAGAAAAGGCCTTTGCCACAAGCGAACGCAAACTGACGGTGCGGAAGTTCGCTTAAATGCGAAAATGCAGCAGAAAACGTCGATTTTGATGCGTTGCCGCGCTTGAACGACACCTACTTTGGTGTCACCTTCGCGCATCTATAAAAACGAGGAAAAGATGCAGGACCAACAAGCCACCCTACAAATTGAAACGCCTGATGTCGCAGCACCCGAGCTGTTCGACGATGCCAAGGCGGCGGTGGATCGGTTGGTCGAGCTTTATCAGGCGGGCGTTGGGTATCTGGTCGATGCCTTTTCCAAGGCGATGGTAAACGGCCATCCCGGTGTTCGGTACCGCGCCTATTATCCCGAAATCCGCATCGCGACGACAACCTTTGCCAGCGTCGACAGCCGTCTCAGCTTTGGTCACGTATCGCAACCCGGTGTGCATGCGACGTCGGTGACGCGCCCTGATCTGTTCCGCAATTATCTGGAGCAGCAGATCGAGCTTTTGGTGAAAAACCACGGCGTGCCTGTGCAAATCGGCTTGTCTGATACGCCGATCCCCGTGCACTTTGCCGTTGCAGCCTATTCCAACATGGCTGTGCCGCAGGAAGGGGCGTCTGATTTCACCCTGCGCGATGTGTTTGATGTTCCGGACCTGAACACCACCAACGATGACATCGTGAACGGTTTGGCCAAGCCTGCCGCCGACGGTGCGGCGGCCCTTGCGCCGTTTACTGCGCAGCGGGTGGATTATTCGCTGGCACGTCTGGCGCATTATACCGCCACCGACCCCGAGCATTTCCAGAACCACGTTCTGTTCACCAACTACCAGTTTTACGTCAGCGAGTTCGAGGCTTTTGCCCGCCGCATGCTGGCTGATCCGGACAGCGGCTACACAAGCTTTGTGTCGACCGGCAACGCGACGATCACCGATGCTGACGCCGAACTGCCGCCGTCGGCCAAGATGCCGCAAATGCCGACCTATCACCTGAAACGGGCGAACGGGTCTGGCATCACGCTGGTGAATATCGGGGTGGGGCCGTCTAACGCGAAAACCGCGACGGACCACATTGCCGTTCTACGTCCCCATGCATGGATCATGGTTGGCCACTGCGCCGGCCTGCGCAATTCGCAAAGCCTTGGGGATTTCGTGCTGGCTCACGCCTATCTGCGCGAAGACAAGGTGCTGGACGACGATCTGCCGGTTTGGGTTCCGATTCCGGCCTTGGCTGAAATCCAGACCTCGTTGGAAAAGGCTGTGGCCGAGGAAACCCAGCTTGAAGGTTATGAGCTGAAGCGCGTGATGCGGACCGGCACGGTGGCATCTGTCGATAACCGGAACTGGGAATTGCGCGACCAACAGGGGCCTGTGCAGCGCCTGAGCCAGTCGCGCGCGGTCGCTTTGGACATGGAAAGCGCCACAATTGCTGCGAACGGTTTCCGCTTCCGTGTGCCTTACGGGACGCTTCTTTGCGTGTCCGATAAACCGCTTCACGGCGAACTGAAACTGCCCGGCATGGCATCGGATTTCTATAAAACGCAGGTATCTCGGCACCTTATGATCGGGATTCGCGCGATGGAATTGCTGCGCGAAATGCCCTTGGCACGCATCCACAGCCGGAAGTTGCGTAGCTTCGACGAAACAGCGTTCCTCTAAAGGGCGAAAAAGGCAAAAAACCCCTTGTTTTTTGCGGTTATTGGCCTGCTAATCGTTGTGTCATACCGCAATATGCTGTTAATTACTGCGACACATGCCCTAGAGATTTGGGCCAAAAAGGAGACCTATAATGTCTAAGCCGATGACAAAGACCCAGCTGGTGGCGGCACTGGCCGAAAAAATGGGCAGTGACAAGAAAACTGCTGGCGCAGCTTTGGACGGTCTGACTGACCTGATCCACGAAACAGTCGCCGCAGGTGGCGCGCTGACCGTGCCTTCCGTTGGTAAGATTTATGTTCGCGAACGTCCTGAGCGTATGGTTCGCAACCCCGCAACTGGTGAACAGTTCAAAAAAGAAGCCGACAAGCAGGTTAAAGTAACCGTGCTGAAAGCTCTGAAAGACGCAGTGAACGGCTAAGTTCCCGTCTTTGGTAAGTAAGAAGCGCGTCGCATTTGCGGCGCGCTTTTTCGTTGGATGCTGCGCAGAAAAATGCTGCGTTATGCTGCAACAAAAAGCTGGCCTGCGATCGAGCTTTCGACACCCATTTTGAACTCCTCGACGATCTGTTGAATTGAAATCATTCCGAGTACTTTTGTCCCCGTCGTGACTGGCACGTGACGAATGTTGTTTTCAATCATTGTGACCGCCGTAATGCCCAGCGTCATGTTCTTGTCGACGGTGATTGGCGGGGTCGTCATGATCCGGGACACCGGCGTTGTCATCGGGTCCAGGTCCAAAGAACCCAGACAGCCATGAACGATATCGCGTTCGCAAACCACGCCTGAAAGCTGCTTTTCCTGCATGACGGAAAGCGCGCTAATATTCTTCTTTTTCATAAGGTTGGCGGCATTCTGAACCGTGCAATCCGGTGCGATGGTATAATGGGGTTTGCCGTGGATGAGGTGCTTTACCTTCTTCTGCGCGACTGAGTGGAATGACATATCGGCTACCTTTTAATTTGGCTTCTGTCTGCCGCCGACTCCCCACGTGTCGCGACAGGTCCATAATATCTGGGACCTATCCGAAAGGGTAAGAATTGTCCTGAGAATGCTATGAAATATTAAGTCAAATTGAAAAAAATGCTGCGCAGCATTTCAATTTATGCTGCGCAGCATTTTGGCGATTATGCTGCAGTTTTCTGCGCAGAAAAATCTACGCGAAAACCCGTGTCAGGGCGCTGTCGACAGCCGTGATGATTTCGTCGATGTCGTCTTTGGTTGCGATCAGCGCAGGCGAGAAACACAGCGTGTTGTTGTAGCCGGGAACAGAGCGGTTGGTCGCGCCGATGATCACACCTTGTGCCATGCAGTCTGCGGTCACGGCCATGACGCGTTTTTCGTCCATCGGCGTTTTCGCGTCGCGGTCCGACACCAGTTCGGCCCCAAGGAACAGGCCCTTGCCACGGACATCGCCGATCACGGCGTGTTTGTCTTTCAGCGCGTGCAGTTGATCCATCATGTAGGCGCCCATGTTGGTTGTGTTGTCCAACAGGCCTTCGTCTTCGATGATGCGCATGTTTTCGATCGCGGCGGCGGGGCCAGCGGTGCAGCCGCCAAAGGTCGAGATATCGCGGAAGTAATCCAGCGGGTCGGCGGCGTCTTCTTTGAACATGTCAAAGACGCCTTCTGTCGTGACCAGACAGGCAATCGCCGCATAGCCCGACGCCACGCCCTTGGCCATTGTGACCATATCGGGCTGAACGCCGTATTGCTGGTAACCGAACCACTTGCCGGTCCGGCCAACGCCGCAGACGACCTCGTCGATATGCAGCAGCACATCATATTTGCGGCAGATTTCCTGAACGCGGGGCCAATACCCTTCTGGCGGCGCGATCACGCCGCCACCTGCTGTGACCGGTTCAAGGCAAAGCGCACCCACGGTGTCTGGGCCTTCGCGCAGGATGACCTTTTCGATCTGGTCAGCGGCCCATTCGCCATAATGTTCGATCGGCGCGCCTTCCTGTTCGAAAGCGCGGTATTCAAGGCAGTGCGGCACGCGGACAAAACCGGGCGCAAAGGGGCCGTACTGTGCGTTGCGTTCATCCTGACCGCCTGCCGACAGGCAGCCGATTGTGGTGCCGTGATAATCGCGGTCGCGATAGAGGATCTTGTGCTTTTTGCCGCCATAGCGTTTCGCCGCGATCTGGCGGACCATCTTGAACGCTTTCTCGTTAGCCTCGGACCCCGAGTTACAATAGTAGACGCGCGACATACCGGGCATCTTATCGATCAGCTTTTCCGCAAAGATCGCACCGGGAACAGAGCCTTTGGCACCTGCGAAATAGTTCAGTTTGATCAGCTGGTCATAGACCGCCTTGGCGATGCTTTCGCGGCCATAGCCCACGTTCACCGTCCAGACCGCGCCGGACACCGCATCAAGGTGTTCCTTACCCTTCTGGTCCCAAACGCGCATGCCTTTGCCTTCGATGATGATCTGCGGATCAGTCGTCTCGTAGGGTTTGTGCTGGCTCAGGTGGTGCCAGACATGTTCGCGGTCGGCGGTGACGATATGCGAAATGTCGTTGGCGGAAAGCGTACCGTCCATGATCGGGCTCCGAAGTTTTGACTATTTGATCAAATTTTGCACCACTGCTGAGTCGGCGCAAGGATAATGTTAGTTGACACGAATAAAGCTGCCCATGCCAGCCGCATGATGCGACAGCATATGGCAGTGGAACAGCCAATCGCCCGGATTGTGGGCGTTGAAGGCGATCTCGATCTGGCCTTGGGATTCGATCAGGATGGTGTCACGCAGCGGGCCAAGGGTGCCGTCTGCCAGAACTTGGGCGAAATGCATGCCGTGCAGGTGCATTGCGTGGGGGAAGGCGGTGTCGTTGGCCATGCCGATCCGTACGGTTTGGCCCTTTGAGACTTCGATCAGGGGCGTTTCAGTGCGCCCGACCTGACCATTCAGCGCCCAGAACATGTTTTCCTGTGCCAGTTCACGGCCCGTCATGCGCGTGCCTTTATACATCGCGTGATCCAGTCCAGCCATCGCGCCGCCCGCTATCAGAATGGGCAGCGTCTCGGCGTTCGCCAGATCAATCGGGAAGTCGGGGTTTGGGGGTAGGGCATCTGGCGTTGATCGTGTTGTATCGCTTCCGCCGCTGACGTTGAAATGCACAGCCGCATAGCCGCCGTCGCGTTCATATTGGATCAGATAGGCGTCGCTGTCGTCGGTGATGTCGACGATCAGATCGATGCGCTGCGACGGGGCCAGTGCAAAGGTTTCGCTAAGCGGCTGAGGCGCAATCAGAGGCATGCCGTCGTAAGCAACCACATGGGCGTTCATGCCTTGCAAACTGAGTTCGAATATCCGCGCGTTCGCGGCCGAAATCAGGCGCAGCCGCAGGCGGTCACCGCGTTTGACGTCAAAGCTTTCGTCGATCTTGCCGTTGACCAGCGCGACGTTTCCGATGCGTCCGCCGTGGGAGCGGTCAAAGAAACTGTCGAATTCAGGATCGACCTGCGCCTGATCCGTAAAGCGTATATCGTCCAGCACCAGTACCAGATCGTGATCGACGTCTGGCGCATCGGCTTCTTCGACGATCAGCGCGCCGTACAGGCCGCGTTCCATCTGTTCGACGGTTTGCAGGTGCGAATGATACCAGTAGGTGCCCGCATCAGGCAGCGCAAAGTCATAGGTGAACGTGTCGCCCGCGGGAATGGCAGGCTGCGTCAGGCCGGGAACGCCGTCCATCGCGTTGTCGATGCGGATGCCGTGCCAGTGAACAGATGTGGCTGCAGGCAGTTCATTCACCAAATCAAGTGACAGACGCTCGCCCTGTTTGTAGCGCAGCGTGCGGCCCGGAAAGCTGTCACCGAACGACCAGAGGTCTGTTTCCGCATAGGGTTCGGGTGCGATGCGTTGGCGAATGGTCGAGGCCCGAAGAACATCCCGTTGCGTGGCGTTTCCCAGTGCGGGAAGCGCGGACAGCGCGGCGGTGCCAAGCAGCATGTTTCGACGGGTGATCATAGCGCTCTCCTCTTTGCTGCAGATGATAGCTACGGAATGGGGGCTGGCAATGGCTTGCTTGACAATAAGCCGTTCCCGCGACAGACCGCGCGGATGGTCGCGAACCTTATATATGTAGCGCTGGGTGGCGCTTTGGGTGCTGTTGCACGTTATCTGACCGGCATGGCTGCCGTTCGGGTCATGGGGCATGGCTTTCCTTGGGGCACTCTGACAGTGAACATCTTCGGGTCTTTCCTGATGGGTGTTCTGGTCGTTGCATTGGCTGAGTTGAGCGCGACACGGTTCGCGCCGCTTCTGATGACGGGATTGCTGGGCGGGTTCACGACCTTCTCGGCCTTTTCGCTGGACGCGGTGGCATTGTATGAGCGCGGCGCGATCGGGCTGGCGGCAGGCTATGTGGGCATGTCGGTGGTTCTGTCGCTTCTGGCGTTGGCGGCAGGTATGATCCTGTCACGAGGAGTATTCGCATGAGCGGAGTACAAACACTGACCGTAACCGATGGCGACGCAGGGCAGCGTCTTGATCGCTATCTGAAGCGGTTGTTCCCGCATCTGGCCCAAGGCCGCATCGAAAAGATGTGCCGTAAGGGTGAGCTGCGCGTCGATGGTGGTCGCGTAAAGGCGAACACACGGATCGAGGCCGGTCAGCAGGTACGTATCCCGCCGATCCCCGACGCGGGCGAGGTCCAATCGCGCCCCAAGCCCACGGTATCGGATGCAGACGCAAAGCTGATCCAGTCCTGCGTGCTTTATCGTGACGACTATATCATTGCATTGAACAAACCTCCGGGTTTGCCGACGCAGGGTGGGTCGAAACAGACGCGCCACGTAGACGGCATGGCCGAAGCGCTGAAGTTCGGGTTTGAGGATAAGCCGCGCCTTGTGCACCGTTTGGACAAGGACACATCCGGTGTCCTGATCCTTGCCCGCACCCGCGCGATTGCGGCCGATCTGACCAAGGCGTTCCGCGCCCGCGACACGCGCAAGATTTACTGGGCCGCCGTCGCCGGCGTGCCGCACCCGTCCATGGGCACCGTACGCTATGGTCTGGTCAAGGCGCCGGGTCACGGCAAGGGTGGCGAAGGCGAAAAGATGCTGTGCGTCCATCCCAACCGCGTGACCGAGGTTGAGGGCGCGAAACACGCGACCACGGACTATGCCGTTCTGACCAGCCTTGCGAAACGCGCAGCTTGGGTGGCGCTGGTTCCGATCACGGGCCGGACGCACCAGTTGCGCGCGCACATGGCCGAGATGGGGCATCCCATCATTGGCGACGGTAAATACGGCGGCTCGGGTCAGGAAAACCTGGGCGATGGATGGGGCGCGCAGTTGGGTGGCGAAATCAGTCGCAAACTGCATCTGCACGCGCGGTCGTTGTCTTTGGTGCATCCCGTTACGGGCGCACGTCTGGTGATCACAGCGCCGCTGCCCGACCACATGACCCGCACGTGGGACTATGTGCAGTGGGATGTGCGCGATGTGCCCGCCGATCCCTTCGAGGACATTGAATGACCATGGACCTGAGGCTTGTCATCTTTGATGTGGATGGCACCCTTGTGGACAGCCAGGCCGATATCCTTGCCTCGATGGCGGCGGCTTTCGGGGCGATTGGTCTGGATGTGCCGGAACGCCAGACGGTTCTGGGTATTGTGGGCCTGTCTTTGGATCGTGCCATCCGCGCACTAGCACCTGACGTGGATGACGCCGGCATTTCGACCGCGGTCGAGGCCTATAAGACAGAGTATCAGCGCCTGCGGGCCACCGGTGGCACGCAGAAATCGTCGCCTTTGTATGACGGTATCCGCGATGTGCTGGATACGTTGCATGGCCAGCCCGAAGTGCTTTTAGGTGTCGCTACCGGCAAATCCCGTCGTGGGCTGGTCAGTCTGATGGAGGGGCACCAGATGGGGCATCTGTTTGTTACCCAGCAATGCGCCGATGATCATCCGTCGAAACCGCACCCGTCGATGGTGATGGCCGCACTGGCGGAAACCGGTGTTGCGCCCGAACAGGCCGTGATGATCGGCGACACGAGTTTTGACATGGATATGGCCAAGGCGGCAGGCGTTGCTGCGCTTGGTGTGACTTGGGGCTATCACAGCCCCGCCAGTTTGAGCGCTGCAGACCGCATCGCCGAGCGCGTGCAGGACCTGCCCGAACTGGTGCACGCGATATGGAGTGACCGAACATGAGCGAATGGGCCCCGAAACGTTTCTGGACCGATGCAACTGTCACCGATGCGGAGGGTGGCTTCACCGTTCTGCTGGACAAGCGCGCGGTGAAAACGCCCGCCAAAGCGCCGCTGATCCTGCCGACACAGGCGATGGCTCAGGCAATTGCCGAAGAATGGCAGGCCCAAACCGATAAGATCGATCCAAACACCATGCCGGTCACCCGCAGCGCGAATGCCGCTATTGATAAGGTGCGCATCCAGCATGCCGAGGTCGCCGCCATGATCGCGGCATACGGTGACAGCGATCTTTTGTGTTACCGCGCCGACAGTCCCGAAGAGCTGGTGGCACGTCAGGCCGAGACTTGGGATCCCTATCTTGAGTGGGCCGAAGAGGCGTTGGGCGCCAAGCTTGAACCCCGGACTGGGGTGATCCATGCGGGTCAGGACGCCGCCTCTTTGACACGTTTGTCGGAGGCCGTTCATGCCTTTGACCCGTTTGGGTTGACGGCCTTCCATGACCTTGTGGCATTGACCGGATCGCTGATTTTGGGATTCGCGGCTGAACGGTCGTGGGCCGAATCCTCGTCTATCTGGAGCGCGTCGCGCGTCGATGAAAACTGGCAAATCGAACAGTGGGGCGTAGACGAAGAGGCGCAAGCTACTGAACAGGTTAAGAAACGCTCGTTCGAAGACGCTTTGCGTTTTATTCAGCTTACACGCGGTTCAAACGGCTCATAAAAGCAGCCTTTTCAGGAAAATTAACTTTTGAGCGACTGGTCAAAGCCTTTGCCTTGACCTTCTAAACGGAATCCGACCAAACTCCCTCCCACTAAGCGGACCAAACCGCTTTGGAATCCTATGGGCCACTTGGTCCACTGAACCGTTCCATGAAGGGACGGGCCAAACAGGAAGAGGTAAAAATGAAAAAATCCGTAATTCTTGGCGCATTGACTGTCGCTGGCCTGGCGGCCGGTGCTGCTGGTGCGGCCACACTTGATGACGTCAAGGCGCGCGGCAAGCTGAACTGTGGTGTGACCACAGGTCTGGTTGGCTTCGCTGCTCCTGATGCAAACGGGGAATGGGACGGTTTTGACGTAGGCGTCTGCCGCGCTGTTGCTGCTGCTGTTCTGGGCGATCCGGCTGCTGTCGAATTCGTTCCGACAACCGGCAAAACACGCTTTACAGCGCTGGCGTCCGGCGAAATCGACATGCTGGCACGTAACACCACATGGACATTCAGCCGTGACACAGACCTGAAGTTCGATTTCGTAGGTGTAAACTACTACGACGGTCAGGGCTTCATGGTTCCCAAGGCGCTGGGCGTATCGTCCGCGAAAGAACTGGACGGCGCGACTGTCTGCATTCAGACCGGTACAACAACCGAACTGAACCTGGCGGACTTCTTCCGTTCGAACAACATGGAATACACACCGGTTCCGATCGAAACAAACGCCGAAGCGCAGCAGCAGTATCTGGCTGGCGCATGTGACGTTTACACGACTGACGCATCCGGTCTGGCTGCGACACGTGCCGCGTTCGAAGCACCCGGTGACCACGTTGTTCTGCCGGAAATCGTTTCCAAAGAGCCGCTCGGCCCGCTTGTTCGCCACGGCGACAACGACTGGGGCGACATCGTTCGCTGGACTCTGAACGCGCTGATCGCAGCTGAAGAGCTGGGCGTCACATCTGCGAACATCGAAGAGCTGTCCGCAGGCACAGAGAACCCCGAAATCAACCGTCTGCTGGGCACAGAAGGCAACCTGGGCGAGATGATCGGCCTGGACGCTGGCTGGGGCAAAGCAGCGATTGCAGCGGGTGGTAACTACGGCGAGCTGTTCGAAAAGAACATCGGCGAAAACACTCCGATCGCGCTGTCGCGTGGTCTGAACGCACAGTGGACAGATGGTGGTCTGCTGTACGCACCGCCGTTCCGCTAAGACCTAAGAAAGAGCGCAGGGAAACCTGCGCTCTTTTCCCGTTTAGGGACACTGTCAAAACCGGGGGCAGATGATCGGACTTACCGATCGGATTAATGACCGCCGGGCATCTCAGGGATACCATTATGACAACGCTCAGCGACCCGCCTCGCGAGTCGTTCCGGCTATCAATGCTGTTGAACGATACGCGGTACCGGTCTTACACATTCCAATTCATTGCGCTTTTGTGCGTAATCGCGCTGTTTTCCTTCCTTGGCTACAATCTGGTCAAAAACCTTCAGGCCGCAGGATTGAACATCAGCTACAAGTTTCTGGGTGAAACGTCGAACTACGACATCAACCAGACACTGATCGATTATTCATCCCAATCCACCCATTGGCGGGCGGCGGTTGTCGGGGTTCTGAACACGCTTCTTGTTGCGTTTCTGGCCTGTGTGACCGCGACGATCATCGGCGTGGTTGCGGGCGTTTTGCGCCTGTCGAAGAACTGGCTGATCAGCAAACTTATGGCGGTGTACGTCGAAGCGTTCCGGAACGTTCCGGTTCTGATCTGGATCATCATCATCTTTACAGTGATGACCGCAGTTCTTCCGCAGCCGCGTGACTTCCGCGGTGAAAACGCAACAGCGTCCATGTGGTTCGATGCGGTCGCCTTCACAAACCGCGGCGTCTATATCCCGAAGCCCGTGCTGGAAAGCGGCGGTATGGCGGTTGTCATCGTCTTCCTGCTGTCCATCGTGGGTGTCTTTGCCTATCGTCGCTACGCAACGAAGCTGCTGTATGCGACAGGTAAAATGCTGCCGACAGGCTGGCCGACGCTGGCGATCCTGTTTGTGCCTGCGCTGCTGACGTACTTCGTTCTGGGCAAACCCATTTCGCTGGAACTGCCGGCTCTGGCGGGCTTCAACTTCAAGGGCGGGATCAACATTCTCGGGTCCTTGATCGCGCTGTGGTTCGCCCTCGCGATCTACACAGGCGCCTTCATCGCGGAAAACGTGCGTGCCGGTATTCAGGCCGTCAGCCGTGGCCAGACCGAGGCCGCTGCCTCACTGGGTCTGCGTCCAGGCCGGATCATGAACCTTGTGATCCTGCCGCAGGCGCTGCGCGTGATCATTCCGCCGCTGATTTCCAACTACCTGAACATCACCAAGAACTCGTCTTTGGCGATTGCGGTGGGCTACATGGATATCACAGGCACACTGGGTGGCATCACGCTGAACCAGACGGGCCGGGCGATCGAAGCGATCCTGCTGTTGATGGCGTTCTATCTGGCGATCAGCCTCGCGATCTCGTTCATCATGAACATCTACAACTCGAAAATGAAGCTGAAGGAGCGCTGATATGTCCGACACACACCAGCATTCAATCCGCTTCGTGCGTGAATCCATGTTGCCCGAGCAAGAGCCGCCGGCAACGGAACGCGGGGTGATCAAATGGATGCGCGAGAACATGTTCTCGAGCATTCCGAACGGCATCCTGACATTGATCGCGCTTTATGCCGTCTATGCCATCCTGTCCGGCCTGCTTCCGTGGCTTCTGAACGGGATCTGGGATGCGCCGTCCATTCGCGCCTGCCGTGAAATTCTGGACGGTCAGACAGGGGGCTGCTTTGCCGTTCTGACAGAACGTTGGAACCAGCTGCTGTTCGGGTTCAAATATCCGAACCATCTGTACTGGCGCCCGACAGTGGCCTTTATCCTGCTGTTCGTCGCCATCGCGCCCGTGCTGTTCTACAACACATTCCCGCGTCAGATGCTGATCTTTACCGCGCTTTACCCGTTTGTGGCCTACTGGCTGATCTGGGGCGGTTCGATCCTTGTGCCTATCTTTGCGCTGGTCGGCTTTGGTGTGGGCTACATCGTCTACAGCAAATACGTCGCGCAAAGCTTTGCGATGGGCTTTTTCGGCGGGATCGCCGGTGCCTTGGTCACATGGTGGCTGACCGGCATGATCCCGGTCGAAGGCGTTCTGGCAATGGAGGCGGTTCCGTCCCGTGACATGGGTGGGTTCATGTTGAACCTGATCCTGGGGACTGTCTGTGTGTCCTTGTCGATCCCGTTCGGTATCGCGCTGGCGCTGGGTCGTCAGTCGGACATGCCGTTCATCAAGTGGATCTGCGTGGTCTTCATCGAGTTCATCCGCGGCGTGCCGCTGATCACCCTGCTGTTCGTAGCAAGCGTGGTTCTGGCCTACTTCCTGCCGCCGGGTACGAACTTTGACCTGATCCTGCGCGTGATCATCATGATCACCATGTTTGCATCGGCCTACATCGCCGAGGTGATCCGTGGTGGTCTGGCCGCGCTGCCGAAAGGCCAGTACGAAGCCGCCGACAGCCTTGGCCTTGATTATGCGCAGTCCATGCGTCTGATCATCCTGCCGCAGGCTCTGAAAATTTCGATCCCGGGTATCGTGAACGTTGCGGTGGGTCTGTTCAAAGACACCACACTGGTTTCCGTTATCTCGATGTTCGATCTTGTTGGTATGATCCGCGGACCGATCCTTGCGTCGACTGAATGGAACGGCGTGTATTGGGAACTGTTGGGCTTTGCGTCCTTACTGTTCTTCATCACATGCTACGGTATCTCACAATATTCCCAGTGGCTTGAGCGGCAGCTCAACACGGACCATCGTTAAGGAGGCAACCATGACTGAAGCTGCCCAAACTCAAATGACCGTCTCGGATGAAGTTGCGATTTCAATCGAGAAAATGAACAAATGGTACGGCACGTTCCACGTGCTGCGGGATATCGATCTGACCGTCTATCGTGGCGAACGGATCGTTATCGCGGGCCCGTCGGGTTCCGGTAAATCCACCCTGATCCGCTGCATCAACGCGCTGGAAGAACACCAGCGCGGGCGGATCACCGTGGATGGCACGGTCCTGTCGTCGGATCTGAAAAACATCGACAAGATCCGGTCCGAGGTTGGCATGTGCTTCCAGCACTTCAACCTGTTCCCGCACCTGACCATTCTGGAAAACTGCACGCTGGCTCCGATCTGGGTTCGCAAGACACCCAAGAAAGAAGCCGAAGAAACGGCGATGCACTTCCTTGAAAAGGTGAAGATCCCCGATCAGGCCAACAAGTACCCCGGCCAGTTGTCCGGTGGTCAGCAGCAGCGTGTGGCAATCGCCCGTTCGCTTTGCATGCGTCCGCGCATCATGCTGTTCGATGAACCGACATCGGCGCTTGATCCCGAGATGATCAAAGAGGTTCTGGATACCATGGTCGAACTGGCCGAAGAGGGCATGACCATGCTCTGCGTGACGCACGAGATGGGCTTTGCCCGTCAGGTGGCGAACCGCGTGATCTTTATGGATCAGGGCCAGATCGTGGAACAGAACGAACCCGAAGAGTTCTTCAACAACCCGCAGAACGAACGGACCAAACTGTTCCTCAGCCAGATCCTGGGTCACTGATCCAAACATCTGCGCGCGCCTTTACGGGCGCGTCGTACAAAACAGAAATCCCGGCAAATTCTGCCGGGATTTTTCTTTTGGAAGTGTCTCAACTTCGTGTCTGTCGGGACCGAGAAGTCACGCGGTATCCAATCGGTATTTCAGAAAAGTCGAGCCGTCATAGGTGATTTCGGTGACAAAAGTGGCACCAAGCCGTTTGAGCGCGCTGAGGTTTTTGCGCGACGGTGGAAGCAGAAAGGTTATGAACGGAATTCGATCATCGGCCTTAGCAAACTCGATTGCTTTTCTTGAAATGCGGGTTCCCAACCCAAAAGCGGATGGCGTGAGCACAAGTCCATAATCCCACTCATCCCCTTCCTTTTGAAAACCACCCCACCCGACATATTGGCCGTTATCCAATATTGCCCAGTGTCCAAGGCCATCTCGGTGCCAGCACGCCTCTTTAGCTGTGACAAAGTTCGCGGTGGTGCCCTCGTCCCATTCAAAAGTCAGAAGCGGCATATGTTCTGCCACACGAGGATCGGACATGTGATGAATGATCTCGGTCGGATCAATCTCGGTTAATCTTGTAAACGTAATGTTGTGCTTCAACTGAATGTCCACTTGAACTGAATATCCTGCCAGTTAAGCAAAGGCCTTTTTGCGGACAACGAAGAAAGGCACATGTCACCTTAATTTGAGTGCCATGTATTGGCTCCAAGTCGACCCACCAAAATTAAAGAGAAAACTTTTTCATTTTTTCTGAAACTCTTTTCCGCGGGCTCCCGTGTCTTGAGTACAGCCGGCCGATGGTGGCTGGGAAAAGTACACAGGAGTTCACTAATGAAATTTGCAATGATCGCCGCTTTGATGACTGGTTTTACAGGTACCGCCTACGCAGGTGGCCACGCGATGCAGACCGTGGATGCCATGGATCAATCCGTTGAAAATGGTGTCGTAAGCGCGGAAAACGTTGTCGCGAGCCAGAATGGTTGGCTGGTTGTTCACCGCACAGGCGACGATATGAAGCCCGGTCCCGTGGTTGGCCACGCCCCGCTGCGCAAGGGCGAGAACGCCGATGTCGCCGCGATCCTGACAGAAGAGGTCGCTGCTGGTGACAAGCTGATGCTGATGATCCACGGCGAAGACGGTGGCATGAGCACAGGTATCTTCGAATACACATTGGGTGCCAAAGAAGACGGCCCCGTACGTGTCGACGGCGAACTGGTGATGACCGTCATAACAGCTCAGTAACCGGTTTCCGGTAACGAGTACCCTGTAGTGGGGTAATCAGTATCGGCCGCGCGGGCTAGGTCAGTTCGCGCGGCACGACAAAGTCTTTGACCGTGCCTTTGTCGAAATCGATCCAGCTGTTCAGGTCGAAATCAACCACCAGCGTTGCGCCTGTCGGATAGTCCTCGAACCGGTCATGGCTGGGGGCTTCTTCAACGATATCCGATGCAAAATTGGCAATGCCCGGATTGTGCGCGATGATCAGAACGGTGTCGCCGGTCGCCGCCTGTAGCGCATGGCTCAGATCGGCGCGTTCAGCCAGATACAGCGGTTTCGGGAAATGCGTCGGCGCATCGGTTATATCCAAGCGTTGCAAGGTTTCCTTGGTGCGCGCCGACGGTGAACACAGAACCTCGTCCGGGTGCAGATCATTGTCCTTCAGCCATTTGCCCAAGGCCGTTGCGCTGGCTTGGCCGCGCTTGTTCAAAGGCCGGTCGAAATCGGGCTGATCCATTTTCCAGTCGGATTTTGCATGACGCATCAGGATCAGTCGTTTCATACCTCGTCCCCTTGGTTTCCGTTAGTTTCCCAGAAAGGCACGCATGTGAAAAGCGGCCTGTTCGGGGTGACGCGTAAATTCTTGTGAAACGGGGCAGGCGCGGCGGACAAGACAGCCGTTTTCGCGGCAGTTCTGGCCGGCTTCTGTGCGCAGATAGGTTTTGCAACGCGGCACATCATAGGGCTGTCCAAGCGCCATCGCGCCGACAGGGCAGGCGGTGACACAAGGTCGGTCGGTGCAAGTGTCACAGGGCCGTTGGAATGTGTTGGGCCTCGTAACGGTAAAGGGCAGGGCGATGGCCCCCCGAAACGACAGGAAAAGACCCGCGTGGTGGTGTACCAAAAGGCCGACAGGGGCCTCCCACGCCTCGGCGCAGTCGGTGGCCCATTTGATAAAGGGCGGCCACGGCGGGCCGTCTGAAGGAAAGATCGCAGAGCCGCCCCAGTCACGGGCCAACGCGCCGATCACGCGCTTGGACCACGCGTCCATCGGATCGGCGACGCCTGTGCGATATTCATCAGAAGCTGCGAATAATGGCCAGAAGCGCGGCTCATCCGGCCCCAGAAGGACCAGAGTTTCCGTGCCCTCGGGTAGAACCGCGTCGGGATCAGGGGCAAACAGGCCGCGCAGGCGCAGCCCCGCAGCCTGTGCCGCCTGATCCAACGCGTCTGGTGTCATTCCTGCGCAGAGTATTTGGGCAGGTCTTTTTCGCGGATCAGAGAGCCTGCACCATGGGCTGTGAACAGCTCAAGCAGGCAGGCGTTCGACACGCGGCCATCAAGGATAACAACGCCACGCACGCCTTCTTCCAACGCTTTCAGGGCGGTTTCCGTTTTGGGGATCATACCGCCTGCGATCACGCCTTCTTCGGTCATGATGCGGACGTCTTCGGGCGTCATGGCGGTCAGAACCTCGCCTGCCGCATTCTTGACGCCGGACACATCGGTCAACAGCAAAAGCCGCGCCGCTTTCAGCGCGCCAGCGATGGCACCTGCGGCTGTGTCGCCGTTCACGTTAAATGTCTCTTCTGACAGTCGGCCTGTGGCGACGGGGGCCACAACGGGGATAATGCCCGCGTCCATCATATCGCGCAGCACCTGCACGTTCATTTCGACAGGACGGCCTACCCAGCCCAGTTCCGGATCATCCGCTTCGCAGACCATCAGATCGTCGTCTTTGCCCGACAGGCCAACCGCGCGGCCACCTTCATCCATGATCGCCTGAACGATGCGCTTGTTGACCAAACCGGTCAGCACCATTTCGACGACCTGAACCGTGGCTTTGTCGGTCACACGCTTGCCACGCACGAATTCCGATTTGATGCCAAGCTTATCCAGCATCTCGTTGATCATGGGGCCGCCGCCGTGGACAACGACGGGGTTCACGCCAACCTGCTTCATCAGCACTATATCGCGGGCGAATGTGGCCATGGCTTCGGCGTCGCCCATGGCATTGCCGCCGAATTTCACGACGACCGTCGCGCCGGAATAGCGCTGCATGTAGGGAAGAGCCTCGGAAAGGGTCCGTGCTGTTTCGTGCCAGTTAGCGTTCATTTTTTGCGTCTTCATGTTTTGGTCCGCACAAAGGGTTCTTTGGCGGTTATCGGACGTGGCGATGTTGGGTGCAAGGGGCGCGTCTTAGGTCAGCGATGCAATGATGCTGCGCAGCGTCGGAATCCCGTATCCTTTTTCCGACGATGTCAGCACCAGTTCAGGGTAGGCCGCCGGATGTTTCGACAGCTTCTCGCGGACCTGAACCAGCATTTTCTCGCGGTCTTTCACGCTGATCTTGTCTGCTTTGGTCAGCACCACCTGAAAGGTCACCGCGCTGCGATCCAGAAGCTTCATGATCTCTTGGTCGACGGCCTTGATGCCATGGCGCGAATCCACCAGCACAAAGGCGCGGCGCAGGGATTGACGGCCTGACAGATACCGCTTCAACAGCTGCTGCCATTTTTCAACGACAGCAACGGGCGCATTAGCATAACCATAGCCCGGAAGGTCGACGAGAAAGCGTTCATCGCCCAGCGTGAAGTAGTTGATTTCCTGCGTCCGGCCCGGCGTGTTCGACGCGCGGGCAAGACCCTTGCGACCTGTCAGTGCGTTGATCAGGCTGGATTTGCCAACATTCGAACGGCCTGCAAAGCAAACTTCGATCCGGTCGTCGGGCGGCAGGCCGTCCATGGCGACAACGCCTTTCAGAAAGTCGGCGCCACCCGCAAAAAGCTTGCGTGCTTTTTCAAGTGTCAGATCGTCAGGCTCTTCGGCCAAAGGGAACGGGAGTTGTGTCATAGCGAAATCTCATCCCCGATTGCTACGGTGCCGGACTGGGTGCATTCGACGTTTACCGTGAAATCCTGATGGCCCCAAGTCTGAAGCAGCGCCAAGGTGGCAACGTCACGTTCGCCGGTGTCAGGATTGGCTTCGGTCGCCCGGCAGCGCTCAATCGGTTTACGGACGGCAAAAGTTGCGCCGCCGATGGTGATGTCCTTGCCGATCCAGTCGAATTCTTCCCAGGGGGCAAGGCCATCAAGCCAGAGGTTGGCTCGGAACCGGTGTTCGGACACCGGTCGGCCAAGTTTATCAGACAGCGCACGAAGCGAGGCCAGATTGCCGACCGAAATCGACTGAAGGCGTGAATCGGTGATGCCGCGCGATGTGCGGTAGACCGATGAGGGGGCAGGGCGGCCTTCGGCCACCAGCGGGGCGACCCAATCAATCAACGTGTTTTGATCCTGGTCGGGATTGACGGTGATCGTCGGTCGATCCGGGTGGGAGAGTGTGACTGTGCCAGCGTCTTCATCCAGCTGTGCGAACACAGCCATCAGCTTGGGCGATCCCGCCGCTCGAATGAAGTTGCGGCAATGCTGCCAGCCGTCGCCTTCGTAGACCGCGTTTGTGTGGGCGATGCCCCAAACGCGGTCCCACGGTGTTGTTTTGCCAGCTTCAAAGGATATGCGGTCCGCGCTTGCGCGACCGACCGCTTTGATCGGATAGCGCCAAAGCGCGGAAACGCGTCCCATTAGGCCTTGTCCTTACCTTTGCCGAGCTTGAGGCTCGACTTGATGTTGCCGAACACGTCGGGGGTGTACCCCTGCGACCGCATGATCAGGTACTGCTGGGTAAAGGTGATGGTGTTGTTCGCGATCCAGTACACAACCAGACCCGAGGCAAAACCGCCCAGCATGAACATGAAGACCCACGGCATCCACGCAAAGATCGCGGCCTGTGTCGGATCGGCGGGCGCCGGGTTCAGTTTCTGTTGCAGCCACATGGAGATACCCAAGAGCAGCGGCAGAATACCGATAAAGATCAGCGCCACGATCGAACCAGCCTCGGGTGCGCCCCAGGGCAGGAGGCCGAACAGGTTGAAAATCGATGTGGGATCCGGCGCGCTGAGGTCCTGGAAGGGGCCGAAGAACGGTGCGTGACGCAGTTCCAGCGTGACGAAGATCACCTTGTAGAGCGAGAAGAAGATCGGGATCTGCATCAGGATCGGCAGACAGCCGGAGGCAGGGTTCACCTTGTTCTTCTTGTAAAGCTCCATCATGCCTTGCTGAAGCTGCTGACGGTCGTCGCCCGCCTTTTCCTTCAGTTTCTCCATCTCGGGCTGAAGCTCTTTCATCTTGGCCATCGAGACGTAGGATTTGTAAGCCAGCGGGAACAGGATGGCTTTGATCATCAGCGTTAGCACGATGATCGACACACCCATGTTGCCGATCAGCTTGTTCAGCTCGTGCAGAACCCAGAAGATCGGCTTGGTCAGGAAAAAGAACCAGCCCCAGTCGATCGCATCAATAAAACGGTCAACGCCCGCTTTTTCGTATTCACGGATCGTTTCCCATTCCTTCGCACCGGCGAACAGGCGTGTGGTGACTTCGGTCGTCTGGCCCGCGCCAACGGTGACTGTCGGCAGAACGGTTTCGGTCTGATAGATGTCGCGGGTTGCGTTGTATTTCGACGCCGCACGGAACGCGCTGCCCGGTTCGGGGATCAGTGTGGACATCCAGTAGTGGTCGGTAAAGCCGATCCAGCCGTTTTCGGTAACCTGCAGAACTTCGGCCTGCGCGCCTTCGGACGGAACAACCGGCAGATCGACGATATCGCCATAGCCGATTTCCGTCAGTTCGCCGTCCGCCATGATGCTTGCGCCTTCATGCAGGATGAAGAAGTTCTTGGCGTCGGCGGGTTCGCCGTGACGTGCGATGATGCCATAAGGCGCAAGAGCGACTGTGCCGGCTGCTTCGTTGACCACCTCTTGGGTGATGTCGAACATGAAGTCGTCGTCAACAGCGATGGTGCGACGGAACAGCAGGCCTGCGGGGCTTGTCCATTCCAGAACCGCCGGCGCATCAGGTGTCAGCGTGCCGGTCGAGGCCTGCGTCCAGACCGTGTTCGGGCCGGGAACATCATCGATGCCAAGGCCGCTGCCCGGTGCCCAGCCGTGAAGCGCGTAGAACGCGTTTTCTTCACCAACGGGTTTGAACAGGTGAACGATGGGCGAGCCATCTTCCAGCGTTTCGCGGTAGTCTTTCAGTTGCAGATCGTCGATCCGGCCACCCAGAAGCGAGATCGAGCCAGCCAGACGGGGCGTGTCGATGTCGATGCGGGGCGCGTTGGCCTCTTCGGCTTCGGTCGCCTGCACCTCGGCAGCGCCTGCCGCTGCGGTCGGTGTGTTTGCCACGCCGTCCTCTGTGACGCTTTCGGTCACGGCAGGGGCATTGGGGTCTGTCGGCTCTGCTTCCGGCGGGGGGAACAGCAGGAACCATACGAGGATCACAATAAAGCTGAGCGCTGTCGCGAGGATGAGGTTCTTGTTCTGATCGTCCATGAGGGACTGCCACCCTTGGTTTTTAAACTTGCATGGGTTCAACAGTCGTCGTCGTCCAAGGTCAACCCGATTCCCGTTCACATCGTGCCGCAATCGCGGAATTTAAGGGCAAACCGGCCAGTTTTCGTGGGAATCTTTGGAAATTGCCGGTTTTGGTCTGTGTCTTAGGGGCGGTCGCGCAGCTGCGGTGTCTGCGCGGTTTCGGCGGTGTCGGACAGTCGTTCCGTCATCCAGCGCTGGATTTTGTCGGCGGGCATGGGGCGCGCGATGCCAAAACCTTGCAAATGTTCGCACCCCATGTCCGCCAACAGGCTCTGCTCGGACAGGTGTTCGACACCTTCGGCCAGGGTTTCCAGCCCCATTTTATTGGCCATTCCGATGATCGCCGCGACCATGCGTTGTTGGTGGGTGTCCTGCTCCATGTTGGTGATAAAGCTGCGGTCGATCTTCAGGCGATGCACGGGCAGTTTGCGCAACGCGCGGATCGAGGCATGGCCGGTGCCGAAATCATCAAGGCTGACGCGGCAGCCCAGATCAGCGATGCGGATGACGTTTTCGCGGATGCCATCATCGGAATTATCGGCGATCACCGTTTCCAGAATTTCGACGCCCAGTCTTTCGGGGTCAAGGCCCGCGCGGTCCAGAGCGCGTTGAAGTTTGGCGGCGATGTCAGGGTTGCGGAGTTCATCCATAGTCAGGTTCACCGACACTTCCGGCACGTGGTAGCCCGCTGCATCCCAGGCTTTGATCGCGTCCAGTGATTTTTCCAGAATGATCTGGCCCAACAGTTCAGAGCTGCCCGCAGCTTCTATGTTTTCAAGGAACGATCCCGGCATGATGATGCCGCGTGTGGGATGAACCCAACGTGCCAGTGCCTCGACCCCCGACAGGTTGCCCGTGCGGGCGCAGATCTGTGGTTGGAACCACGGCTGGATTTGACCGTTGACCAATGCCTCAGAGAGTTCGGTGCGGACGGCGCAGCGTGTTTCATCCGCCGCACGCAGGGATTTCGACCACAAGCGCACCGTTGATCCACCATGGCGATTTGCGTCTTCGAGCGCGAGCGTTGCCGCATCCATAAAGTGACTGCCATCAATGGCGGGGATCGGCTGGAACGACGCGGCAGCACCAATCGATGCCCCCAAAAACCGCGAGCCGTGATCAACGTTGATCGGATCCTCGATGGCGTCCTGAAGGCGTTTGCCCAGAAATCGCACGCCATCGGCATCAATATCGACGGCCAGGCTGGGCAGGACGATGAAACGGCTGTCCCCGATCCGGAACACACGGTCATTTTCGCGCAGCACGCCACGAATGCGCGACAGGCAGATGCGCCGCGCGTCGCGGGCCGGTTTTTCGCCAAAGTCCGACGCGATGGCGCGCAGCCCGTCGATATCGATCATGTAGCAGCACGCGATGCGATTCTGCTGTCTGGCGGATTGAACAAGGTCATCCAGCAGGTGTTCGGCCTGCGAAACCTCGATCACCTCGCCGTATTTGCGAAGGACAGACAAATCCGACATGGCGCCGCGCCGCGTGCTGACCCAAACCGCAAATGGCAGGGCCAAGGCGGCAGCGACCAACGTCGCCTGGCCGCCGAACCAAAGGCCGATCATAAGAAGCCCCGGCACTGTCGCAAACAGCATCGGCACCGAGATCACGCTGGCCTGGCCAGATGCGTGTTTTCCCGAAGATGCACGGTGGTCCGAATGCGACATTCCCGAATCCCTGTTGCCATTTTGTTCTATGGCAGGCTAGGGCGCTATTCGTGACCGGTCGGTTAACGCAGTTTCGGGATTTCCTGAGGATTTTCTGTAACTTCGCCCAAATCGCGGGTCAGACCTGCAAAATCAAACAGCTTGGGGTCCAGCAAATGCGAGGGCCGCGCGTTCATCAGCGACCGGAACATGACCTGCCTGCGGCCGGGCGAATTCTTTTCCCACTGATCCAGAATCTGCTTTACCTGCTGGCGTTGAAGCCCGTCCTGCGATCCGCAAAGATCACAAGGGATAATCGGGTAGTTCATTGATTTGGCGAACTTTTCACAGTCGGCCTCGGCCACATGGGCAAGCGGGCGGTAGACAAACAGATCGCCTTCTTCGTTCACCAGTTTCGGCGGCATTGTCGCAAGGCGGCCGCCGTGGAACAGGTTCATGAAAAAGGTTTCCAGAATGTCATCGCGATGGTGGCCCAGAACGACGGCGGAACAGCCCTCTTCCCGCGCGATGCGGTACAGGTTGCCACGACGCAAGCGCGAACAAAGCGCGCAATAGGTGCGGCCCTGCGGGACTTTATCCACCACAATCGAATAGGTGTCCTGATATTCGACGCGATGGGGCACATCCATCTTTTTCAGGAACTCGGGCAGGACTGTCGCAGGAAAGCCGGGCTGGCCCTGATCAAGATTACAAGCCAACAGATCCACAGGCAGCAGGCCGCGCCACTTCAGTTCATAAAGAACTGCCAGCAGGGTGTAGCTGTCTTTACCGCCTGACAGGCAGACCAGCCAACGCGCGCCGCGTTCGATCATGCCATACTGTTCAATCGCCTCGCGCGTATATTGCACGATCCGTTTCCGAAGCTTCTTGAACTCGGTCGTTTTGGGGGCGCCGTAGAACAGCGGGTGGATATCGTCGGCATCATCAAGCATGAGGCTGCTTTACGTCCGCTTTGGCGTTGGGGCAAGGGCCATAGACTATCGCTTTTCCGCGAGGTCAAAGAGGTAGTCTTCGAATTCCGAGCACATGATGATCGTGCGGTCTTCGGGTTCGTAAAAGGCGTTCGCCTCGTCGCAGTCTTCGATGGTTACCGTGACGGTGTGGGATAGGGCATAGTATTCGTTCAGAAAATCGACCTCTTCGGCTATGATCTGTTCGGTGAGCGAGGCATCATCCCCACGATCGCCGCTGTAGACCAACGTGTCGGATGGTTCCTCGATTCCAAGCACATCCAGAACATGGCCCCAGCTTCGATTGGCCTGATCATATTCCGAAGGACAGGATTCGACCCGTTCTTCGGGCAGGTTGAATTGTTTGATCAGGTGGCCGCGTTCGTCGGGGTTGGCGCCGTAGAAGACGCAGACAGTCGTATAGAATCGCTGTTGATCGGCGCTGTGCAGGCCCCACCACGCGACATCGCCGCCGTTTTCGCGGGCTTCCGCGCGAAACCCGAGCGCGGCATCGGCGGCAACCGCGATGGCGGCGTCTTCTTTGAAGGTCGCGTCGATGAAGAAGATCGAAAAGATATCGGCAGCGTCTTCTTCGCGGCCAAAGATCGGCAGGTTTTCCGTATCGATCAGCGCATGGCCCAGCTCGTGGTAAAAGATCGATAGGATGTTCGCCTCGACAAAAGCGACGTCGTCCGCATGGGACGGCGAGGCGCAGAAAAACGCGGCTAGGCTGGCGATCAGGCTGGCTGGTTTCATTCGGTCATCCTGTGTTTGGTCCAGTCTAACCAACAAACGGCACAGAACGAAATCAGTTGATCAATCGTCTTTGCGGGCGGGCACAGGATCATAGCCGCTTTTGCCCCAAGGATGGCAGCGCAGGATGCGGCGTGCGGCCAGCCAGCCGCCCTTGAATGCGCCGTGTTTTTCCAAGGCTTCCAAGGCGTAGGCCGAACATGTGGGCTGGTAGCGGCAATTGTGGCCGACCCATGGGGAAAAGATCAGGCGGTAGGCCTTAACCGGCAGGGACAGGATGCGCGCGCCGAATGTCATTTGCCTGCGTGCAGCTTTTTCAGCGCATAGGCCAGATCGCCCTTTAGCGCTTCGAATTCGCGTTCGGCGGTGGCACCGGCCTTGCCGATCAGCACATAGTCATAGCCCGCGACGCCCTTTTCGGGCAGAACCGCGCGGGCCGCTTCGCGCAGGCGCCGTTTGGCGCGGTTGCGGGCCACGGCATTGCCGACCTTCTTGGAACAAGTAAAGCCCACGCGAATCCCGTCGCTGTCTTCATCGCGCTTGCGGGCCTGAACCAACATGCCAGCAGTGCCCTGACGCTTGGCGCGGGCAGCTTTCAGAAAATCGGCGCGTTTGGTCAGTGTTTCCATGAAGGTTTCCACAAAGTCCGTGCCCCAGAAACGGCAAAACCGCCGAAGGCGTGTTCCCTATGCAGGGGCCCTCGACGGTGCCAAATCTTCGATCGCCTGAAAAAGCTTACGCGCTCAGGCTCTTGCGACCACGTGCGCGGCGGGCATTCAGAATCTTGCGGCCTGCTTTAGTCGCCATGCGTGCGCGGAAGCCGTGGCGGCGTTTCCGCACGAGGTTCGAAGGTTGAAAAGTGCGTTTCGACATCGCTCCGTCTCCGTTTGTTGGGCCCGGACGATGGAATTCGAGGGGCCGTGTATCCTATGAAGCCCGCGCTATAGGGGGTGTTTCCGCCCGAGTCAAACGTGGAAATGCCACTTGTTGCAACATTTCGATCCGAAATGCGGGTTTTATGTTTCAAAGGTGACATGAAACCCAAGGATTCCCGCGGTTTCTGTCACCTGACTTCAACGGGTTGTGAGAAGCCTGTCGCAAACTTGGTTCAATGCGCATGTCTGTGGCACACAACGCAGGACATCCGCAATGACCGAAGTCTATCCAAAACAGAAAGCCGTGCCAGTGAAACAGTCCAGTGAACAGTCCGCCGCTGCACCCAAAGGCGTGATGCGTTACCTGCCTTTGGCGATCATTCTGGCGGTGGCCGTGATCGGATATGCGACGCTGGGCGATTATCTGACCTTTGATACATTGCGCGAAAACCGCGAGGCGCTGCTGGCGTTCCGCGATGCGAACTATGTGCTGACAGTCCTTGTTTTCATACTCATCTACGTTGCGATTGTGGCCTTTTCCCTGCCGGGCGCGACGGTGGCGACGCTGACAGGCGGCTTTCTGTTCGCGACGTTTCCGGGCGCTTTGTTCAACATCACAGCGGCGACTTTAGGCGCGATTGCGATCTTTCAGGCCGCCCGTTGGGGGCTTGGTGAAAAGCTGGCCGCACGGATGGAGGCCAGCGACGGGGTGATTCACAAGATCAAGCAAGGGATCAATGAAAACGAATGGTCCATGCTGTTCCTGATCCGTCTGGTGCCTGCTGTGCCGTTCTTTGTGGCGAATCTGGTGCCTGCCTTTGTGGGCGTGCCGCTGTGGCGCTACGCGGTTACGACATTTCTGGGCATTATCCCCGGCACGGTGGTCTACACATCGGTCGGCGCAGGGCTGGGCGAGGTCTTTGCCCGTGGTGAAACACCGAATCTTGGGATCATTTTCGAACCTCATGTGTTGTTCCCGATACTGGGTCTGGCGGCGCTTGCCGCGCTGCCCATCATTCTGAAGGCCCTTCGTGGCAAAAAAGGGCTGTAAGATATGGACCGGATTTCATGTGACCTGCTGATCATCGGTGCCGGATCGGGCGGTTTGTCTGTTGCGGCGGGCGCGGCGCAGATGGGTGCGGATGTTGTGCTTCTTGAACGCCATAAGATGGGCGGCGATTGCCTGAACTACGGCTGTGTCCCGTCCAAGGCGCTGATCCAGTCCGCCAAAACGGCCCATGCGATGCGCTCCGCTGGCCAATACGGAATCACTCCTGTCGAGCCGCAAGTCGATTATGCGGCGGCCAAGGATCATGTGCAGTCTGTGATCGATGCCATCGCGCCGATGGATAGTGTCGAACGGTTCGAAGGCTTCGGCGTGCGCGTGATTCAAGAAGAAGGGCGCTTTATATCCGATACAGAAGTGCAGGCAGGCGATCACATTATCATGGCCCGCCGGATTGTGATTGCCACGGGCTCGTCCCCGTTTGTGCCGCCCATTCCGGGGTTGGACAGCGTCCCTTACCTGACAAACGAATCCCTGTGGGACCTGCGCGAATTGCCGAAAGAACTGATCGTGATCGGTGGCGGCCCCATCGGCATGGAAATGGCGCAGGCGCATTTGCGGCTCGGGTCCAAGGTGACGGTTCTTGAAGGGGCCAAGGCGCTGGGTAAGGACGATCCGGAAATGGCCGCGGTTGTTCTGGATAATCTGCGATCCGAAGGGGTGGAGATTGTTGAGGATGCGGCGGCCTCGGAAATCCGCGGTGCTGAAGGCGCGATTGAGGTCGAAACCAAAGATGGCCGTGTTTTCAAAGGCACCCATCTGTTGATCGCTGTCGGGCGCAAGGCGAATACAGCGTCACTCGATCTGGAGAAGGCGGGGATCGAAACCACCCGCACAGGCATCAAGGTCGATGACAAGCTGAAGACAACAAATTCCAAGGTCTATGCCATCGGAGATGTGGCTGGTGGCCTGCAGTTCACCCATGTCGCTGGCTATCACGCGGGCGTCGTGGTGCAATCCGCCATGTTCGGCCTGCCCGCCAAGGCGAAAACCGATCACATCCCTTGGGCCACCTACACCGATCCTGAACTGGCGCAGGTTGGTCTGACCGAAGCGCAGGCCAAAGAAAAACACGGCGATGCGCTGGATGTTGTGCGGTTTCACTATAACCACAACGACCGCGCACAGGCCGAACGCCACACCAAGGGCCTGATCAAGGTGATGATCCACAAAGGCCGCCCTGTCGGTGCGTCAATCGCAGGCCACCAAGCGGGCGAGCACATCAATTTCTGGGCCTTTGCATTGGCCAATAAGTTGAAGATGCGCGCCATCACCAGCATGGTTTCTCCGTATCCCACCTACGGAGAGCTTAACAAACGCGCTGCGGGCACCTATTTTTCACCGAAACTCTTTGAAAGCCCGATGGTTAAGCGTGTGGTACGACTGGTCCAGCGCTGGTTGCCCTAAGGTTCTGACGTAAAGGCCCTGATGTTGAACTCTCTTTCTGGCCGATTTCTGGTACTGACGGTGCTTTTTGTCATGTTGGCAGAAGTGCTGATCTTCGTGCCGTCTATCGCCCGTTTCCGAGAGGATTATTTGCTGGGCCATCTGGAGCGTGCCCAGATCGCGTCGCTGGCACTTTTGGCCGACGACATGATCGACGCCGATCTGGAAGAAGAGCTGCTGTTGAATGCGGGCGTGTTCAACGTGGTGCTGCGGCGGGATGAGGCGCGGCAATTGGTTCTGTCTGCCCCTATGCCAGGGCAGGTGCACAAAACTTTTGATCTGCGAAACGCTGGTGCGGCTGTTTTGATCCGTGATGCAATGGCGCGCCTGATCGATACCGAACCACGCGTGATCCGTGTGATCGGCAACCCTTTGCGTGACGCAGGCCTGTTGATCGAGGTCACGATGCTGACCGCCGAACTACGTGCGGCGATGATCGACTACGGATTGCGCATCCTGTGGCTGTCGGCCGTGATTTCCGTCGTGACGGCCACGCTGCTGTTCTTTGCGGTGCGCCGTTTGCTGGTGAAGCCGATCAAGGGCGTCGTGCATCAGATGCAGCGTTACGCCGCCGCGCCGGAAGACGCGCACCGGATCATCACGCCCACCGCCTCGGTCCGTGAACTGCGTGAGGCTGAAACAGCACTTCAGTCCTTGGAACAGCAACTGACCCAGGCCCTGAAACAGAAAGAACGTCTGGCGCAGCTGGGAGGGGCCGTCGCCCGTGTCAGTCATGATCTGCGGAATATTCTGACATCGGCGCAGCTGTTCACCGACCGGATCGAGATGTCTGAAGACCCGTCGGTTAAACGCATGGCCCCGAAACTGGTGAACTCGATCACTCGTGCGGTGAACCTATGCGAAAGCACCTTGGCCTTTGGAAAGGCAGAAGAGCCCGCGCCGTCCCTGACGCTGTTTAATCTGTCGCAACTGGTCGAGGATGTGCTGGATGCCGAACGCTTGGCCATTGGTGACCATGATCTGTCGCTGTCGTCGGATGTACCTGCATCGATGACCGTCCGCGCTGATCCCGAACAGCTTTACCGTATGGTGTCGAATCTGGTGCGTAACGCGCGGCAGGCCATCGTCGGATCGGGCAAACCGGGCGAGATTTCGGTGTCAGGCCGCGCCGACGACACCGGATGGGTCATCCGCGTGTCCGACACTGGGCCGGGTTTGCCGCCGAAAGCGAAAGAGCACCTGTTCCAGCCGTTCCAGGGTGGGGTGCGCAAAGGCGGGGCGGGGCTTGGCCTTGCGATCGTGGCCGAACTGGCACGTGGGCACGGCGGGCTTCTGATGTTGGATGAGGACGTGACAGAAGGAACCGTCTTCGAAATCCGCCTGCCTATGGGCTCGGTCGCCTAGCCAAATCGGGCCATGCAAAAATTATCGGATTTTTCTGGGATAGGGACTTGCACTCCTTCGCAGGCACCGTTAGATGCACGCCCTACGGACCGATAGCTCAGCTGGATAGAGTACTTGACTACGAATCAAGGGGTCGGGGGTTCGAATCCTCCTCGGTCCGCCACCTTGACCTTTACATCATGATCGTGTGGCTCTCCTCTTCTTGGCGGCCTTTTCGCCAATAACGGCTTCTCAAGAAAATAGTACGTAAGTGACGCCAAAATGATGGTTGTCAGAACAGTCGCTATGAACTTTGGGACTGTTTCCTTGTCTTTAAAAAACACGAGAACGGGAATGTGCCAGATATAGATTCCGTAGCTGATCCAGCCAAGATATCTGATTGGTTTCCATCTTAGTAAGATTCCAGCCCAGCTGGGCGAGGAGATGCACGCTGCTATGATCCCGACACCGACCCATTCGGCGATCAAAATTGCCGTAGGTAGTCCTCCAATCGAATTTTCCCCAACAATTGCTACGAAGGCAAACATTACGAGACTCGTAACTAGGGTGAGGTTCACAAAAGGTTTCGGCAAGGTGAAACGGGATGTCGCGAGTATAGCGCCAAGAAATAGCCCTGACGAATGGGGGCCTGGTAAGTAATAGATTGAATTGACAGGTAGAGCGTATCGCGACATCACACAAATGACGTAGAGAGCTAGTGAAATCCTCAAGACGTTGAGACGGCAGTACGCTAGAAGAGCAATTAGAATATAGAAACTCATCTCCATTGTGAGTGTCCAGGTGTGGCCCATTGGACTAAGGTGAGGCGAAAAAAAAGTTTGCAGAAAAACAAGAGACGGCCAAACGACTAGTCCGTTCAAATTCACTGAAAAAAGCAAGGTGCCAACGCAAAAGCTGACAAACGCCATCAAGGGCCAGACCCTGATAAACCGGCGCCAAATAAAGCCTTTTAAAGTGTAACGGTGTGATACTGCGATGGACGTTGTAAGATATCCGCTTAGAACAAAAAATATATCAACGCCAAAAACGCCACCTGGCAATGTTGCTCGGTCTGTATGAACAAGGACGACTGCAAGCGCTGCCATCGCTCTCACACCATCCAATTCAGGATAGTATTTCACAATTAAATCGCCCTATTTTAAAATAATGAAACTATGGAAATTTGAATAGCTTGCGTCAACACAAATAGGTTTCGGCCGGATTCCAATGGCGCGTAGCTCACTAATCGCACGATTAGTGTAGGACTTACCGACCGATCACTCAGCTGAATAGAGTACTTGACTAGTGAGGAAGGGGGCGGAGGTTCGAATCCTCGTCGGTCGGCCACTTTGATTCCCCCCATAAAATTAGTGCGTGTTGGATGTGACGTTGCTGTCACGGGTCACGGCGCGTCGTTGTTGCAGGGCAGATGTTCCTTCCCGTGCGTTTATCCGTTTAACCTGTTATATCAATCTGAAGACGCTTTCAGAAAATCAGAGTTGAATTGCAGCTTGGACGCTTTCAGCGCCTGATCCTGCCGATCTGTTCAGATTTTCAAAGCCTCGGGCAGGGCAATGCCCGTCAGGCCGAGATGATCCGCAAGGATGGCGGTGGACATCTCATGATCTTCGACCGAGGGCAGGCCTGACACACCAATCGCCGCGATGACGCCGACACCTTTTACAGTGATCGGAAAGCCACCTCCGTGGATGACGAAATCGCTATACGGTAGCCCCACATCGGGCCACTGTTCGCGGCCTTCAAGACCGTATTCCAATCCTGCCCGCATCGACGATTTGAACGTCCGCAGAACCGTATTGCCCTTTCTGCGGCCCCAATCTTCGTTTTCAGGTGTGGCGCCTGACAGGGTGGTGAAAAAGTATCGGCGGGCTGCCGATTTGATCTCGATCGAAACAGGAGCCGCTGAGGCCGTCGCGTGTTCGCTAAGTGCGCATCCGAGGGTGAAGGCCAGATCTTCGTCAAAATGATCCAGCACAAGCCGGCGTTCTTGCTCGGCGATGGCATCCACAAGGTCTTGGGACATAAGCTAATTCTCCTGCCGCAGGACTGGGAAACGCGTTCCGTCCTGCAAATTTGTCCGAATAATCAGAGGGTAGGGCACAGGATTTTGCGACACCAGCGGCAACGGGCTGTTGTTGCGGCTGGGGGTGCAGTTTGTGTCAATTCTTTTCAAAACAACGGGCTGCAATCAACCGGGGCTATGACAGGCCACCGTCATCTTGACCGGTCCCGTATGGCGCAACGTGATGCCGGGCGTCGTACCAATCTGTTGGTCAGGTAACAGGCGCAACCTGAAGCGGGAGAACACGCGTTCAATCACGTGGGCTGCAATCTTATTGGCCAGATAAAGCCCGACGCAACGATGTGGCCCAAGGCCGAAGGACAGATAGCCGTCGCGCAGGCGTGGCTGATCCCCAACGAAACGCGATGGGTCAAACCGGTCAGGTTCGGGCCAAAACTCTCTGTGCCGGTGCAAGAGGTAAGGCGATATCAAAACCGAGCTGCCACGAGGAATGTGGTAGCCGCCGATGATGTCGTCGCGAATGACGCGGCGCTCGATGATCCAGATTGACGGATAAAGCCGGATTGCCTCGGAAAAGATATGTGCAGGCTCGGCTGTCTCAAACCCGTTGGATGCGTGGATGAACGCCCAAGATAGGGCATTTGCCGTGGTTTCATGACCGGCCAGCAACAGCGTGACAGTCGCATCGCGAAGCTCTTTGTCGTTCAGCTGTATCGCGCCTTCGGCTTCGTGCGCAGCCAGCAATCGGGATAGCACGTCATCAGGGCGGTCCTGACACCTGCGGCGGGTCTGGATCAGATCGAAAACGATCTGGTCAATCTCGCCCACGGCTTTCTTGAATGCGGGTCGGTGCAGCCGCGGGGAAATCATCGATGCGTCGACCGGAGCTTCGATCCGGCGCCACGTATCGGCCAATAGCGTTTCAAGCGCGGTGTTGATTTTCTGTGGATCGATGTCGGACGAAAACAGGGTCTTGATCGCAATGGCGATGACCAGCTGCATCATCTCGTCGACGATATCGATTTCCTTAGTCTGCTGCCATCGTTCCAGCATGGGATCGACCAATGCGTCGATGACAGGTCCGATGTTTTGGAAACAGGACGGTTGAAAGGCTGGCTGGATCAGCTGCCTGTGACGGCTCCAAGCCCGCTGATCGGCCGAAAGCAGGCTGTTGCCTGTTGTGGCGGCGATCCGGTCTGCGCTGCGGGTGGCTTTGTCGTAGTTGGAGGCCTGTCGCGACAGGACATGATCGACATATTCGGGGCGGTTGATCAGATGGGCGGTGATCGGTCCAAACCGTAATCGCACGATGTCGCCGTGATCGCGCACAGCGTCGGCCAGAAACCCCAAAGAATCCGCTTTGAATTCAGAGAGCGATCCCCAAAGCAAGCTGCCTCTAGGGCCGGGCGCACGCGTCATTTGGGGTAGTTTCCATGGTCAAAGCTGCGGGCCCAGCGATCTGCAACAATCGCTTTGGTGGCAGGATCGAGATCGGTGAAACTGTTCTTCTGATAGCCTCTGAGCGCATCAACATAGCGGCTCAGTTCCGGCTTGAACCTTGCAAAGCCTTCCAATCCCAAACGCGCATAGATTTTGCCGATTTCATCAACCGGATCAGACTCGAGATCATCAAAGCGGATATCGATGAAACGGCCTTCGGGGATCAACGGAAGATCCTCGAAAAAGGCGTCGTACATGACCTCGTGGCGCTGCAGGATGCCTTCGTCAATCGCGTCGATGTCGGGCTTTTGCAGGTATGTGTACCACCCCGCCGTATCAAAGAAATGCCGCTGCGACTGGAACACCCGATACGGGTCGCGGTGGATATGGACGAACCGTGCGTCGGGAAACATTTCCAGAATTGTGCGGATGCGGGCCGTGTGCGGCGGCGACTTGATCAGCAAAGTGCGATCGTCGTTCAGCGACAGTTTCTTGCAGAACTGCACGAAGGCGGCTTTCCATGCCTCGACTTTGGTCCGGTCGACATCGCGGAACGTCATGTAGCGATCATAGTGTTCCATGCGTCGGGGAAAACTGGTGCCCAGATACAGCGACGTCAGCGTCATCAGCAAAGGCGCGAATTCGTCTTCTTGGGGTGATGTGAACTTTAGCGCCATGTTGTCCATGGGCCGTTTTTCAGGGACCAGCCAAGGAAACATGCGGGTCGTGAAATTTTCGGTGGTCAGAAAGGTGTAGGGGTTCACGACCTGATAGGTGTTGGGGAACTGGAATTGCGCACTGTCCTGCGCCAGAAGTTCGTGCAGCAAGGTCGTGCCGCTGCGCCAATGCCCCAGAATAAACAAGGGCGCTTTCGGCTTTTCCGCCTGTTCGATCGCCTTGCCAAAACGCAAAGTCTCAACTGTGGCGCAGGCTGAATTCGACAGGCTGGCCAAGGTAATCACAGCAGCACGATGAAGATAGGCGGGCGAGATCTGAAAATGGTTCTCGGCCAGCAACTGACACCATTTTCCAAAGGTGATGCCAGTCAGGTAATTATGACTTATACTCCAGCGATGCTTAAGTTTTCTTCTCATACGTGTCTATTGCACAATCTAAGGTGTAGCGACATATTGATACGGCAAAATATTGTAAGTAAAGCCGGAGCCGGCTCATGACCATTCCCTCGCATATTGTTGAGATGTTGGCGAGAATTCGCAGACGGTTCCAAAATGCCCCTTTGCAAGAACGCTTGCTGCCCAGCGATGCGGAATTCACGACGTTGCGCCCTGTACGCAATGCCAGCGCCGCGTCGGTCGCGAAATACTGGCAACGCTTGCGCGCTACCGCATCGCAAGACGATCAAGACGCGCTCGCAGACCCGATCACGATGGCCGATCCAGGTCAGTTCAGTGCGAATATCGAAAACTTCATCGGCACCGTGAAAATGCCTGTCGGTATCATCGGCCCGTTGCGGATCAACGGACTGAATGCGCATGGCGATTTTCACGTTCCCATGGCCACGACCGAGGCTGCTTTGGTCGCCTCTTATGCGCGCGGCGCCTATGCCGCCACGAAATCCGGTGGGATCAGCACCGCCTTGCTGTACGAAGGCGTCATCCGCACGCCCGCTTTTGTTTTTGACGGCCTTCTGGATGCGGGCCTGTTTGTCGAATGGGTGGTCAGGGAAATCGACGCGCTCAAGGCCGCTGCCGAAGCAACCACACGTTTCGGCAAACTGGTCTCGGTCGAGCCGATGATCGACAACAACGTCGTGTTTCTGGTGTGCCGCTATACAACTGGCGATGCGGCTGGACAGAACATGGTTACCATCGCCACCAATGCCCTATGCGAGGATATCGCAGCGCGCTGCCCGGTCGCGATGAAGGCATGGTATATCGAAGGCAATTTCTCGGGCGATAAGAAAGCGTCCTTTCTGGGCTTGGTGACGGGACGCGGCCGTAAGGTCAGCGCGTCGGTCACCCTGTCTGCGGACGTAGTGGAAAAGACGTTGGGCACAAGCGTGAAGGCGATGCTGGATTACGGTCAGGTTGCCAATCTGGGCTCGCACCTATCCGGCCAGCTTGGGGCGCAGGCGCATTTCGCAAACGGTTTGGCGGCATTCTACATTGCCACAGGGCAGGACGCCGCATGCGTCGCCGAAAGCGCGATGGGCATCACCCGGATGGAGGCGCGTGGCGATGATCTGTTTTGTTCGGTCACCATGCCCAACATCCTTGTGGGGTCGGTGGGCGGGGGCACCTCTTTGCCCAGTCAGGCCGCGGGGTTGAATGTTCTGGGATTGAAGGGCGCTGGCAACGGCGCCGCCTTGGCCGAGGTCGCAGTCGCGACATGTCTGTGCGGTGAAATCTCGATCGTGGCCGCGATTGCGGCGGGGCACTTCACGCGCGCGCACGAAAATCTGGCCCGAAAAAGATGAGTTTGTCCGCACTCTGGATCTATCAGAAAGAACGCTTCCCGCTGTTCAAGACCGCGCCGCTATTGGCGGTGTTTTCCGCCGCCAGCCTTTCTGTGTCGGCAGAATTGTCCGGTCGGCCATTGCCCGATTGGGGTGGCTATCTGGCCGGTTTTGTCATCGCGATGCTGTTGTTTTTCCAGATGCGCGTTTGCGATGAATACAAAGACCTTGAAGACGACCGGCGCTACCGGCCCGACCGCCCGATCCCGCGCGGGCTGGTTTCGCTGCGCCTGATCATCTCGCTTGGTTTGGTGTCGCTGCCCATCACAGCGCTGACCGCGTGGCTTTGGCATCCACCGGTATTGTGGCTGCTGGCTTTGGTTTGGCTCTGGCTCGGGGCGATGACGGCAGAGTTCGGCGTCGCCGAGTGGCTCAAGGCACGACCTGTGCTCTACCTTCTAAGCCACATGGCCATCATGCCGCTGATCGATCTATTGTTGACCGGTTTGGAATGGTTGCCCTTCGGGGGGCCAGCATCGGGCCTGTCGCTTTTTCTTGCCTTGTCCTTTGTGAATGGGTGCGTCTTGGAAATCGGGCGGAAACTCTGGTCGCCTGAAAACGAGATTGCAGGGGTCGAAACCTATTCGGGGCTGTGGGGCACACGAAAAGCCGCGCGCATCTGGGGGGGCTGCGTGCTGCTGTCATATGCCTTACTTCTTGCCGTGGGTGCGGCGACCGGCATTCTTTGGATCAGCGCCGTTTTGGGTGGAATTGGCGTGGCGATCTGTCTGCTATCCGCCGCCCGCTACGTCCGATCCCCGACTGAGAAGGCCGAAAAGCGCATGGATACAATCGCGGGGCTTTGGGTCTTTGCGTGTTACGCGATTGCAGGGTTTTTACCGGTTTTGCTGAGGTTTGTTTGATGTCCCACATCGTTGCCCATGACGCGGCGGGACGTGCCGAGGCCTTTGCTCTTCGTCCGGTAGACGTCGTCACAAGTGAAAGGGGTTAGCATGACCGAACGTGTTTGGTGGTCCGAAGGGGTTTTGCAGAAACATACGCCGAGGGATCGGTTTTTTGACTGGACGGAAGATCCGAGTCTGAATGTTTGGGTCGGAGCATTTATCCGTTTGTCCCAAAACGGACAGATCGCCCCCAAGCCCCCTACGCAAATCCCCTTCGCCCGCCCGCTTATTGGTGACGGCGAGATGCCGGATGAGTTGGACGACGGGTCGGGCCGGAAACTCGACCTGATTTTCGGTTGGGAAAGCAAGTACGTCTTCACGCATGAGGCATTGGACTTCATGAGGTCGCTTAACCTGCCGGACGCGCGGTTTTACGACAACGGCGATGAGGTGCAGTTTCTGGAATATAACGGCCAACCGATCACCGAGCCGGCGGCGTTGTTTTTGCCCGGGGTGCTGAAAGACACTGTGATCAAAGACCAATCGCCTGCGTTCGGAAAGGATGTTTTTGGTGATTTCCCAAATCGCGTCGCTGCAAGTCGACTGGACAGTGATGGGGACATTGTGGTGTCCAAAGCAGCCTTGGACGGCCCGCCTGTCTGGGTTGAAAAGCTTTATAAACAAACGTTGTTCTTTTCCGACGCAGTCAAGCAAAAGATTGACGCGGTGGGTCTGGCCGAGGCCTTTGTCCTTCGTCCGGTTGAGGTAATTTTATAATCTAAGGTTTTACCCGTTTTGCTGAGGTTTGTTTGATGTCTCACATCGTTGCCCAAGACGCGGCGTTGCATGTCCACGAGGTCGGTGGGAAAGCCGTTGCCTTGTCGCGACTTTCAGGGTTCGGGTTTAATCCGCCCGCTTTTTTCGTCATCCGCGCCGATGCCTTCGAGACGGATGAAGCGGTCGCCGGTCTGGACGATGCGATTGCCGGTTTGGGCGAAGGGCCATTCGCGGTGCGAAGTTCGGCGCGTCAGGAAGACGGGGCAGAGCACAGTCATGCGGGCCAATTCGACACGGTTTTGAATGTCGCGGCCAAGGATGTCTGGCAGGCGGCCATGCAAGTCTGGAAATCGGGGTTCTCGGAAACCGTCGCGACCTATCGGGCGGTCAAATCCGGCGGCAGTGCCGAAGGACCTGCTGTTATCGTGCAGCGCATGATTGATGCGGTCTCTGCCGGTGTTGCCTTTTCAGCTGACCCTGTGACCGGTCAGCGTGGTCAGGTTGTGATCTCGGCCATTGATGGCTTAGGTGAACGTTTGGTGTCCGGTGAAGAAGATGGCGAAGATTGGCGCGTGAGCGCAGCCGTAAGCGGGCCGTCGGATCCCAAGATTCTGACAAAAGACCAGGCACAGGCGGTTGCCGACCTTGCCCGCAAGGCCGAAGCCAGATTTGGTGCGCCACAAGACATCGAATGGGCCTTTGATGCGGACGGGCTGCATATTCTGCAATCGCGGCCCATAACGACCGCGCTGTTGCCCGAACCGCAGCCGGACACATCGCTGACGATCTTTGACAACTCGAACATCGTTGAAAGTTATCCGGGCATGGTCAGCCCTTTGACCTATTCGTTTGCGGTCCATGTCTACGCACGGGTCTATCGGGCCTTCGTGTCGCTTTTGGGGGTGTCTGACCAAACCATCGCGACCAACTCTGCTGTTTTCGGCAACATGCTGGGGCGGGTCGATGGGCGCGTTTACTATAATCTGGTGAACTGGTATCGGGCGTTGGCTTTGCTGCCGGGGTTTTCGTTAAACCGCGCCTATATGGAGACGATGATGGGGGTTTCGACCCCGATGCCGGATGAGGTTACCAGCGCCATCGGCCCCCCGCCCGCACAAGGGGCCGCGCGTGTGCGGGAATACCTGAAACTTGTGAAAGTCGGCGCAGGTCTTCTCTGGCAAGCGGCTAGGCTGCCCAAAACAAGAGCACGGTTTTACGACAGGCTGAATGCCGCGCTAAACGGTGGGTTCGACACTGAAACGGCAGGCCCAACGGCACTAGCGGCTGAATATCGCAGGATCGAAAGCACGCTTCTGGATCGGTGGGACGCGCCGCTGGTGAATGACTTTCTGTGCATGATTGCCTTCGGGGCGTCGCGCAATCTGTTGGAAAAGTGGCTGGGGCCCGAAGGGCTGGTTTTGCATAACGATGTCATGATCGGTCAGGGGGATATTATTTCCGCTGAACCTGCACAGCGCATTGCCAGAATGGGGCAGATGGTTCGTGATGCAGGGATTGCCGATGCGCTTCGCGAAAAGGGATTAGGCGCGCTCGACGCGCATCCTGAAATCGCGCAAGAGGTGCAATCCTACCTTGAAAAATTCGGTGATCGCTGCACCGAAGAACTGAAGCTGGAAAGCATTCCGCTGAGCGAGGATCCGACCAGCCTGCTTCAGGCGATCGCGGCCAGTGCATCGCGCAGCGTCGTTGCCAGTCATGACTCCCCGGACCCCGACTGGGATGAACTATTCCCGAAGAACCCGATCAAACGGTTCTGCGCGAAATGGATCATCACGTGGACCAAGGCCCGTGTTCGGGATCGTGAAAACCTGCGGTTCGAGCGCACGCGCATTTTTGGCTACACCCGACGGGTGTTTCTTGCGTTGGGACGGGAATTCGAAGCGCGCGGGCTGTTGGCCGCGCGGCGCGATGTGTTCTTTCTGACCACCGAAGAAGTCCTCGGGGCGGTCGAAGGATATGGCTTGTCGCCGAACCTGAAAGCCTTGGTCGAGTTGCGCAAAGCCGAGGACGGGGCGGCGGCGCTTCGTCCTGACCCGCCAGAGCGCATCGAATTGCGAGGTCCGGCAATCGCTCCGGCTTGGGAGGAGACGCCTGTCGAACGGGACGCCGCCAAACAGCGGACCGCTACAGGGTGTTCGGCCGGTCAGGTCAAAGCCCGTGCGCGCGTCATTCGCGATCCGCGAACCGAAGCGCTGGCCCCCGGTGATATTCTGGTTGCGCGCCATACCGATCCCGGATGGATCGCGGTGTTTTCGAACGCCTCTGCGATTGTTGTCGAACGCGGATCGTTACTGTCACACTCCGCCATTGTGGCGCGTGAATTGGGTATTCCCTGTGTTGTTGGCCTGAAAGGCGCAACGCAGTGGATTTCGGACGGCGAAATGATTTCTGTGGATGGGGCCACGGGCCAAGTGGAGCGATGCGATGCAGACGTCTGAAATCGAAGCCAAGGCAGCTTTTGACCATATCCGCTACGCCCAGCTTTGGGAGGACGCAGATGTCTTGACCCAAGGCCTTGGCGACTGTGCCGGGGGGACATTGGTTTCGATCTGCTCGGCGGGGGACAATGCGTTGGCGATGTTGACGCTGGACCCCAAGAAGGTCGTCGTTGTGGACCTGTCTCTGGCACAGATTGCCTGCCTTAAGCTGCGGATCGGGGCGTTTCGAAACCTCAGCCATCCAGAGTTTCTGGAATTGATGGGCGCGCGGCCCAGCGGTCAACGCGCATCCCTGTTGGCGAAAGCGCTGACTGATCTGGATGACGAAACCCGTGCGTTTTGGGATGGGCTGACCCCAGAGGTCGAACAGCACGGGGCTGGGGGCGTCGGCAAATTCGAACGCTACTTCCGGATTTTCCGCACGCGTTTGTTGCCCTTGGTCCATTCGCAAAAGACAATCGACGCAATCTTTGTCTCAAGGCCGAAAGCCGACCGTCAGGTGTTCCTTGATACACGCTTTAATACGTGGCGCTGGCGGTTGTTGTTGAACGCCTTCTTCTCGCGTTTCGTGATGGGCCGAATGGGTCGGGACAAAGCGTTCTTCGATCATGTCGAGGGCAGCCCCGCCCAGCACGTTGCCCGCCGAATTCGTCACGCCGCGGTCGACTGCGATCCGGCTGAAAACCCCTACCTTCATTGGATCATGAAAGGCACCCATGGAGCCGCCCTGCCCATGACATGGAGAGAAGAGCATTTTGACACCATCAAAGCGCGCCTTGACCGAATCGACATTCGGCCCGGATCGCTGGAGGCGTTCATTTCGACCGGAGAAAAGGCCGACGGATTCAATCTGTCTGATATCTTTGAATACATGTCGCCCGAGGTGTTCACGCAGGTCTATGACAGCATCCTGAGCGCGTCTGCTCCCAATGCACGCTTGGTCTATTGGAACATGATGGCGCCACGCCGTGTGCCGCATTGTTATGCGTCTCGGGTCAAAACCCTAAGCGACGTCGAAGACCGCCTGAAAGCAGAGGACAAGGCGTTCTTCTATTCGGATTTCGTTGTCGAAGAGGTGATCGGTTGAGTCCGGTTTTCCAGATTGCTCTGGCTCTTGGGTCGGTCGCTGCGTTGCTAGGCCTGATGGCGGTTGTGCGCCGGCTGGCGACCCAATGGCAGATCAGTGCCGAAGTGCAGCGCAAGCTCGTTCATGTCGGCACCGGACTTTATGCGCTTAGCCTGCCGTGGCTGTTTCCGGATCGCTGGCCTGTCTATGCGCTGGTTGGGGTCACCCTGATTGTGATGATGGTGCTGCGCCTGCCGAACTCGAAACTGGGCGGGACGTTGCACGGGGTCGAAAGGCAGTCTTATGGCGATCTTCTTTTGGCGATTTCCGTGGGGCTCTGCTTGTTTCTGGCCGGAGATGACCTTTACCTATATGTCTTGCCGATTGCGGTTCTGACCTTTGCCGATGCGGCTGCGGCGCTTGCCGGTAGCACCTATGGAAAACGGTTCTTCCGCGTGGAAGACGGCAACAAAAGCATAGAAGGAAGCGTTGTTTTCTTTGTCATCACGCTGGTGATCTCGATGCTGTGCCTGATGCTTATGACACCCTTCGCACCCCTGAATATCATCGTGTTGTCTTTGATGGTTGCGGGTTTTGGCACATTGGTCGAAGCGGCAAGCTGGCGTGGGTTTGATAACTTCTTTCTGCCTTTGGGGCTGCTGATTTTTCTGTCAGTCCACGCAGCAAACCCGCTTCAGGAACTGGCCATGCTGGCGGTTACGTTTGCTCTTAGCATCGTTGCGTTCAAAGCCATCTCGCCCAAAATCGGGCTGACCAATCACGCCTCGCGGGTCTACGTGATCACCGTGTTTCTGCTTCTTGCCGTGACGGCCGTTCAAAACGCGCTTGTTCCGATCCTTGTTCTTGCCGCCCACGCATGGAGCCGCACCTCCGCCCCCTGCAACAGCAGATTTCCGGATCTGGATATTGTCGCAGCACTGGCTTTGGTCAGTATCGGCTGGCTGACGCTGGGCAATGCGACGGGATGGAATGCTGTTTCCTTCTACGGAATGACCGCGATGGGGCTGATGGTTGGGCTGTGCGCTATCGCTGTGACGCCCCGCAGCATTCTGGCCCGTGTGGCCATTCTAACGGCCATTGTTCTGGCGCTTTGCGTGGTGCGTTACCTGGTGATCGGTCTCAATCCCGACCCTGCAAACTGGAACGGCCCAATGTGGTCCGTCACTGTCGCCAGCTTGGCCTTGGCGACAGTTGTGCCATCGCTTGTGCCGCAGGCCTTTGTGCAGGCGCGGGTCATAAAGCTGACACTGCTATCGCTTGCGATCCCTCTGGCCACCTATCTTTATTCAATCGACTATTCGGGTTTTTTCACATGACGCAGCACAGTTTCCGCGCTGACGGGGCAAAGATTACAGTCTATCTTGATGGCCCTGTTTGGGACGGTAAACCAACCGCCGCCGTGGGCGCATTCGCGTGCAAAACAAAAGAAAGCGGCGCGGCTGTTTTGCAGCAAGCGATCGACTGTATTCGCGATAATGGCATCACGCACATCATCGGCCCGATGGACGGCGATACGTGGCACAGCTACCGTTTCGTGACGCAAACCGATGAAAGCCCCGCGTTCCTGCTCGAGCCGAAGAACACGCCCGATGCGCTTGAGGTGTTCAAAGAAGCGGGCTTTTCCGAGATCAGCAGCTATTTCTCGGCCCGTGTGCCGCTGGAACAAGCGGCTAAAACCGCACCGCCCGCCACAACGGATTTCGAGATCGAACACTGGGACGGCACAGATCCCGAACGGCTGTTCGGTCAGGTGTTCGAATTGTCCTGCGAGGCATTTGCCAACAATGCCTTCTACAAACCCATCACCCGAGACGCGTTTCTTGCGATGTATATGCCCATCGTGCCCATGCTGAAGCGCGAGCTTATTCTTTTCGCCAGACGGCCGGATCAAACGCTGGTGGGTTTTCTGTTCGGAACGCCAAACTACGCCGGGGGGCCAAAGCCCAGCAGTGTCATCCTGAAGACCTATGCAAGCCTTATGAAAGGGGCGGGGCAGCATCTGGCCTATACGTTTCACAAGACAGCGGCTGTGAACGGATTTAGCACGGCCATCCACGCCCTGATCCACGATGATAACCTGTCGGCGCTGCGTAGTGCGGCTGAGGGGGCAGATGTGTTTCGCCGCTACGGGCTGTTCGGGTTGAAGCTGGATGACTAGCATTCTGGGTGATTTCGCCGATGCGGTTGCGCGCCATCCCGACAGGGTTGCGATTGTCGATGGCACGGGGAAGGAAACCACCTTCAGGCAACTCAAAGACCGCGCAGACGGGTTCGCGCGGGCATGGCAGACGCGCGGGATTGGGCAAGGCGATCGGGTGTTGCTTGCGATGAAACTGGATGCCGACCTTTACGCAAGCCTTGCAGCGCTTTGGTCACTTGGGGCGACGGTTGTGCTTCCTGAGCCTGCGATGGGGTTGGCGGGCTTGCGTCATGCGGCCAAGGTTACCAATGTGTCCGCGTTTTGCAGCTCGGGCTTTTATGGTCTTTTGAAATTCGCTTTGCCGGAATTGTGGTCGCTGCGCCATCTGCGCCCCCAGGTTCGCGACGGTAGCCCACTGGACTTACCTTCCCCGAAAGACGCTGACATTGCGTTGATTTCTTTCACCTCGGGGACGTCCGGCGCGCCGAAAGCGATCCCGCGCAGCCATGGGTTTCTTTCGGCCCAACATCACGCAATTGCGCCCCTTCTGCATAGCACAGCTCCCGAGCGCGATCTTGTCGCTTTTCCGGTGTTTGTTCTGATCAACATCGCAAGCGGTCAGACCTCTGTTCTGCCGAACTGGAAAATGTCGCGTTTGGCGGACCTTGGCGCTGGGCAGCTTGAACAGTGGGTCATCCGCCAAAACGTATCGCGCGCGCTGTTGCCTCCGTCACTGTGTGAAAAGCTGGCGATGGTGGCATCCGCCGCGCCGGTCCACACCGTTTTTACCGGCGGTGGCCCCGTTTTTCCCGATCTTGTAACCCAGTTGAAATCGGCAAAACCCGATCTGCGGATCGTCTGCGTTTATGGCTCAACCGAAGCCGAGCCCATTGCGCACCTCAATTCTGACGAGGTCACATCGGACGATCATGCCAGCATGATGTCGGGCAAGGGGCTGCTTGTCGGTTATCCGGTCGACGATATTCAAGTCCGGATCGTTGAGGGCGAAATTCAGGTCGCGGGCGCGCATGTGAACAGCGGATATCTGGACCCAAAACATGATGTGGAAAACAAAGTTCATGATGGTGCGGTCGTTTGGCACCGCACGGGCGATGCGGGGTATTTTGACGACCACGGGCGGCTCTGGCTGCTGGGGCGTGTGGGGTCCGAGGTTTATGTAAAAGGGGAACCGGTGTTCCCGTTCTCGGTCGAGGTCGCTGTGCGCGGGTGGGATGGGGTGACGCGGTGCGCCCTGTCGGCCAAAGGCGACCAACCCTGTCTGGTCATCGAGGGCGATGGCCGCCACCAAGATGACTGGCGCCAAAAAGCGGGCCAGCTGGGAATTCAAAACGTCAAGATCGTCGCAAAGATCCCGATGGACAAACGCCATGCCTCAAAGGTCGATCAGGCGGCGTTGAGGAAGCTGATCTAACGCAGTTTGGCCAGTTTACGTGGCTACCTTAGGGCTGCTGAAGACCTGTGTTGAGTCATCGTTAAAACGCACCCCATTCCAATCCGAACTTGCTCAGGTATTTCCGCAGTCGGTCGGCATCGTTCTGGATTTTGCGTTTGCTGCGGGATACCGCGAATAAGGTTCTGCCCGCAGCGCTCAGGCTTGAGGATGTGCGGCAGACGCGGATCACTTCGGCCAGTTGAACAAGGTCGAAGGGGTCCACATCCGACACGCCGTCGCCCATCACGTCGGCGACCAGTTTGAAATCGTCGTTGGATTGGCTCGACGACCAGTCGCTTTGCAGCATGTCGATTTCGGATGTCACCATGGCACGGGTGATCCTGCCGCGCGGGGCGAGTGTGCAGAGCCTGCGGATTGATCCGGAAAAATCACGAAAGTTCCCGGGCCAGTGCGTGGCGGGGTCTTTGGCGAACGCAAGATACTGGCTGCGGGCGTCCGAGTTAAAGCCGACGTGCACACCCAAATTCCGTTCGCAACGGTCCAGTTCGTGCACCAGGTTTGCCTCGATATCCTCGGTGCGGCCGCGCAACGGGGGCAGGGTAAAGCTCCATGTGTTCAGCCGGGCGAGCAGGTCGGGGCGAAATTGACCCGCGGCGGCAAGACTGCGCAGATCACGGTTGGCACCGGCGATCAGGTGGAACCGGCTTGAGATTTCGTGATCGGACCCCAGCGGATAGAACCGCCCTGTTTCAATCGCGTGAAGCAGCACGGACTGCATGTTCGGGCTTAATTCGTCCACATCGTCAAGAAACAGGACGCCGCCGTCTGCCTCGCGCAGAAGACCGCTGCGTTCGGTGCCTGCCGTTCCAAGGTATGAACGGCGCTGTCCGAAAAGTGTGGCCATGGCATCGGGGCCGTTCAACGTTGCACAGTTCACATGAACCAGACGTCCCTTCAGGCGGCGGCGATCCAGTTTCAGGCTGTGAATGCGTTCCGCCAGTTCTGTCTTGCCTGTTCCGGTTTCACCAAGCAGCAGGATCGGTTCATCTGAATTGCTGGCGATCAGTTCGATCCGGTCGATGATATCGTTGTACTGCGCATTGCGCGTCTCGATCCCGCCTTTCAGTTGATCGCTGTATTCGCGCGACAGTTGGTCGAACCGTTGCTGCAATGCGTTATAGCGACTGAGGTCCAGATCGATGATGTCGAACTTGGGTGTGTCGTCATCCGGTCCGGGCGGACCTGTCTGGATCAGGCGCGCAGGGATGTGGCGGCTTTCGGTCAGCAGGAACCAGCAAATCTGCGCCACGTGCGTCCCTGTAGTCAGATGCACGTGATAGCGTTCGCGGTCCTCGTCAAAGCCGTAGGACCGCGCGAAGTCGAACAGTTTGCCGTAGACCTCTTGGAAGTCCCAAGGGTCGTTCAGATCAAGTTGCTGCAGCAGAACTTCGGTCTCGGGTGAGATTTCCTCGATCTCGCGCTGGATTTGTTTGGCCAGCCGCAAAAACCGCGAGTCATACAGCAATTCCAGCCGGTCGACGTGAAAATGGTCATGGCCGGTCAGGCTGGGCGTCGGCTTCCACCGCCGTTTCTTGCCCATATCGAGCTTGGTTCCGAGGAATCCGATGACCACGTTTCGCATGGCTTATCCAAAATTATAAATAAAGATAAATATGGATAGTAATTGCGGAAGATGAATTTCGCAAATGGCAATATTATTATTCAAAAAAAATAGCTTAAGTGAAAAATATTTTTTCGTTCTGGTTGTGCGGCGTGCATGTCAAAACATTCCCACAACCAATGAGGAACGAAGAAATGGCGAACAAATCCGTGTTTGCATCGATGAAAGGCCGGTTGCTGCCGAAAGCGACGTCTACGAATGCCCACGGGGCACCGGCCTACGCTTATTCCGATGCGCATGCGCTTGCGCAGGTCGCTGTTACCGGCACTTTCGGGGATATGTTCTATCAGACGCCGCAGGAAGAACTGGAATACGTTCTGGATGTGGCCGAGTCCGTCGAGCCGCGCTATCTGGCGCAAGCCGCGATCTACGCCCGCCAGTCGGGCTACATGAAGGACATGCCGGCTGTGCTGCTGGCGGTTCTGGCGCGGCGCGATCCGGTTCTGTTCCGTGCGGCCTTTGGTCGTGTGGTCGATAACGGCAAGATGCTGCGCACCTTTGTGCAGGTCGTCCGTTCCGGTCAGACGGGGCGTAAATCGCTGGGGTCTGCACCGAAGGCTATGGTGCGCAACTGGCTGAATACCGCCTCTGATCGGGCTTTGCTGTATGCCAATATCGGGAACGACCCGTCGTTGGCTGACGTGATCAAAATGGTGCACCCGAAACCGGCTACGGCCGAACGCGAGGCACTGTTTGCCTGGATCGTCGGGCGGCCGTGCGATGTGGCACGGCTGCCGCAGGCTCTGCAGGACTGGATGGCGTTCAAGGAAACGGGCAAAGGCCCGATGCCGGATGTGCCGTTCCAGATGCTGACGCAGCTGAACCTGTCTTCGGCCCAATGGGCGCGTCTTGCGCGTAACGGGTCGTGGCAGATGGTGCGCCAGAACCTGAACACGTTCCAGCGTCACGGCGTTTTCGGCGTGGCCAAGAATGTGGATCACGTTGCAAAGCTGCTGCGTAAACCGGGCGCGATCGTCAAAGCACGCGCGTTTCCGTACCAGCTGATGGTGGCGGCGCAAAACGTGAACGGGGATATGCCGCGCAAGATCGTGGACGCTCTGCACGATGCGATGGAAGTCGCCGTGAAGAACGTGCCGAAGATCGATGGTCAGGTCGTTGTGTGTCCGGACGTGTCCGGTTCGATGACTTGGGCTGTGACAGGCCATCGTCCGGGGGCGACGTCGGTTGTCCGCCACGTGGATGTGGCGGCGCTGGTGGCAGCGTCCTTCCAGCGCGTGAACCGCGGATGTCAGGTTCTGCCGTTCGACTTCGACGTACGTGATGTGCGTCTGGAGCCGCGCGACACGATCCTGACCAACGCCGAGCGTCTGGCCGCGATGGGTGGGGGTGGAACAAACTGCTCCGCGCCGCTGAAGTGGCTGAACGAACGGGGCCGCGCGCCGGATCTGGTGGTGTTCGTGTCCGATAACCAATCGTGGGTTGATGCCCGCGCCGGGGGTCGGGGAACGGCGATGTTGCAGGAATGGGAAACGATCAAACGTCGTAACCCGAAGGCCAAACTGGTTTGCATCGACATCGCGCCATTCGGAACGACGCAGGCGCAGACACGTGAAGACGTGCTGAACATCGGCGGCTTCTCGGATGCGGTCTTTGACCAGATCGCAGCCTTTGCCAAAGGTCAGACCAATCCGGACCACTGGGTTGGCGAGATCGAGAAGATCGACGTCTAAAACATAGGGTCAGGCGGAATGCCTGTGGGACTACTACTCATTTAAGCAATGCTGCTGTCTCACAATCAGACTTGTCCGCCTGACCCAACCGAAACGAAGGAAAAAGGAACGACTTTCGCGTTTAATGCGGGCATGGCGGGGGCACGATCAGAGGAACTTGGCGGTTCGACTCCGTCACTCTTGCGGGCGCTCTCTGGCATGGGCGGGACCTCGTACCGCCGTGTCTGTTTTAAACGCAAAAGTCTCGGCGAATGCCGGTGGAACTACAGAGCTGTTAACTCCCGTGTCGCGGGTTCGAATCCCGTCGTGGCCGCCATCTATGGCCACGTAGCTCAGTCTGGTAGAGCAGGACGTTTCACCAAACACTTGTCGTCGAGACGGAATTTTTCCGGGGGAATGCCCGTGGGAGTACATCGCTATGGAATGGTCGCCGAAAGGCCTCTCACGAAACACTTGTCCCCCGGACCCTGAACGTAACGAATAGAAAGGAATACCCCGGCGAATGCTGAAGGAACTACATGGCACACCAGGGATCGGTCGAGCGGGTTCAACTCCCCTCCTTGCCGGCGCCCAGACGGAAAACGCATCTGCCCATTCGGATGCGGGGCGGGCCTCCCAAACTGTTTCTTCCCACTTTGTCGCCGGGGCCAAGACCCAAAGGGGCGGATGCCCACAGACCTTCAGGTAGACGCCCCCGAAAGGGGAACATGGGGAACCGTGTTGTGCTGGTTCAAGTCCAGTCCGGAGTACTCCGGTGGCGGAAAATCGGTTTGTGACCGCCTTGTCGCCCCGACAGGGTAAATATGTGAGTGAAGATTATGACTGAAGATATGACATTTGATCCTGTGACTGGCGACCATCTGAAAGAGTGGGGGCATCGGCCAGGTAAACAATTTCCGGACCTGCTGACGCGGGCGAATGCCATGCGCGCCGAAGGCTTTGGTCTGGTGCGCATCCGGCAAGAGCTCGAGGGCGAAATCCCTCCGGTCGTGCCGACGATGGACCTGCACGCACATGGCGCTGTTGCGTTTCATGAAAACATCGACGTCACCCATCCGGACGAGGAAGACAACGTTCTGAAGGTCCGCGAAACGATGGCTGCGCTGATGCAAACGCCAACGATCGAAGCTGGTGCGATTATGCCCGATGCCTGTCCGGCAGGGCCGGTCGGGACCATTCCGGTCGGTGGTGTGGCCGCAGCGCGGAACGCGATCCATCCGGGAATGCATTCGGCGGATATCTGTTGTTCGGTTATGATCACCGATCTGGGTAATGCCGATCCGAAAGCGGTGCTGGATGCCGCGCAGTCGGTGACGCATTTCGGACCGGGCGGACGGCCGCAGGGACAACGGTTCACAACCTCGCTGAAGCTGCTGGATGCGTTCCGTGAAAACCCGTTTCTGAACAACCCCAAGTCCCTGCGGATGGCGCAGGAACATATGGGTACGCAAGGGGACGGGAACCACTTCCTGTTTGTCGGTCGGTCGCGGAAAACCGGACGGACGGCGATCGTGACCCACCACGGGTCGCGTGGGCCGGGTGCGGTTCTGTATAAGAACGGCATGGCTGTGGCTGAACGGTTCCGGAAGGAACTGTCACCAAAGACGCGCAAACAGAACGCGTGGATTCCGGCGGACACGCAGGAAGGCCGCGATTACTGGGACGCGCTGCAGCTGATCCGGAAGTGGACCAAGGCGAACCATAACGCGATCCATCAGGCGACGCTTGAAGCCGCGCGCGCAGGCGACGTTGGCGAGCGGTTCTGGAACGAACATAACTTCGTCTTCAAACGGGGTGATCTGTTCTACCACGGCAAGGGGGCGACCCCTGCTTGGGACGACTACGCGCAGGATGCCACAGGTCTGACCCTGATTCCGCTGAACATGTCCGAGCCGGTACTGGTTGTACGCGGCAAGGATGCGGATCACGGACTGGGCTTCAGCCCGCACGGCGCTGGGCGGAACTTCTCGCGGTCCGAACATAAGCGTCGGATGGGGTCCGTGACGCCCGAGCAGATGCTGAAGGCGGAAACTGAAGGTCTGGACGTCCGTTTCCATGCCGGTGGGGTTGATGCGTCGGAGCTGCCGTCCAGCTACAAAAGCGCGGACAACGTTGTGGCGCAGATCAAATCCTATGATCTGGCCGAGATCGAGGACTACATCGATCCGTACGGCTGCATCATGGCGGGGGATGTGCCTCCGTTCTGGAAAAACAAAAAGAAAGGCCGGCGGTGAGTGTCACCGGCGGCCTTCGCCATGTTTTGGCACATGCGCTAAGCGACTGACGCGTGATCAGAACGCCACCCTGTCGCCGCCCTTAAGATCCAGTATCTCGCGCGCTTCGTCGGGTGTGGCCACCTCACTGCCAAGGTCTTCGACAATACGCCGGATTTTGGCCACCTGTTGCGCGTTGCTTTCTGCCAGCTGTCCACGGGAAATGAACAGGCTGTCTTCCAGCCCGACGCGCACATTGCCACCCATCTGACTGGCCGTGGTCGCCAAGGACATCTGCGCGCCGCCAGCCCCCAGAACCGACCAGCGATAGTCATCCCCGAACAGACGGTCGGCGGTGCGTTTCATAAAGATCAGGTTGTCGACCTCGGGGCCGATGCCGCCAAGAATGCCGAAGATGAACTGGATAAAGATCGGCGCTTTGAACAGCCCGATATCCATACAGAATTTCAGGTTATACAGGTGCCCGACATCATAGCATTCGTGTTCGAACTTGATGTCGTGCGGGGCCAATGTGTCGGCGGCTTCCTTGATGTCGCGGAAGGTGTTGCGAAAGATGTTCTGGTCCGAGCCCGCGACATATTCCTTTTCCCAGTCGAACTTCCAATCGCCATCCTTGTATCGGTTCGCCAATGGATGGAACGAAAAGTTCATCGACCCCATGTTCATCGAACACATCTCGGGGCTGAAGGTTTTGGCAGGGGTGATCCGGTCCTGAATAGACAGGGTCAGGGACCCGCCGGTCGAGATGTTGACCACGGCATCTGTCGCTTGCTTGATACGCGGCAGGAAGGGCGCGAAATCGTCCGGATTGACCGAAGGCGCGCCGGTTTCGTTGTTGCGCGCATGCAGGTGCAGGATCGACGCACCGGCTTCGGCGGCATCAATCGCCTGCTGGGCGATGTCATCATAGGTGTAGGGCAGCGCATCCGACATTGTCGGTGTGTGGATGGCCCCTGTGATGGCGCAGGTGATGATGGTTTTCTTTTGACGTGCCATGGGTCAGGCTTCCTTGTCGTCTTTCGGGGCAATCACGCGATAGCCCAGCGGGAATAGTTGCAGATCAAAGCGGGTTCGAATGAGGCCCCAAATCCCTTTGGGGGCTTTCAGCATCACCACGATGGCGACGATGCCCAAAACGATCAGGTAGATCGTCCCGAGATCGGCCAGCGTTTCGCGCAGCGCGAAAAACACCAGCGTTCCGATGATCGGGCCTTCGATGGTTCCGATGCCACCGATCACCACGATAAAGATGACAAACGCGGTCCAGTCGTTAACACTGAACGCGGCATCAGGCGAGATGCGCAGCTTTTGCAGAAAGATCAGCGCGCCGATCATCGCGGTCAAAGCAGAGGTGACGACGTAGACCGTGAACTTCGTCCGCCAGATATCGATGCCAAGGCTTTTTGCGGCCAGTTCGTTGTCGCGTATCGCGGTCAGGGCCAGACCCTGGCGCGAGCGCAAGAAAAGGTAGACGCAGGTCACGACCAGCACGGCAGCGCCCAAAGCCAGCCAATAGCTCAGCGACTCGCGCATATCGCGTTTCGAGGCCAGCGATTTGACGATGGCCATGGGCAAAGATGATCCGGACCCACCGCCCAATGCCGAAACCTGTGCAAACCCCAGCCGGAAGACTTCGGCGATGACCCATGTCCCGATGGCAAAATAGGCCCCGCGAAGCCGGAAGATCAGGACCGCGACCGGCACGGACACCAGCGCACCCAGAACGCCTGCCAGCGCAATGGCCGCAAAGGGGTGCAGGCCACCGAACATGGTCAGAGCAAACAGCATATAGCCGCCGAACCCGACAAAGGCCTGCTGTCCAACCGAAACCAGTCCGGCGTAGCCCGCCATCAGGTTCCAGAGCGAGGCCAGCGCGAGGTACAGGAACAGCTCTGCCAACAGGCGCATTTCGGCGCGACCGGCCCACCACGGGGCCGAGATCAGCAGGATCACACACAATGCCCCCAGAATGGCTGCGACACGTGCAGCCTGCGAAGAGCGGGTGACGGAGTAGTTCTGCAAGCTCATGCTGCGATCCTCGGGAATAGGCCGTTCGGACGGATGGCAAGGATGATCAGGAAGGCCAGATGGCCCGCGAGTATCTGGAAACCGGGATCGATCTTGGCGCCCACAGTTTGCGCGATGCCAAGGATCACGCCGCCTGCCAAAGTGCCCCAGAGATTGCCAAGGCCCCCGATAATCACGGCTTCAAAGCCGAAAATCAGGCGTCCGCCGCCGATCGACGGGTCAAAGCTTGTCCGGATACCAAGAAGGATGCCTGCAATCGCCGTCACCCCCAGCGCAAGTGCCATGGCCAGTCCGAAAACATGGCGACGGTTCAGGCCCATCAGTTGGGCAATGTCCTGATTGTCCGACACGGCCCGGAAGGCGCGCCCAACGGCGGTGTGGTAGAACGTCCATTGCAGCGCCCAGATCACCACGACCGCGATGGCAAAGGTCAGAACCGGTAACACCCCGAGCGTCAGCCCGCCCATTGCGATGCTGGCCGTTTCCAACGCGCCTGCATCCATCTTTTGCGGATCGGCTGTGTAGACCTCTAGTAGACCGTTTTGCAGGATTACGCTCAGGCCGAAGGTGACCAGCAGGGGCGGCAGCAGGTCTTCGCCAAGGGTCTGGTTCAACAGCCCCCGTTGCAGCACGTAGCCGATCAACGCCATAGCAGGAACCACGATTGCCAAGGCCGCAAGCGGATGTAGCCCGACCGTCGCCGTGACAGTCAAACCCAGATAGGCCGCCATGACGATCAGGTCGCCATGCGCGATATTAACCAGCCGCATGACGCCGAAAATCAGGGACAATCCAGCTGCAAAAAGCGCATATAAACCGCCCAGCAAGGTGCCCTGTACGATTGCGTTCACCCAATCCATGTCATTCGATCCCGAAATATGCGCGGGAAATCTCCTCGCGCGAAACCTTGTCTGACGCGCCTTCCAGCGACACGCGGCCCTCTTGCAGGCAGTACACACGCGACGAAACTTTCAGCGCCTGAGCGATGTCCTGTTCAACGATGATCGCGCTCATGCCGCCGTTGATGATGCCCGGAAGGGCGGCGTAGATGTCCTTGATGACAATGGGTGCCAGCCCGAGACTGATTTCGTCGAACATGATCAGATCGGGGTTCGCCATCAGCGCACGGCCAATCGCGACCATCTGTTGCTGCCCGCCCGAAAGCGATGTCGAAGCCTGATCTTTGCGTTCTTCAAGGATCGGAAACAGCCGATAGACCGCATCCAGATCCCACGGGCCTTGCCGCCCGACCTGCGCACCGATCATCAGGTTTTCCTTGACCGACAGAGACGGGAAAAGCTGGCGCCCCTCGGGCACCATGGCCAGCCCCTGCATCGCCACTTCGTCGGCGCGCAGCTGGCTGATATCGTTGCCATGAAAATGGATCTGGCCCGGCCCGTTCGACAAAAGCCCTGTGACCGACCGCATCAGCGTGGTCTTGCCCGCGCCGTTGGCACCGATAATTGCCAGCACCTCGCCGGGTTCGATGTACATATCGACCCCGTAAAGCGCCTGAAAATCGCCGTAAAAGGCCTTAAGCCCCTGAATGTTCAGAATGGGCTCAGGCATCGGCTTCGATCCCGAGATAGATTTCTTTCACTTCGGGGCTCTCCATGATCTTTTGCGGTTCGCCCTCGGCGATCTTTTTGCCGAAATCGATCACGATCAGGCGGTCAACGACGGCCATGAGGGCGTGAACCACATGTTCGATCCAGATGATCGCAACGCCGCTTGCGTGGATATCCTTGATGGTTTGCACCAAAGATTTGCACTCGGCCTCGGTCAGGCCACCGGCGATTTCGTCCAGCAACAAAAGCTTGGGTTTGGCGCAAAGCGCGCGGGTCATTTCAAGCCGCTTGCGTTCCAGAAGGGTCAGGCTGCCTGCCAGCACATTGGCCTTTGGCAGAAGTTCGGTATGCTCCAGAACCTCGAGGCAAAACCGCTCTGCCTCGTGTCCGTGCAGACCCGCCGACTGGGTGGCCGCGATCATGGCATTTTCAAACACGGTCATGCCGGAAAACGGCTGGGGCACCTGAAATGATCGGGCGATACCGGCGTGGCTGCGTTTGGCCGCGCTCATGTTGGTGATGTCCTTGCCGTCAAAGTACACCCGCCCGCTGTCGGGGCCGGAGGTGCCCGTGATCAGATTGAACATCGAGGTTTTACCCGCGCCGTTCGGACCGATCACGCCCAGAGCTTCGCCTTGGGCGACCTCGTAACTTAGCGCATCGGCCACTGTCACAGCCCCGAAAGACTTGCACAGATGGTCCAGTCGTAAAATGGCGGTCATACCGTCCTCACTTGGAAAAAGGGGCGGCACCATGATGCCGCGCCTTTTCTTTTAGGCCAGAAATTTCAGGTCGCCGGTCAGCGGAATGTCCGAGGCAGCCGAGTTCGCGACGATTTTCAGGTCAAACGCATCGCCGTCTTTCTGCCATTGACCCGCAACCAGCGGCGTCTTGGTGACGTTGTTGATCGGCCCGTTGGCCCAGTTCACATTGCCAACAATCGTACCCAGATTGGTGCCCTGGATGGCGGCTACGATGGCTTCTGGATCTTCCAGATCGTCAGCGCGGCGCGCCACATCCGCGACCACTTCGAACAGGGCATGCTTAAAACCGATGGGCTGTGTCCACGGGCGGTTCGATGCGGCGGTATAGCCTTCGGCCAGATCCTTGGCCGAGCTACCGTCGAGCGAGGATGCAAAGGGATGGTTGGGCGACCACCAGACCTCGGAACTCAGGCCATCGCCCCGTTCGCCAAGCGATTCAATCACGGACGGGAACAGCAGCGCCTTGCCGATGGTCACGACCTTGGGGTTAAAGCCCTGTTGCGCGGCTTGCGACCAGAAGGTCGCGAAATCCGGCGGGATCATGTTGCCTGTTACGATCTCGCAACCCGCATCCTTGAACGCGGCAATGTAGTTCGAGAAATCATCAGAAAGCGGCTGGTAGCGGCCCGGATCGATCAGGTTATAGCCCTCTGCCGCCAGCGGTTTGGGCAGACCCAATTCCGGATGGCCCCAAGCGTTGCCGTCCGCGTCGTTCGGGAACAAACCGCCTACCGTCTTGGCGGCGCCGGACTGGCCCCACATGTCCAGAAACGCGCCGATGACGTCTTCGAGACCCCAGAAGAAGTGATAGGTCGATGCGAACCCTTCGCCGGGCACGCCGTTGCGGCCAAAGAAATAGGGCTGCCACGGACAGTCGGTGGTGATGCAGGGCACCTCGTTCACCTCGGCCTGATCGGACACAGGGTTGACCGTATCCGGTGTCGAGGCCGCGACGATGATATCGACCTCGTCGCCAAGGATCAGATCGGCGGCAACTTCGGCGGCGCGGTTCGGGTTGGACTGACTGTCCTTCGAGATGATCTCGATGTTCCAGCTTTTGCCGTTGTTCTCGATCCCGCTGGCAAAGGCCTTTTCGATGCCCGCCAGAACAAAGTCGTCCGCTTCGGCGAAACCGGCCAGCGGTCCGGTGCGCGGGCTGACATGGCCGACGCGGAGGGTGGGTGTCGCGGCATAGGCCCGTGTGGCCGTCAGGACCGCCGGACTGGCAAGAACTGCGCCTGCGCCCGTAAGAAACGCACGGCGGTTTGGAGCTATGGCTGTTTTCTTATTCATGGTTCTTCCTCCCTGTGCCGATCTTCCAACCGGCGGTTCGTTATTCCAAGATTTTTTCAAGTTTCTTCAGGTGGCTTGCGACGCGGGCGCGCACGGCGTCCGCCTCTGCCTCGGTCCACTTGCGGAACCCTTCGCCTGTCTTCATTCCCAACCGCTTCTCGGCAACAAGCTGCTGCAGATAGGGCGACGGGCCTTGGCGCGCCTCGATGTCGTGAAGCACGTTTTCGTGGATATCGAGCGTCAGATCGGTGCCGACCAGATCGGCATTTTCCAACGGGCCCAGCACGGCCAACCGGCGACCGAAGCTGGATTTGATCACGGTGTCCACGGCCTCGGCATCGCAAATGCCGTTTTCAACAAGGCTGATCGCTTCGCGCCACAGCGCATGCTGCAGCCGGTTGCCAATGAAACCGGGAACATCTTTTGCAACCATCACCGGCGTTTTTCCGGCCCCTTCCAGCAGGTCGAACATGGTCTGCGCAACGTCCGGATCGGTCCACTTGGTGCGGATGACCTCGACCAGCGGGATCATGTGGGGCGGGTTCCACCAATGGGTGCCAAGCGCGCGGTTTTGCAGGCGCAGACCCGACATGATTTCGGTGATCGGCATGACCGACGTGTTTGATGCCAGAATGCAGGTCTCGGACGCATGGGATTCGATCTCGGCAAAGATTTTCTGCTTCAACGCCATTTTCTCGGGCGCGGCTTCGAACACGACGGTTGCCGTTTTCACCGCATCGGCGGTGGTTTCGGCAATCGTGATCAGTTTCAGCGCTGTGGCAATCGATGCGGCATCGTCGCCCATCGCGGCCATGCTTTGTGCCATCCGGTCGGTGACCGTTTCACGCGCTTCGGGCACCGGATCGGTGATCGAAACGCGATGGCCTGCGCGGGCAAAGGTCAGGGCGATCCCGTGCCCCATAAGCCCTGCACCGATGACAGCGATATGATGTGTGGTGGTGTCCATTATCAGCCCGCCGTGTATCCGCCATCGGCATACAGAATGTGGCCGGTGTAGAAATCGGACGCCTTGGACGCGAGGAACAACAAGGGACCTGCCAGATCCTCGGGTTCGCCCAACCGGCCTTTCGGCACCCGGGCAAGAAAGCCGTTGCGCACTTTGGTGGCCTCTTCGGTATCCTCGAACATCCATGCCGTCAGCGGTGACCGGAACACGGTCGGGGCAATGGCGTTCACGGTCACACCGGACGCGCCCAGTTCACAGCCAAGCGCCTTGGTGATGCCGTCAGTGGCCGATTTCGACGCGCAGTAGGCGGTGTATCCGGCGGGGTGGCCCAAAAGGCCGCGCGCCGAGCTGACCAAGACGATCTTGCCATAGCCCTGCTGTTTCATTTGGGCCGCCGCTGCACGGGACAAAAGCCACGTCTGGGTGACGTTCGCATCCATGACAGATTCAAATGTTTCAGGCGTCATGTCGTTGATCAGCGCGACGCGGTTCATCCCCGAGGCGACGACAAGAATATCCAGTTTCCCGTAGGCTTCGACCGCCTGCGCCACAAGATCGTTGCAGATCGTCTCGTCCGTCGGGCGCGTGTTGATCGCAGTCACATCAGCGCCCATCGCGCGACATTCCTCGGCGATTTCGTCCAGCGCATCCTGATTTCCGGCCACCAGAACCAGCTTGCATCCGGCGCCAGCAAGAACGCGGGCCGCGACCATTCCGAAAGCGCCAGACGCGCCAGTGATCAGGGCGACGTTGTTTTTGACGTCGAACATGGACAGTGCATTTGTCATTGATTGCATGGGTCAGGCCTTTGGGGGGTAGGGGATGACCACGAGCATTTTGCACACGTGGTTCGATTTGTTTTCGATGCGGCGGATCATGTCGGGCGGAACGGTACAGCTGTCCATCGCGCGCAGAACGTCGGTTTTGCCGTCCCATTCGATGGTCATTTCGCCTTCGAGGACGACGTAAACCTTTTCAAACGGGGTCGAATCCGGACCTGCGCCGCCACCGGGTAGGAACTGGGAAAAGCCGACCCACTGGTTCGTCGGGCCACCTTCTTCGAAACCCTGAAGCCTTAGGCCCGACACGCCCCAGTGGTTCGGGGCCTCATAGGGCTCGGCGTCGTTGAAGCGCTTGATATGCATGGGAAAAGTCCTTTCTTAACCGCCCGCCATGCCGACAAAGTTCAGCATTTCGTGGACAAGCGATTCATCGGCAGTGCCGATGTGTTCGACGATTGAGATGTGGTTGTGACCCGCGACACCCACGACCAGCGGAAGACGACCGTTGCGGTCGGTCAGGCCGGTGATCAGTTTGCGGGTCTGATCGATGATCATGGCGGGCTCATGCTCGGCGTAGGCGACCATCACCGGAAGGGCGCGACCGTCCAGCGCGTTCACCACGGACTGCGCCGCGCGGTCGCCGTTGGGGCCATAGTACAAAGCGTCCCGCGCGGGATCGAGTTCGCGGCCCATAAGATCAACAGCAGGAGGAGAGATCAGGATCGAGCCGACAACGCCGTCAGCCGCGTTCTGGAATTCTTCGTGGAACGTATAGTCGGCCACATGCATCGATCCGGCGGAATTGCCCGACAGAACGATGTGTTCCGGATTGCCGCCAAGACCGGCGATGTTCGCTTTGATCCACTCCAGCGCCAGTGCAACGTCCTTGGCGCCCGAGGGCCACGTGCTTTCCGGTGCGAACCGATAATTCAGGGTCACCGTCACAACGCCATGACGCGCCAACCAGCGGCCGATATTGGCGGCACCGCCCTTGTCGCCGCGGACAAAACCACCGCCGTGCACAAAGACCATCACAGGAAGATTGGACGCGCCTTCAGGGGCATAGACATCAAGCTTTTGCCGTTCGTGATCGCCATAAGCCTGATCGGCTAAAACGTTCAGCCCGTCATTGCTGTCGGCTGCATGCAGGGGGCCGTACAGCTTCATGGTTCCACCGACCATTTCGCGCGACAGCTCGGACCCCAAGGCAGGCAATGCCTCGGCGATATCCGGCGTCAGCGCCACTTGGGCCGAGACCGGAGACGCGGCCAGAAATGCCAAAGAACACAGAAGTTTTTTCATGACATCCTCCCCATGTCTTGAAAGTCGCGGGCCGCCGTTGTCGGGCAGCCCGCATGGAAAGCCTTAGAAGCTTTCGCCAGCGTCGATGCGGAAGTTCTGGCTTTTGTCGATCATCGCAACCAGACGAACGATGCAGCCATCACCGCGATCCCAGTTCCACGGGAAGAACGCGAATGTGCAGCGTCTACCTGTGACCGCGTCCAGATCGCCGCCCACGTTTTCGATGCCCATGATGCCGTTCTTGAACAGGATGTTGTGGACCGGTTCCCAATCGGGGAAGTCGTCTTTCCAGTCGCGACCGCCGGACCATTCTTTGTACTCTTCCGCCAGATGCGGCAGCAGAGGGCCGTTGCGCTGCGGGCCGATTGCTGTGGCAAGCGGGTGGTCGTTGGCCTGCGTGTCGTGACCTACAACCTTCACGCCTTTTTCCACCATCCATTCGCCAGCAGAGGCCACAAAGCCCGGGCAATAGGCAAAGTAATCGCCGTCTTCGTACTGTTTGTGCCAGCCGGTGTTGATAATCAGAACATCGCCCTTGCGGATCGCGTGACCGCAGGCTTTTTCCAGATCCTCACCTGTGATCGGCTCCCACTTCTTTTTGGGCAGCGACACAACGATGCCGGTACCAAAGAAGTGCGGCAGCGGCACTTCGTCGATGAACGGTGTGCCCTGAACCACATGCGCGGGCGCGTCGATGTGCGTGGTCGCGTGCATTGTTGTGGTGATCCGCTGGCTGAGAACACCAGACTTGGCCATGTAGTGGATACGTTCGATCTTTGTATCTTCGAAATACGGCCAGTTGGGGTTCTGGAAACCAAAGCGGTGGCTCAGGTTGTAGAACTCCAGCCCCATGTCGTTGTCGGTGTTCCCTTGGAACTCGATGCCGCGAATTTCAACCATTTGGCACATCTCCTTTGTTCGCCGGAATCTCGGCGTTTTGTGTTTCAGATTGTCGGGGTGGCTCCTCCCACCTGTCCCGAGAAGTGATGCAGGCGCATCGTATCGCGGTCAAGAAAAAAGTTCACCATGCGGTTGACATGCATCGCATCGCGGTACATCAATGGTCGCAATGAAGGATGGCTTGAAGCCTGCAGTACCGGCGAAGGGTTTTTGCAAATGTCTGAAACAGAAGAAAAAAATGGAAAGTCCGGTATTCAGGTTATCTCTCGGGCCGCTGCTGTTTTGCGTGCGTTAAAGGACGAAAAGAATGGATTGAGCCTTGGGCAAATCGCACAGCGGGTCGGTTTGGCCCGTTCTACGGTACAAAGAATCACCAGCGCCCTGATGGACGAACATTTCGTCATCACCGCGCCGCAGGGCCGCGGGTTGATCCTTGGGCCGGAACTTAGCGCGCTGGCCAGTGCCGCGCAGTACAACATCGTCGAACATTGCGGCCTGCTGCTGAACGAACTGACCCATAAGACAGGCGAAACCACCGACCTTGCCGTCATGCGCGGCATCGGGATGGTGTTTCTGGATCAGGTGCCGGGAACACACCGGCTGACGACCGTGTCAAAGGTGGGCGAGGTGTTTCCCTTGACGACAACCGCGAATGGCAAAGCCTGTCTGGCGCAGCTTCCCGAAGATGAGGCCTGCAGGCTGATCAAAAACGAATGGACACGCAACGGCGTTGAAAAAGACATCTCGTCTTTACTGAAGGAGCTGGCCGAAGTCCGCGCAACGGGGCTTGCCTATGACCTTGATGAACATTCCTCAGGCGTGTCCGCGATCGGTTTCGCCTTCACAGATTGGGTCGGTGAATTGCATGCCATTTCCGTTCCTGTGCCGTCGTCCAGATTTGCCGGTCAACGCGCCAAGATCGAAAAGACCCTGTTGGAAACATCGTCCAACATTCACAGCACATTCCAGTAAGCGGCAGGGTGAAATGCCGTCCGGCTAACGGACAGGCGGGGATCGTGCCTTTTGACGGGCAGCGTGCGGTCTAGACCAGCAAATTTCGCCTGCATAGCAGGCTGCGCGTGCCGCAATTCAGTGGCCGCTTTAACCCCTGATAAAGGCAAAGGTTTTTCGCAAGAACCGCTCTTACGCGCCCTGTGATAACAAGGTCGGAACCAACCGCTGCCCTGCTTCGTTATTTCGTGGCAAGGAAACGGTTTCCCAAGATAAAATGGGCTATCGTTTTTTAGCCAGTAGACAAGAAAAAATTTGTGGCTAAAGGGGGGATTATGGGCCGTGAATCAATTCGCAAGTGACCGCGCGCCTTCTTTGACCACACAATGAAACACGCGGGGCACCGTCCCCTGGCGCAGCAAACCTTAATGATGCCAAGGCTGATCTGATGACATCATCTTCCCCTCCCAAATCCCCCCGAAAGGTCGCCGCGCCGGCGATCATCGGCTGGATGGAAATGGCTGATCTGCCATTGTTGGGCCTGCACCGGATCAAGGCCAAGATCGACACGGGCGCACGCACCACCGCGCTTCATGCGACGGACATCGAAGAATTTGTGAAAGAAGGCGAAACATGGGTGCGGTTCCGGACCCAGCTTGCCGATCACCGGCCCGAGCATGTGATCGAGGCACCGTACCATTCCGAGCGCGCGATCAAGAACACCAGCGGCATCCCCGAAGATCGCTATATCATCCGCACCAATCTGCAGCTTGGCAGCCGCAAGTGGATGATTGATCTATCCGTGACGGACCGCAGCAATATGACGTTTCCAATGATTATCGGTCGGGCCGCGCTCAAGAACCATAACATTGCCGTCCACACCCGAAAAACTTTCCAAATGACGGATGCTCCGGCCGAGCGCCGCAGAAAGGATTATCAATGAAAATCGCGATGCTTGCCCGCAATGCCAAACTGTATTCCCACCAGCGCCTGAAAGAAGCCGCCGAGCAACGCGGTCATCAACTGGACATCATCGACACGCTGAGATGCTATATGAACATCGCGTCGCGGCGTCCCGAGATCTATTACAACGGTGAAAAGCTGACAGGCTACGACGCGGTTATTCCGCGGATCGGTGCATCAATCACGTTCTACGGCACCGCGGTCCTGCGCCAATTCGAAATGATGGGCGTCTATCCCCTGAACGAAAGCGTTGCGATTGGCCGGTCGCGGGACAAGCTGCGTTCAATGCAGTTGATGGCGCGCGACGGGATCGGCCTGCCTGTCACGACCTTTGCCCATGATGCGAAACAAACCGAAGAGGTCCTGAAGCTGGCAGGCGAAGCGCCGTTGGTGATCAAGCTTCTGGAAGGCACGCAAGGTCTGGGTGTTGTTCTGGCCGATACCAATCGGTCGGCCAAATCCGTGTTCGAGGCATTCCGCGCAACCAACACCAACATCCTGATTCAAGAGTTCATCAAGGAAGCGGGCGGCACCGACATCCGCGCCATCGTTATCGGTGGCAAGGTGATCGCCGCGATGAAGCGCACCGGTGCCGAAGGTGAATTCCGTTCGAACCTGCACCGTGGCGGGTCCGCTCAGGTCGTTAAGCTATCCGCTGAAGAACGCGCGACCGCTGTTCGCGCAGCAAAGTCCATGGGTCTGAATGCCTGCGGTGTGGATATGCTGCGCGCCAACCACGGGCCAGTGATCATGGAGGTGAACTCCTCTCCGGGTCTGGAAGGCGTTGAAAAGGCGACCGGATTGGATATCGCTGGCAAGATGATCGAGTTTCTTGAAAAGAATGCCGCCAAGGGATCTACCCGTACACGAGGCAAGGGCTGATGGCGAAACGGCCCGCGTTCGAGATTGGCGGAAAAACCATTGAAGCGGGCACCCGTCAGACGGTCGATATCCCAGTCAGTGTTTTATCAGATCACACGCCTATTTCGATGTCGGTGCATGTGGTGCACGGCAAAAAGCCCGGGCCGGTCATGTTCGTCAGTGGCGGCATCCACGGTGACGAGGTCATCGGGATTGAAATCATCCGCCGCGTGTTGGCTTCGAAATCCATGAAGAATTTGGCTGGCACGTTGTTGGCCGTGCCGATCGTCAACACCTACGGTTTGATCAACCATTCACGGTATCTGCCGGACAGGCGCGATTTGAACCGTGTGTTTCCGGGCAGCAACGAAGGTTCGCTTGCGGCACGTTTGGCGCATATGTTTCTGAAGGAAATCGTGAAGCGGTCCGAAATCGGGATCGACCTGCATTCGGCCGCGGTGCACCGCACGAACTATCCTCAGGTGCGTATTTCGCCCGAAGATCCGGACATGGAAGCGCTGGCGCATGTTTTCGGCGCGCCGGTCATCATCAAATCGCCTTTGCGCGACGGATCGCTGCGCGGTGAGGCCAAGAAAATCGGCAAGCCCATCCTGCTTTATGAGGCGGGCGAGGGGCTCCGGTTTGACGAATTCTCGATCCGTGCAGGTGTGGCCGGTGTTCTTAGGGTCATGAACCACAAAGGCATGGTTTCAAAGCGCGGCGTGTCGGCGCCCAAGGCGGCACCGCAACTTTGCCTGTCCAGCAAATGGGTCCGTGCGCCGATGGGTGGTCTTCTGCGGATTTTCAAAAGCGACGGCGCTTTGGTGCGCACCGGTGAACTGCTTGCGGCGGTGTCCGACCCCTTCGGTGAAAAAGAGCAGGAAATCGTTGCACCGTTTTCCGGCATTATTGTTGGCCGCGCCGTCATGCCGATCGTCAACGAAGGCGATGCGGTGTTTCACATCGGACGCGTCAAATCCGTGGCCAAGGCCGAAAACGCGGTCGAAGATCTTGTCAGCCAGTTGGAAGACGATCCGATGTTCGACGAGGATGAAATCATCTGACGCCGCCCGCAGTTGGGGCGTCAGACATGCACCTCGGCGTCTGTTTTTGCAGTGCGGTTCAGCGTAACCCAACCGCGATTCCGCGCAATCTTTTCCAACAGGGGATCGCCTGTCACGATGATCTGTTCCCCGACACATTCCAGCATCGCAAGATCCGAGATGTGATCCCCGCAGGCGGCGCTGGATTGAAGGTCGATATCATGCGCATCGGCCAGTTGCCGGATGGCGACCGCCTTGCCTTCGCCGATGGTTTGCGGCGGGATCAACTCTCCCGTGAACAGCCCGAATGACACCTCGAGCTGTGCGGCAAGTAGGTGGTCAAAGCGCAGCGCGCTGTTGATGCCGCTAAGGATTTCGTGGGACGATCCGCTCACCCCGACAATCAGGTATCCCTCTTCGCGCCGCTTGCGCAAAAGCGCCAGTGCCGGTTCGATCCAGACCGAGGCAGGAAGCGTCTCAAACCATTCTTCGGCAAGGGTTTCGACCTCGATCAGCGATCGGCCTTCGAAACTGCGATAAAAGGCCCTGTTCAAATCCTCGCGGCAGCCGTCGGGGACTTGCTGCGCAAGGCTTTGGCGAAACGTGGACATCACCGCCTTGGGGTCAGCGTGCCGGTATTCGCAGGCATGGGCGTAGTAGTAACTTTGAAAATCGAACATGGACTTCGTGGCGATCAGGGTATCGTCGATATCAAAGAAAATGGCCTTATTACGCGACATGGCGAAGCTCCTTTTCTACGGTGGCGGGTTTGGCCCATGGGGCGGAGGCGAAGTAGTCAAGCGTCAGGCCGGCATCGAGTTCAGAGCACGATGCGGCGACAACGCCGTCAGGTCGGACAAGAAAAGAGGCGTTCTGCGCGGTGCCGATTTCGCCAGTCAGATCGGCAAACGGATCGGCAAGGACCTGTGCCCCCTGAATGGATGGCAACCTGTCGCCATATTCGCGCAGGATGACGACAGGGCGAACGCCATCGCCCAGTTGCAAAAGGCGCGTCACCTCGGCCTGCACCTGACCAAGCATCATGTCGTCGGCGCGCCGCAGAACAAAGACCGCGTGAAATGCCTGACCATGGAACAGACGCGCGCTTTCGAACAGGCCCGATTGGCTTTGAAGGCGGGCATTCGGCGCCCGCGATCCGGGCTCGGGCCATGCAGCCGAAGGCATCTTGCCTGCCAAAACCGATGGGTCATAGGCCTGACGAATGCCGGACAGCAGTGCAGGAAGATCGCGTTGCACCTTGATGCCCGGATTCATGAAACTGGTCGCAACGCTTCGTGCAAGGCGTTCCCACCAACGGGTCGCGGTGATGTAGCGGGTTGTTTTTGTTGTGATGTCGATCAGACTGGCCGCCAGCTTCAGCCGTTCGGTCCCATAGCTTTCGAGCAGCGACACATCGGCCATGCCCTGATGCACAAACCCCAGCTTCCAACCCAGATTGAACGCATCGCCAAAGCCCGTGTTCAGACCCTGCGCGCCAAGCGGGCTGACAAGATGCATCGCATCACCAGCAAGGAAAACGCGTTCACGGTGCGCAGAGGATGCCAGACGGTAATAGAACGGGGCGGCCGTCAGCCATTCGGGTGAATGTGCGCGAATGCCGCCGGGGCCGCGCGTGTCGATGATGTCCTGCAACATGTCTAGCTTGGCTTCGGGGCGCTTGTGACGATCCTGGAAGTCTTCCCATTTCAGATCGGTTTGCGCGATGACACGGTGCATGCCGTTGGGCATCGGGATCAACAAAAGGTAGCCATGTTTGGACAGGTGGAACTGCAATTCGTGGCGGGGGCCGTTCCAGTCTAGCTTCACGTCCCCCAGCAGGAACGCCTTGCCATAGCTGCCGCCCGGAAAATCGATGCCGACCAGTTCCCGCGTGGTGGATCGCCCGCCATCAGCGCCGACGACATAGCTGGCCGAGATGGTCATAGGGGTGCCGTCCGGTTTTTCGACGACGATCTGCGCAGGCCAGTTCGGGTCTTTCAGCGCGCCGATATCGCGGATTTCCGTCAGCTTGTGTTCCCACAAGATCGACACGCCCTGCTTTTCCAGATCGGCGGCCAGATGGGCCTCGGTCCGGCTTTGCGGCAGCCCCAGAACAAAATCGTAGGGCGTCGCAATTCCACGAAAGCTTGTAGCCATGGTGCGGCGTTTGTTTTCGTAGATCGCATAGTCGCGCATCGGGAAACCTTCGGCCAGAAGACCGTCAGTCAGACCCAAAGTGTGCATCTTTTCCAATGTGATAGCGTGGACGCCAATGGCCTTTGAATAGGGCGTTGTGCCTGAAGATTGTTCAATCAAAACGACCGACAGGCCGAAACGTGCCACTGTTGCCGCAACGGCCATTCCAACCGGACCACCACCTATGATAGCAACATCGGCAGATAACCGTTCTTCATCTTTCTTTGCATTTTTCATCATAGCTATTTTCCCTGGAGTTGTGACTTGGCGGACTTAATCAACAGCCTTGATCTGAACCTTCTGAAAGTCTTTCGCGCCCTATCCCAAACCCAAAGCACGACCCGCACCGCCGAGATGCTGAACATCTCGCAATCCGCCGTGTCGCGAGCGCTGGGCAAATTGCGGACGTCGTTCAACGACCCGCTGTTCGAGTGGCGCGGGAATACGATGCAGCCCTCGGCCGTGGCGCGCGCCTTGCGTCCCGATATCGAAGAGGCGCTGGGTTGCGCGGAAAAGGCGCTGGCGCAGGTGCGGCAGTTCGATCCGCAAACCTCGGAAACAAGCTTTACGCTCGGGCTGACGGACTATGCGATTTACGCGATCTTCCCGCAGCTTTTCAGCCGCATCCGGCAAGAGTCTCCGTTCGTGTCGATCAACTTGCGAAACGTAAGTGCACGGGATGCATTGCAGCGTCTGAGCGAAGGGCACATTGAATTCGCGATCGTCAGCCAGAGCGTCCATCAGACAGAATTCAGCGCGGACCGCCTGTTTGACGAAGATTACGTGATCGTCGGCGACAGGAACGGCATCAGCGAAGCTCCGGGCAGTGTTATGCAGCTTGAAACCTATCTGACGCACAAACACATGCTGTGTTCCTATTCGGGCGACCGCCGCGGCTGGGTGGATGAAGAGCTTGAGAAACTTGGAAAAACGCGTGACATCCAGTTCGTTTTCGAATCGTTTTCGCCCATGGTGTCCAACCTTGCCGGAACCGACCTTCTGGCCACCATTCCGCGTCGTTTGGTCAGCTTTGCCGAAGAGACGTTCGGACTTTCGCATTGGGAGCTTCCTTTTCCATCGGTCTGTCATTCGTTTCACTTGGTGATGCGGCGTCAGCACCGGCTGACGCCTGCGCGGGCCTGGTTTCGTCAGACCATCCTGTCGATTGCGAACTCGGACACGCTCTAGACCGCTACGGCCAGTTCCTTGTCGGCCATGGCGATGCAATCCTGCGTGCGGGCCTGCGCCATGGCGGCTTCTTTCGGGGCCAGACGCTTGGCGTCGAACACTGTGAACCGCGTGTCGATTGTGGTGACGGGTGATCCGTTTTGCAGGAACACGACCTGCACGTCATAGCTGCCACGGTCGGGGCGGTCTTCGTCGCGCGTTTCGACGGTCAGTTCGATGTCGGTTGAAAGCGGAAAGGCGAATGACTGGAACGTCGAATTCAGGTGGTTGATCACCGCGTAGTTGCTTTGCTGCGGGCGCAGATAGCGTTCGATGACGGCCAGAAACATCTGGCGCGCCGCTTCGACCAGCAACATGCCTTGCAAGTGGTGGCCGGTCTGGTGGTCGCCCATCAGCTCGCAGTCTTCATCAATCAGAAGGCGGGCGCCAAAGGCGTTGTTGCGCAGTACCTGAGGCTCCGAGATCAAAGCATTCTGACGCTTGACCTTGTGGCAGGATTTGCTGCTGGCGCGTTTCGCGCTGACGCTATTGACCAGCGTGACCTTCGCGTTGGTTTGCGCGGCAAGATCGGTGATATGTGCCACCCAAGCATCCGACACACCCTGACCCAGAATAAGGTTGCAGGCGTCGATTTTCCCGTCCTCTAGGGCGGCGCAGAATGCCAAGGGTGTTGTAACGTTTTCCTGTTGTGCGAACGTGGCAAACTTGTCGCCAACGAGAATGACATTTTTAGACATAACATTTCCTCTGTCAGACAGTCTTGAAAGTTCGGGCTTGAAAGTTCGGGAGGGGGCATCGCGACGCTTGCCGCGATGCCGGTGACAATCAGGACGCTTTGGCAAATGAGCCACGGAAATCCGCAGCAAAGCCGTCAAAGCTGCGCGCAGGCGCGCCTTTCACCGATGCAACCGTGTCCGACAGAACTGCCGATCCGTAACCAGCACGATAGATCTGGAACAGTTCGACGAAGGCTTCTGTCACCCACGGATCCATGCCCATGCCAAGCATCGCCTCGCGTGCGGCTTCTTCGGGGACATCGACGTGCTGCACCGGATAGCCTGCCGCTTTGCCGATCTTTTCTGCGGCTTCCGCATAGGTCAGCGCGTCCGGCCCCGTGATGTCGTAGGATTTGCCACGAAGAGCCGTGTCTTCGATGACCTTCGTGAAGACATCGGCAATGTCGCGCACATCCGTGAACGAGATTTTGCCATCCGCAGCAGGGGCATAGATTTTGCCCTCGCCTGCGATCGATCCGGCATCGCCCAAAAGAACCTGCATGAACAGGTTGGGGCGGATAGGTGTGATGCTCAGCCCGATAGAGCCCGCGTAATCTTCGATCTCGGCATGGCCCTTGGGCAGGCGGATCGGGGCATCCAGAGACGCGCCCAGACCGGACAGCTTGATCACATCCTTGATGCCCGCAGCCTTGGCCGCATCAAGCGCCGCTTTCTGATGCGCGACCATGTCGGGATGGGCCGGCGAGATCAGAACAAGCGTGTCTGCGCCAGCCATCGCCTTGGTCAGGCTTGCCGGATCGGCAAAGTCGGCCTCAACAACCTCGGTGCCCGCGGGAAACAGGCCTTTGGCCTTGCTCGCGTCCCGCGTCATCGCACGGGCGGGGATGTTCTTTTCGGCAAGTTTTGCCATCAGAACGCTGCCCACATTGCCGGTTGCGCCAGTTACAATAATCATCGTGTGTCTCCTCTTGAGTTTGATGATCGAAGCCACGCCGGGACCATTCCAAAACACCACGCCTTGGAGTGGCCCGATGTTGGCTTAGTTGGTAAGAAGGTCGGTCATGCCGCGCAGACCGTTGTCGAAAAGGTCGGTCAGGATCGGGTCGACAACCTCGTGGGTTGCGCCATCCGAGACCGAATACCATGCGCTGATACGCACCACGCTTGATGTCTCATCGACCGCATCGACATCGAACAGGGCGATGTAGTCGCTGACAGGTGCGGGGCCGGACAACATCGAATAGCCAAAGGACATGCTGTCATCCGAATAATGGATCAGACGTTCCACATAGGCGCTGTCGTCGGTCATAACTGCGGTGCGATAGATGCCGTCGACTTTTTGGGTCACTTCGCAGCTTGCCACCAGATCCTGCCATTTCGTCAACGAACAGAACTGCCCGAATTCAGACCAGACCTGAGCAGCGGGCGTGGGCAGAACGACCTCGCGGGTGACGGTGGGCGGGGTCATGAAAGGGTCGGCGAAACCCGCTGTTGCGGAGGCGGCCAAGCCCAGTGCAATGGCAAATTCACGTTTCATATCGGCACTCCTGAAAACAAGAAATTTGGAATGCACTCAGGTTAGGATCGCCCCGGAATTCTCGGAATGACTGCTCTGGCTATACTAACTATGCGCAAAAAGCATTTTGCTGCGTTGCAGCATATTTTGCTGGTTTTCGGTGGTCGAAACGGGTCGAAAAAAATTGAATTTGGCAGAAAATGGCCGGTGTTTCCGATGCGCGTCTGCTCTGTCTTAAGGTGAGTTCATAATTTTAAAGAAACTTCTTGGGTTGTGCGTGTGACCGTGCGAGTCTTGTTGCATTGTGAAATGTATTCAGGGCGTTCCGGTGAAAAAACTTTTGTCTCTTTTTTCGAAAAATGAATTGCTTGGCGGCCCGATCGGGATGGATCTCAAGCGATTAAATGGTGTGCAAAAGGGTTTGGGCGACGCCGCGATTGCCTATGTGGGGCGGGGTGACGAAGGATCGGTTTTGTCCACGCTTGCCAACATCGACGTCGCCAAGACGCTGGAACTGGATCGGCTGTATAGCAATGACTCAGTCACCATTAATCGCTGGAACTATATCGCACGGCAGGCGCACGACGCCGAGGTGATCGCACGCTATGGCGAGGTGCTGTCTGCGGCCATGGGATCGGCGCGCGACTTTCTGGTTGGCACCAAACATGTGCCCCAACCACTCAGGGTGTTGTTCGCAAACGCGGGGCAGGGGCTAATCAAGCAAACCAACAGATGGCCCCGAGAAATGATCGATGCCAAGGACTGTGCGCTGTCCCCCGAATTTGCGGCGCAGATTTGTGTGGCTGCGGGTGGTTCGGCTGTCGATCTGTTCGATGTAGTTTTCAATGACGACGGACGCTGGGCCAGCCGCGATGATATCCGTGGTCTGACCAAGATTTTCGATTTCTCCGACTTTGCCAAACAGAATGTACCTGCCCTGCTAGAGGCCGGTCGCCGGATGGCTGCCGAAGGAAAGGTGAACGCCATCGCCGCCATGGAGCGCTGGGAGATGTTCGACCACCCCGACGCCCGCGCCTATCTGGTCGAGGCCTGTGCCGACAGTTCCAAAGCTGTGCGCAAGATCGCCGTGAACGTGCTGATGGCGCAGCCCGAAGCCGAGGTTCTGCCAATGGCGACAGACATGTTGACCAACGGCAAGGTGGCCGTGCGTGGTGCCATGGTCGATCTGTTGGCCGGGCTGCGTTCCGAAGTGGCGTTGAACGTCTTGCGGGATCACCTGCCAGCCGAAAAAACCGCCCGCATCAAGGCATCGATTGAAAGCGCGCTGGCGGTGGATCAGGTCACGCAGGCGTCCACCGGCGAAGACGGCGATGACAACACCGGCTACATCGCTCTGGATGGCACCCGCGTTGATATTCCGCCTTTGGCACCACTGGCGTCCGAACCGGACATCTGGTTTGGTGATGAAGATAAGGGCAAGCTGATCAAGCTGATCGAAAAAGAAAACGAAGAAATCGAGCGGCGCAATGCCAATCGCAGCGGGCGTGGATATCGTCCCAAACCGATCAGCACCTCGCTTGCGGGTAAAATCATCAAAATCTTCAACGGTGATCCCGAAGATCTGGATTCCAAAGAAAGCCGTCGATTGGTGTCTTTGATTCAGCACACACTGAAGGACAGTTGGACGACCGAGGCACTGTCGCGCATGGCGCCGAAACGCGCGTTGCGGTGTGCCAGCGTGCTGGAGCGCGGTTTCAGCGCGGCGTTTAATCAGAACGGCTGGTCTGCAGCCCAGAATGTTCTGGTCAACTACGTAAACAGCGACAACGCCGATTATCGTCACCTTGAGGCGATGAACGTTGCCAACAAAACAATGACCTACGGCCCATGGGGTGACCGCAAAACGCGCGAGATCAAGCCAGGCGATCTGCTGCGTTCCGAAATGGCGAGCGATTGGTCCTATTACGACATCGCCGATCTGAACAGCGATGCGATCTGGCCCTTGTTGGCTGAAAGTTTTGATCTGTTCGACGAAGCCTTCGGCATGCGCCCGCCCGGCGAACCTGCGCCGCGCAAGTTGCTGGCGGTGCAGTTCCTGAACCTGCTGCCGAAAACGCCCCAGCGCTACTATGGCCCGCTTCTGGAGCTGGCCACAGGCACCGGTAAAACAGGTCGTGCCCTTGCCCGCGAGATGCTCAAAGGCGCGCCCGGTCTGGAAGAGCGCGCAATTGCCTTGCTGGAAGATACCCGTCAGGACGTGCGCGCTGGCGCCGCCGAATGGCTGGCAGATCTGGGGGCCACAGGTGCCGCGAAACCGCTGAAGGCACGGCTTAAGAAAGAAAAGTCCGATCTGGCCCGCGCGGCCATCCTGACGGCGCTGTCGCGTCTGGGGGTCGAGCTGTCCGATTACGTCGGTCCCAAGGCGCTTTTGGCCGAGGCGGAAAAGGTTCTGAAAAAGGCCAAGTTCGATAAGCTGGACTGGCTGATCAGCGATCACATGCCCGCGCTGAAATACAAAGGCGGGCAAAAGGTGCCGCCCGAGGTGATCAAGGCGTGGCTGTTCCTTGCCAACAAGTTGAAGCAACCGGGCGGAAATGCGCTGTTCGACATCTATCTGGATCAGCTGGCCCCCGAAAGCGCGCGCACTCTGTCAACGTGGATTTTCGATGCATGGATCGATTACGACACCCAGCGCCCGCCGGATGAAGAGGCGCACGCCTATGCCGAGAAGCACGCCGACAGCAATTTCAAATACAACAGCCGCTGGATCGAAGGATACACCCGCGAACGCGCGTATCGTGATTTGTTCAACGGGTTCAAATCCAACTACCTGAACTCGGGCGCTGCGACCAAAGGCATTCTGGGTCTGACCAAACAGATCGACCCTGCCCATGGCGCGGCTGTCGTCCGCACCTACCTGAAGCAGCATGGGTCACGCACGTCGCAGGCGTCCGCGCTGTTGGATGTGCTGGCGGCCAAGGGTGATCCGCTTTCGCTTCAGATCGTGATCTCCGCAGCCACGCGCCTGAAACAAAAGGGCGTACAGGCCTACGCGGGCGAACTGGTCAATGGCGTGGCCGAGGCGCGGAACTGGTCGCTGGATGAACTGGCCGATCGGACCATTCCAACGGCAGGACTGAATGATGACGGCGTGTTGGAATTGCCCATTGGCGACGATGCCAAACCCTATTTCGCGCGGATGGACGATGACTTTAAACTGGTGGCCTTCAACCCCGACGGTAAGCCGATCAAGGCGCTGCCTGCGGGCGACGATGACAACACCAAAGCCAGCAAGAAACAACTGTCCGCATCCAAGCGGGAACTGAAGCAGGTCATGACCCTTCAGGGCGAACGCCTGTACGAGGCGCTTTGTGCCGAACGTATCTGGCCGGTGTCGGACTGGCAGCGCGATTTCCGCGATCATCCCCTGATGGGCCGCCTGACGGAACGCGTGATCTGGCTGGGTGTTGATGGGGACGGGAATGCAATCACCGCCTTCCGCCCGACCGCCGAAGGTGACTACGTCGATGCCGAGGATAACGAGGTGGATCCGCAAAGCTTTGCCAACATCCGGCTGGCGCATGGCGCATTGTTGCCTGATGGCGCAGCGGACGCATGGAAAACGCATCTGTCGGATTACGAGGTCAAGCCTCTGTTCGCGCAATTCGGTCGGCCGTTGTTGTCGGTCGAAGGCGACATGGCAAAGGAAACCCAGATCAAGGATCGCCATGGCTGGGTGACCGACACTTTCACCTTCCGTGGTGTGGCGTCGAAGCTGGGCTACGAAAGGGGCGAGGCGCTGGATGGCGGGTATTTCAACGAATACGTCAAAAACTTCCGCAGCGCCGGTCTGTGCGCTGTGATCGAGTTCTCGGGCAACTGCCTGCCCGAAGAAAACGTCGCCGCCGCGCAGATGTATCTGAGCTTTCACAAGCTCATGGGCAAAGGCCGCCGTGGGCGCGCTGTGCCCTTGGGCGAGGTGCCCGGCGTTTTGCTGTCGGAATGCTGGAACGATTATCGGGATATGGTGGCCAAGGGCTCTTATGATCCCGAATGGATGAAGAAGATGCCATGGATTTAAAAACCGACGTAACAACCGCCCAGCGGCTTCCGGCGGAACTGCGCTATGCGGATGAACTGACCCGCCTGCGCGACGCCGATAGCGACCCGAAGCCAGCCGGTTGGGCGCTGTCCCCCCGTGCTGTGCGCCGGTTTATTCTGGGCGACGCCAAGCTGGACGTGTCGCGCAAATTCTATGGCGATGACCCGCTGGTTGATCGTTGTATCGTCGCACTTATGGGGCATCAGGGGCTGATGCTGGTGGGGGAACCGGGCACGGCAAAGTCGCTGTTGTCCGAACTTCTGGCGGCAGCGATCAGCGGCACGTCCCGTCTGGTGGTCCAAGGCAGCGCAGGCGTGATCGAGGATCATCTGCGCTATGGCTGGAACTATGCGCTGTTGCTGGCCGAAGGACCCAGCGAACGCGCGCTGATCCCGTCGCCGGTGCTGACGGCCATGCAGAACGGCCAGATCGCGCGGATCGAAGAACTGACCCGCTGCGCCCCCGAGGTGCAGGATGCGATGATTTCGCTGTTGTCCGAAAAGACAGTCGCCCTGCCGGAACTCGGTGCCGCCCGCGAGGTGCGGGCAGAACGCGGCTTTAACGTCATCGCCACTGCCAACCTGCGCGATCTGGGTGTGAACGAAATGTCGAGCGCTCTGAAACGCCGCTTTAATTTCGAAACTGTGGCACCCATTGCTGATGCGGCCTTTGAAAAGGAATTGATCGCCAAACAGGTCCGCGACCGCATGGCCGAATACGATATGAAGGCCGATCTGCCCGAGGATGTTCTGGACGTCGTCGTGTCGGTTTTTCGTGACCTGCGCACAGGTCGGGCCGAGGATGGTGCCGTGGTCGCCCAGCCGAAATCGGTCATGTCTACAGCCGAGGCGGTGAACGTCGCCCATGGGGCGCTGTTGGATGCCAGCTATCTGTCCGGCGATGCCCCGACCGGTGCCCATGTTGCGCGGCAATTGCGCGGTGTCGTGTTCAAGGATGACGCCGAAGACGCCCGTAAACTACGCGCCTATGTCGACACGATCGCCCGCGCCCGTGGCCGGACAAGCCGCGCTTGGGCCGCCTTCCACAAGGCCGCCAAGGACGACGGATGATCACAGCCCCGCAGCAAATCCATGCGGGATGAGGCGCTGATCCATCAGGTGCGGGACAGGCTGTTCCAGCCCGACACCGGCCTGTATCTGGCCCCCATCCGCCACCATTCGCCCGCCTGCGCGTGGGCGATTCGGGCTATGATCCGTGACCTGCGCCCATCCCACGTGATGATCGAAGCGCCCCACGATCTGGCGCATCTGATCCCGCATTTGCTGGACCCTGACACCGTGCCGCCCGTCGCTGCGGCCAGTCTGCTTGATCAGAAAGATGGCCCGCGTCTGGCGGCCTATTACCCGTTCTGCGCCCATTCGCCGGAATGGATCGCCCTGCGCGAAGGGGCCGCCATCGGGGCCGAGGTGCGGTTCATCGACCTTGGGTCAGACGCCAAAATGCAGGGCCGTGACGGTAATCACAAAGGCCCACAGTCTCTGGTGCAGGAACAGGCGTTTGACAGCGGGGATTACATCCGCGCGCTCAGTGACCGGCTGGGATGCCGCGACGGGTTCGAGCTTTGGGATCATCTGTTCGAAACCCGTTTGGGCGACCCCGACTGGCGCGGCTTTCTGCAAGACGTGGGCACCTATTGCGCCGCTCTTCGTGCCTCGACGCCCGAAGATCAGTTCCAAGCCACGAATGATGATGCCCGCGAGGCCCACATGGCCGCCTGCCTGCGGGATGCGCTGGCCGATGGTGCAGGCCCCGTGGTTTGCGTGATCGGCGGGTTTCATGCGGCGGCCTTGTTAGAGCCTGTGAAGACGGCAGGAAAAACGCGGGCAGGGAGCAAATCCGATGCTGCATCCTATCTGATCCGCTACGGCTATAAGGATATGGATGCGCTGATGGGGTACGGCGCGGGCCTGCCTCAGCCAGCGTATTACCAGTCGCTTTGGGATCATGCCGACGCGCGCGGCCAAGCACCGGACTGGCAGGCCTTTGCCCATGATCTGACCCAAGAGTTCGCCCATAAAATGCGCGGCGATGGCCATGGTATTTCCGTTCCGGCGCAGGTCGAAATGCTGCGCAGCGCGGAAACGCTGGCGCGGTTGCGCGGACGTCCCGGGGCGCTGCGGTATGATCTGTTCGACGGTCTTACATCGGCGCTGCTGAAGGGCGAAGACAGCGGGTCGGATGTCTGGCGGGAACGGTTCACCGAATACCTGCGCGGTCATGCGCTGGGCGATGTTAGCGACGCTGCCGGCCAGCCGCCGATTGTGGCCGACGCCATGGCCCGCGCACGTGCGCACCGGTTCGATGTGTCCGACGGACGGCGGCGCGAACGCAGTCTGGATATCCGCCGCAAACCCGCCCATCTGGCTGCGTCGCGCTTTGCCCATGCGATGGCCCTGTTGGACAGCGGCTTTGCGACCCGCAGCGGCGGACCGGATTTCCAGAACGCCAAGCAGACCGACCTCTTGTTCGAGCGCTGGGATTACGCATGGTCGCCCCGCGTCGAGGGCCAGTTGATCGAGGCCGCCGTTCACGGCGACACGGTACCCGCCGCCTGTCTGGCCAAACTGTTCGCAGATCGCCATGCGCTGACCAAGGACGGACGCGCCGACGATTTGCCTGCGCTTTTGACCATGTTCAGAAGGGGTCTTCTGGCAGGGCTGGGCACCGAGCTGACAGGTTTCCTGACCGAAATCGCGGGGGCGATCAGCCGATCCGCCGATTTCGCAGACACGGCCAAGGCGATGGTCACCCTGCACGGGATCGAGGCATCGCGCGGCCCCCTGTCGCTGCCTGACGGGTTGGACATCACAGGCGTGATGCAGCAGGCCTTTGCCCGCATGATTTATCTTTGTGACGACCTGCCAAACATGCGTGACGATGCGATCCAGCCCTGTCTGGATGCGCTGCGGCTTGTGTCCGAACTGATGCGCGGGTTCGAGGGGGATGACCTGGACAAAACCCTGTTTGACGACGCGCTTGATCGTGCGGCGTTGGCCGATCCCGCGCCGGAACTGCTAGGCGCGATCACGGCCATTGCGGTTGATGCAGGCCGCAAACCCGATCACACCCTGCCTGATTTGCTAAAGGCGCAACTGAACGGCAGCGCGCCGGATTTGCTGACGCGTTTGGCTGGATTGCGCGGCGTGTTGGCGATTTCGCCGTCCCTGCTGTGGACCGTTGATGGCGTGCTGGATGCACTGGATGAATTTCTGAACGGCGTGACGGATGACGGGTTTCTTGAATTGCTGCCCCATTTGCGCCTTGCCCTGTCCGCGCTGTCCCCGCGCGAGGCCGATCTGGTGGCCGCGGCCCTGACCCGCAGACATGGCGGATCGGCCAGCAGCTATACCGCGCATTTTCACGATGTGGACGCGGCCGAGGCCGCCTTGGGTGCCAAGGTGGATGCAGAATTGCGCACGGGACTTATGGCTGACGGATTGGACGGCTGGATCATCGGGGGTGGGGCATGAGTGACGATCCCTCGAACATCCAACGGCGTTGGCGGCTGGCGCTGGGGCGCTATGCGGAACGGCAGATGGGCGGGTTGTCCAAGTCTGACGTGCGCATGGACCGAACATTGGACTATCTCTATGGCCGCGAATACGACAAGCGCGGGCTGCACCGCCCGAAAGGCCCCGGCACTTTGGACCCGACCCAGATGAAGGCGCTGGATTGGCTGGGGTCTGCGCGCAAGCTGTTTCCGCAATCGGTGTTCGAGGTGCTTCAGGATCACGCGCTGGACCGCTACGGGTTGTCGGATCTTCTGGATGATCCCAAGACGCTGGAAAATCTGGAACCCAATCAGGACCTTCTGAAAACACTGCTCAGCTTTCATGGCCGCGCAAAACCCGAAGTGAAGGACAAGTTGCGGCAGGTGGCCGATGCGGTGATCCAAGACATCATGCGCCGTCTAAAATCAGACGTTCAGCGCGCGTTTTCGGGTCGCCGCAATCCTTATAAACGGTCCCACGTCGCGTCGGCGGCGAATTTTGACTGGCGCGGCACGCTGCGGCGAAATCTGAAGAACTACGATCCGGAAACGGGCCGCATCATCGCCGACGACCTGCGCTTTGTGTCCCGTGAACGGCGGCGTCTGCCGTGGTCGGTGATCCTTTGCGTTGACCAGTCCGGGTCGATGACCGACAGCATCATCCATTCGGCGGTGATGGCGGCGATCCTGTCGGGCCTGCCGGGGGTCAACGTGTCGATGGTTCTGTTCGATACGTCCATCATTGATGTCACCGAAAAGCTGACCGATCCGCTGGACACGCTTCTATCTGTGCAACTGGGGGGCGGCACGGATATCGGGCAGGCGGTAGAGTATTCCGAACGCTACATCGACACGCCCGAGCGCACGGTCTTTGTTCTGATTTCCGACTTTGCCGAAGGCGCAAGCCCCCGCAGGCTCTATCGCGCGGTCGCGCGGATGAACGAGGCGCGGGTGCGCATGATCGGACTGTCGGCGCTGGATGATCTGGGCGATCCCTATATGGACGCGCAGATTGCAGGCCGTCTGGCCGGGCTTGGCATGAAGATCGCCGCGATGACGCCGGACAAACTGGCGCAATGGCTGGCGGGGGTAATGGAATGAGCCTGCGCGCCCTGATCACCTCATTCGATGATGATGCCTTGGTGGCTTTGGCCAACAAGGGCCTGTTGCGGCGCGCACAAAAGGCCGTGCCCGACGCGCAGGTCCAGCACTTTGACGACGCACAGGCAAGGGTGCAGACCGGCGGGCAGACCGTCACGATCCCTGCGGGCGGACCGCAAACCGCGACCTGCGATTGCCCGGCAACCGGCGTGTGTAGCCATATCCTGACGGCGGTTCTGGTGCTGCGCGACATTATCGAACCGACGGATGCAGAACCTGCGACGCCCGAGGCCCCAACTGTCAGCGCATCGGACTGGCTGGTGGGCCTGACCGCCGACCAACTACGCAAGTTTGCTGGGGCGGATTTCGACGGCGCTGCTGTCTTGGCGGCGACGGCCCATGTCGAGCAGAGGGGCGGCAATGCCCAAGCAAGCTTTCCGTCACCCGAGGCGACAGTGACCTTTGTTGCGGGCCAAGACCTGAAGGCCGCGCTGTATAAGGGGCCAGCCATACGCAAACGGCTTGTCGTTGCGGCAGGGGCGATCGCGCTGCGTGATTTGGCAGGTGTCGCGCGGGATGCGCCGTTGGCAAGCCCGAACGCTGCACCCGCGCCTGACAGCGAAACGATGGATGCGATCCTGCGTGCGCTGGAAGAGGCCATCGGGCAGATTTTCCATGGCTCTGCCGTTTTGGCCGAAGAACGTCTTCTGGACCTCGCGATTTCCGCCAAGGTCCAATCCGCACCGCGTCTGATGGGCCAGTTGATGACCCTGTCCACGCAAGCGGGCTGGGCCGAAGCCGGTGATGTCCGGTTTGAAGGCGGGCGGTTTCTGGCCGCGCTGTCGCGGACCTATGCACTGGCGCGGGCCATTCGGCTTTGTCCTGAGGATACCGATCTGTTGGGGCAGGCGCGGCGTTCCTATCAGCCTGTCGCGGATATGACGCTCATGTGTCTGGGTCTGCATGGGTGGACCACCCCCAACGGCGCGCGCGGCCTGACCGCCTATTTTCTGGATCAGGAAACCGGCGAACATCGGAGCGCAACCGTCGCCCGTGGCGCAGGCATGGATTTGGCCTTTACCGCCTATCAAGCCTATTTAAATCCGCTGTGGGGCACGCCCGCAGCGTCCCGACTTAGCGGATCTTTTCTGGTGCTGGAAAACCCGCTGTGCGCCGAAGACGGACAGATCTCGACCGGTGACAAAACACGGGCCAAAGACATTCAGCCATTGCGGACCTCCGATGTTCAAAACAGTCCGGCCCTGATCCGGCGTTGGTCCGATCTGCGCGCCGATTTGCGGGTGCGGATGGGCACCGGCCTGCGCCGTGCAGCCGCGCCCGTGCCATCGCTCATCCTGCCGCACAGCATTTCCGAACCCCTGTTCGACGACATCAGCCAGCGCTATGTCTGGCGGGCCACCGATAACGTGGGTCAGACGCTTGATCTGACAGCAACGCCCGATGACCGCCCGCGCCTTGCAAAGTTGCACACGCAATTTCCCGGCGCGGTGGCATTGCTGGTGCTGACCTCGGTTGTCGGGGATGACCTGATCCACGAACCTGTCACGCTTTTGCTGTCGTCGCTGGGGGACTTAGAGGCCGTCGATGTGAAGTTCCGCGATCTTCCGGCGGGAAGCGCGCTGGCGCGGGCCAAAGCGGGGCTTTTGCAGGGCTTCCAGCGCCTGACCGGCAGCAGCGGGACACCCTTGCAGACAGCTTTTCCCGCACAGGACCTGTCGCAACTGGCCGAACAGTGCCGCCATCTGCAGCCCGACACTCTGGCCCGCCTTGCCGCGGGGGCCGAGGCGCGGCAACTGTTGGTTCTGGCGGACCGGCTTGAGGGCCTGAAAACACGTCAGGCCCCTGAGGATATTTTGGCCACGGCCTATCTGTGCCAAGAGGCGATGATGATGCTTGCATTGGCTGATTGATACCACGGGTTTGCAACCCGTTATTTAGAAAAACCCTTAAGGCCGCTGTCCCTTCCGGACGCGCAAAATGGGCAGGAGCAGTTTTTAGATGAAGACAGTTACACGCCGCGCGGCGCTTGTGGGTTTGGGGGGCGTTGCGGGTTACGGCCTGTCCGGCGCCTTGCGCCCGAACCTTCCGGTCTATGCAGGCACAAAACCGATGCCCGTACCCTCGGGCGAGGGGTTTCTGAACGATGCCAGCGGGCTGTCCGCGACCCCGATCAAAAAGCATCTGATTCTGAACGACGCGGCAGATGATGTCTTGTTCGAAAAAATCCGCGCCGAACTGGCCGAGGCGCGGTCCGAAGGACGCCCACTGAACGTAGGCGCGGCGCGTCATTCTATGGGCGCTCAGGCCATCCCGCGCGATGGCACTGCGATCACCTTCGACAATGGAGCGATCGAGATCGACAGCGATGCGCAAACCTTCCGCGTGCACGCCGGTGCCCGCTGGTCCGAGGTCATCGCCGCCTTGGACCCGCAAGGCTGGTCGCCCAAGGTCATGCAATCGAACCACGACTTCGGCGTGGCCGCGACCTATTTGGTCAACGCCCATGGCTGGGCAGTGCCCTTTGGGCCGATGGGATCAACCGTCAGGTCGGTGCGCATGGTGTTGGCATCAGGTGATCTGGTGACCTGTTCGCCCGATGAAAACCGTGATCTGTTCTATATGGCGATGGGCGGCTACGGATTGGTTGGTGTGATCGTCGATCTTGAGGTCGAGATGGTCAAAAACACCCGTCTTGTGCCCAGTTTCCAACTGCTTGATGCGACGGGGTTCGCCCAAGCCTTCCAGACAGCCGTCGACGATCCGACTGTGAAAATGGCTTTTGGGCGGTTGAACGTTGAACGCGCGACTTTCTTCCAAAAGGCCATGCTGACCACCTTTCGCGAAGCCGAAGATCAGGATGATCTGCCGCCTGCGTCCGGGTCCGGGATCATGTCGCATCTGGCAAGCCGCATTTACCGTGCCCAACTGGGCAACGAGCCTTTTAAATCCTTCCGTTGGTTTAACGAAACACGCGTTGGCCCTGCGCTTGGGTCCGGTCCTTACACGCGCAATTCGCTGATCAACGAACCGGTGGCGACGCTGGCGGATCGCAACCCTGACCGCACCGATATCCTGCACGAATATTTCGTGGGCTTTGACCGGTTCAACGATTTCCTGACCGCTTGTCAGGATGTCGTTCCGGCGTCCTATCAGGAATTCCTGAACGTCACGCTGCGCTATGTGGCGACGGATGATAACAGCCTGCTGTCCTACGCCCCCGTTCCGCGCATCGCGGCGGTGATGTCGTTCAGTCAGGAACTGACCCAACGGGCCGAGGCCGACATGACCCGCATGACCCGCGCGTTGATCGACCGGATCGCGGATATCGAGGGCGCTTACTATCTGCCCTACCGCCCGCATGCGACGCTGGACCAGTTCAAACGTGTCTACCCATGGAGCATCGCCTTCGCCGAAGCCAAGCGATATCTGGACCCCGATCTGGTGCTGCGAAACAATCTTTGGGATCAGTATTTGGGGCAGATATGAGCGGATTACAGAAAATCGCACTGGGCTATTTCGTGGCGCTGATGAGCGCCGCGCACTGATTACAGCGCGCTTTTGTTAAAGGCGGAAACCCTTTACCTTTCCATCCATGACAACGACCGGCCAAAAGACAGTGCGCGCCGTCGAACGGGCGCTGAAAATTCTGGAATTGATGAACCGCGCGCCGGTCGTCAAAGTGCAGTACTTGGCCGAACAAACCGACCTCCCCGCGCCGACGGTGGTACGGCTGCTCGAAACCCTGATGGTGGCGGGATATGTCCAGAAACTGGGGCGGCAGGCGGGCTATAGCGTGACCGATCAGGTCGCCAAACTGGGTGCAGGATATCACGGCCTTCCGCAGGTTTTCGATGTTGTCCGGAAAGAGGCCGAGGCCCTGACACGGCGCACCCTCTGGCCCGCAGCCTTGGCAACGCTGGACGTCGATGCGCTGGTCATCAGGTTCAGTACCATCCCCATGAGCCCCCTTGCGCACTACGGCTCGGCCATCAATAGACGCATGTCTTTGTTGGATTTTGCCCATGGCCGCGCCTATCTGGCCTTCTGTTCCGCAGAAGAACGCCGCCATCTGGTCGCCCTGTTGCAGCAGTCCGCCTCAAGCGCAGAAGAGGCCACCGCGATCGCGCAACGGGCCGAGTCCGTGGTGGCCCTGACCCGCGCCAGCGGTTTCGGCGAACGTTCGGGCAGCAACCAGCCCGACACCCATTCACTGGCCTTGCCACTGCGCATGGGGTCGAAACTTGTGGGGACACTGGGGATCACCTATTTCGCCCGCGCCAATGTTGATGTTGCGGCGTTGAAAAAGCAGCTGCGCGCCACGGTGACGGCCTGCGAAAAGGGCGCCTTGGCCAATGCCCGCCAGTTGGATGAACAGCCCGCAGCCTAGTGGTTTTGCGCCCACGGTATCGGCCCAATACCGAATCCTCGCGTTGCCGATTTGCCACCAAAAATGCACCGTTTCCGGCCCCAAGGGGGCTTGGCGACTGTTGCGGGTATTGCACCATATCTTGGACATTCGGAAACCGCGCCGTTTCGCGTTCCTAATTTCACCACGCGAAATTTGTCCAAATATTTTTTGTTTAAATGAGTGCCTTACGTAATGTCGAAATGTGCGGCGGGAGGGCCGCGCAGTTTTTACGAGTATCGGTGAGGGACAGCCGGAGGGAGGACAACAATGCCAAACACATCACATCCGGACTGACCGGTTTAACAGCGCAGTCCTGCGCTGACATCCAGCCAGACACACAGCAAAAAAGCAACTGACGGGCTTCGGCGCGACCGGTTCTTTTGTGCCTGTCTCAGCGGTCCGGAAACCAGAAAACCAGACACCGGCAAGGCCCCCGCTTTGCCGTAAGGCTGGGCTTTGCCTGCACGTACCAAAGCCTTCTGGAACCGGACCGCACCATCTTCGGCATCATAATAAAGGAAGACCTAAATGAAGATCACTTACACCCTTGGCGCGGCGGCGACCGCACTTGCCTTGGCCGGGCCTGCACAGGCCATCGACGTCGGTCCGGGCGACTACACCATTCTGCCGGGCGGCACCAATCTGGGCATGGTGTACTGGCAGCACCTCAGCTCGGATACACTGAAGATCGACGGCAACGAAATTCCGTCGTCGAAGCTGGAAGGCGACGTTGTCATCCTGCGCAACGTCAACTTCTTCGAGCTGGGCAGCATGCCTGCCGCTTTCCATCTGGTCATGCCCTTTGCCAGCCTTGAGGCCGACATCGGCGGGGTCGAGCAGGAAATGTCGAACGGCCTGGGCGACACGACGCTGGGCCTGACAGTCTGGCCCGTTCAGCCCGATAACCCCGAGACCGGCACGACGCTCGGCTTCTCGCTGTTTGCGACACTGCCCACCGGCAACTTCGAGCCCGGCAAGATCGGCATCGGCGAAGGCACCACCACGCTGACTCCGCAGCTTGGTTTGATCCAGGGCCTTGGTGGCGGTTGGTACTTTGACGGCGTTCTGGATGTCGCGATCAAGGCCGACAGCACCGTGGACGGCGTCGAGTTCAAGCGCGATCCGTCGTGGCAGATGCAGGCCATGCTGCGCAAACAGTGGGGCCCGACCACATCGCTGGCGATCGGCTATTCCGGCAAGCGCGGTGGCGACATGACGGTAAATGGCCTCGAAAGCGGCCTGAAAACCGAGAGCGACCAGTTGCGCGTCTTTGGCACTCACTTCGTCAGCCCGACGGTTCAGGTGCAGGGCATGCTGGGCAAAGACATCAATGTTGATGGTGGCTTCCAGAACAACAGCGTGGCCCAGTTCCGTCTGGTCAAAGTGTACTAAGATTTCTCCGGCCCGGTGCACGCCGGGCCGGTCATCCCGATCGGGTGCTTAACGATCCGATCCGGTCAAAAGGTTCTGAACGACCTTATCCATCACCGCAAAGAACGTCTCGCGCTCGGCCGCTGATACGTTTTCGAACAGGCGATCATTCAGCGCCTCGGTGTGTTCCCGAATTTTCGCAATCAACGTATGCCCGTCTGCAGTCAGGGTCAGCGCATTCTGACGGCGGTCCTGTTGGCTGCGTTCGCGCGCCACCAGGCCGCGTTCTTCCAGATGTTTGACCACTGCGGTCACGGCAGACTTTTTCAGCACGACGGATGTCGCCAGATCGTTTTGCGAAATACCGGGGTTCAGCCAGATCACCGACAGCACTCCGATCACACCGGCCTCAAGGTCCAGTGCCTGACGGATGGCATGGCCTTCGGGGCGCAGCAGGCTTTGTAATGTGCGCGCCATAAAGGGCAGATCCCGCGACAGGATGCCAAAGTCATCGCCCTTGGGTGGTCTGGTGTTGTGGCCGGTCACGGCGTCTCCTGTCCTTAGTTCCGGCTTTATCAATAGCCTTGCGACGTGCGGTTCGTAAAGCGGTCGGGGCCCCGAAAACTGCTCCAGTTTTTGAACGAATAATGTGAATCAGAACGGAGAATCGGCGCCTGACACTCTAATTCTCCAATTTTTCATGGCCAAAACAACATTGACAGAATCGTAATATAGTTCACTAAATGAACTAATGATAAGGATGACCGCAAAGCGCGTCACATACCAACAGTTCAAAATGAACGCGGCCAAAGAAGCCGCACCTTCCGGGAGGACATGATGAAAGACCTTTTCAAAACGCTGGCGCTGACTGCGCTGACCATCTGTGCCGCCGACGTGGCAATGGCCACCGAATTGCGCCTGTCTGTGGAAACCCCGCCGGGCCACGTGCGCAATCTGGCTGCCGAGCGCTGGGCCGAAGCGATTGCCACCAAATCGAACGGCGCGATCACGGTCGAGGTCTTTCCTGCCGCCCAGCTTTATAAATCCGCCGATGCGATCCGCGCCTTGGCGTCGGGCGCGTTGGACATGTCCATTCAGGCGTCCCCCACGCTCAGCCGGTTTGAACCGAACCTGTCGGTGATCACGCTGCCGATGTTTTTTGGCGCGTCCCGCGATGACGTTCGCACCATTCTGGACGGCCCCTTGGGTGATGAGCTTTGGGGCATGGTTGCGAAAAAGGGGATCGTTGTTCCCGATGGCGGTCACTTCGAATTCGCGCCCAACAACTCGGCCTATACAGCGGGCAAGGTTGTTGCGACCTACGGCGATCTGAGCGGCGTAAAACTGGCGACCCCGCCCAGCCCCGTTGTTGTCGCGATCATGAAGGAAATGGGCGCCGCGCCACAGGCCACCCCGCGTTCAGAGATTGTGCTTCAACTGACCCAAGGCCAGATTGACGGTCTGGGGTCGGTCACTGACCTGACCATCAAGGGCGGCAAGCTGTGGGAAGCAGGCATTGACAATGCCTTCGCCGACAACGCGGGCTGGGGCGTGTACATTCCGCTGATGTCCAAGGCGAGCCTTGATAAACTGAGCGCTGAAGATCAGGCGATTATTCAAGAGGCATGGTCCGAAACCGTGGGCTGGGCGCGGGAATACGCGGCCAACGAACTGGCCGATGCACGGTCGGTGAATGAAGCCAACGGCGTGACCTATCATGACCCTGATCCGGCGGACGTGCAGGCGATGCGCGAAAAGATGACTTCCGCGCAGGACGCCATCGTGGCGGATGGCGGGATGGACGCCGAGTTTGTGGGCCGCGTCCAAGCCGCCCTGACAGGCAACTGAAAATGCCGCGCTGTCCTATGAAATAAGGGCAGCGCGATCATTGGTACATACAGGCATGATCACCAAAATCCTCACCATCTGGACCCGCGTTGAGGCGGTCCTGATCGGGCTATGCATCATCGCGGCCTTGCTGGTCTTTCTGGGCGGCGCTGCGGTGCGCGCCTTTGCCCCCGCCTATTCCGTGGACTGGGCGGAAGAGGTCGCTTTATACGGCATCATCTGGGCCACCGTTCTGGCGGGCTCATCGCTTGTGGCCGAGGGGCGGCATTTGCACACCGAGGTGTTTTTGGCCCGCTTTTCACCGCGCACCCGCACTGTGATCGGATGGGCCATGACCGGCGTCGCCACAGCATTCTGCGCCGCGATGATGGTCTACGGCTGGCAGGCCTATTCCTTTGCCCTGCTGCTGGATGAACGCTCGGCGTCAAGTCTGCGGGTGCCGCAGGCCTATGCGGTCTTTCTGGCGCTGCCGGTCGGGATGGCCCTGATTTTGGGTCGCGTCGCGCTGATGATACTGTCAGGCCAACGCCCGTTTTCCGGCGTCGTCCACCTGCGCGAAACCGAGGAGCTTTGATATGCAGGCTCTGATCGGATTGGGCGGGATGCTGGTGCTGATGGCACTGGGCGCGCCGATTTTCGTGTCGCTCGGGCTGGCGGCGCTGTTGATGCTGGCGACAGAGGGCCGCCCATTGATGGATGCCGCCGCGCATTCGATCAACGGCATCAACTCGACCACGTTCCTTGCCGTGCCGTTTTTCGTCATGGCGGCGACCTTTATGCAAAAAGGTGGCATCGCCCGCGTGATCATCGAGGCGGCGGAAACTTGGGTCGGTCATTTCCGTGGTGGTCTTGGGTTGGTCGCGGTCATTGCGACCACCTTGTTTGCCGCCATCAGCGGGTCATCCGTGGTCACTGCCATGGCGATGGGCACCTTCCTGATCCCCGCAATGGTGGCGCGCGGCTATGACCGGCCTTTTGCACTGGGCCTAGTGGGTGCGTCGGGCACGCTGGGCATTCTGATCCCGCCGTCCTTGTCGATGATCCTCTACGGGCTGATCGCCGAAGAAAGCGTGCCGCGTCTGTTTCTGGCAGGGGTCGTGCCGGGCCTGTTGCAGGCGGCGCTTTTGGGGGCTTGGGTGATCTTCTATTCACGGCGCAAGGGATACGCATCGGGCCAGCGGGCCAGCACCTCGGAATTCATCCGCAAGAACCTGCGCGCGCTGCCTGCTGTGGCGATCCCGCTGTCGGTGTTTGCGGGGATATACTCAGGATATACAACCGTGACCGAAAGCGCAGGCGTCGCCGCCATCGCCTCGGTCCTTGTGGCGATTTTCGTCTATAAGGAAGTCACCTTCCGCGATGTTTTCCCTATGGCGACCGAAGGGATGAAGTCGGCTTCGGCTGTAACATTCATCGTCATGTTCGCGTTGTTGTTCGCACATTGGATCACCGGTTCCGGCATCCCCACGGCCTTGGTCAACTTCGCCATCGCCCGAGAATTGGAACCGTGGCAGTTCCTGTTGGCCCTGAACGTCATGATGATCATTCTGGGCATGTTCCTTGATGCGATTGCGGTGATGCTGATCGTCACGCCCATCGTTCTGCCGGTGCTGTCGACGCTGGGCATTGATCCGGTTCATTTCGGCATCGTTCTGATCGTGAACATGGAGATCGCGTTCCTGACGCCGCCCATCGGGCTGAACCTGTTTGTTCTGTCCTCTATCGCCAAGGCGCCGATGTCCGAGGCCGTGCGCGGCATGGTGCCTTTCGTGATCATCATGGCGGTCTTCCTGATCCTCATCACCTACATACCGGAGATTTCCCTGTGGCTTCCGAACCTGTTGATGCAATGACCCGCGATTGGGACCCGTCCGATCCTGCAACGCAGGCGAATTACCCCGCAGCGCAGGAACGTCTGCGGCAGGTGGCTCCTGTGGCGTGGTCGGACAAATGGGGCGGGTTTTATACGCTGATGCGCTACGACGATGTCGTAAAAGCCAGCCGCGATCCGGAAACCTTCACGGCCACCAAGATGACGGTGATCCCGTCATCCCCGCGCAAAGGATTGCCGCGTCTTCCTTTGCAAAAGGACCCGCCGGAAAGCGACCGATATCGCAAGGGGCTGAACCCGTTTTTCAAGGAAAACAAAGTCCGCAGCTGGGAGCCCGCGCTGCGTGAATTGGCCGGTCGCTTGATGACGGACCTGCTGAAAACGCCCGAGGCCGCGAATTTCTCGGGCGGGTTTGCTGAACCTTTCACGCAAGGGGCCCTGGGCATATTGCTCGGTCTTGATTCCGAGGAGGCGTTAGAGATCGGGCGGCTCAGCCATGCCTATGTTGAAGCCGTGCAGGGCGAAGACCTGTCCACTGCTGGCGGCCTGTCCAAACAGGTGGACGGCTTTGCGATCCGGCTGGTGGACAACCGTCTGGCCAGCCCGCGCGATCCGGAAACCGATATCGTCAGTGGTCTTGCCGCCCAAACGCCCGATGGCCTGCCTTATACCGAAGAGGAACTGGCAGGCATGGTGCGTCTGATGTTGATCGGCGGGCATGTGGTGCCGCGCAATTTCCTGTGCTCGGTCGCGTGGCGCATGGCGACGCATCCAGATCATGTCGCTTTGCTGCGCAGGGATGCTTCCGCGTGGAAACCGTTTATCGAAGAACTGCTGCGCTACTACCCCGCCAATCAGGCGTTGGTGCGGGTTGCGACCAAGGACACATCGCTGGGCGGTGTGGATATTCCCAAAGGCTGCCCTGTCGCGCTGAATTTCCTGTCGGCCAATCGGGACGAGGCGGTCTTTGACCGCGCGATGGAGTTTGTGCCTGATCGCAGCCCGAACCGTCATCTGGCCTTTGGCATCGGGCCGCATATGTGCCTTGGGCTGGCGATGGCCAAGCTGCAAACGCGGATCACGCTGGATGCGTTGTTATCTACGCCGGGCTTGGCCGTGGCTGGCGCGCCGGTTTGGGCGCGGTGGACGGAATACGGCATCACCGCGCTGACTTTGGACCTTCGGTGTGAGCTATGATGCGGCCTAACGATTTCACCGTGCCAGAGGTCGAAGATTTCGACTGCCCCCACGCCCAGTTCGCCCGGTTGCGTGGTCATTGCCCCGTTGCGTGGTCAAACGATCTGGGGGGCTTCTGGGCTGTGACGCGCCATGCTGATGCCTGCGAGGTGTTGGAAAACTGGAAGCTGTTCACCACCACCGTGCAAAACGTTGTGCCGCCTGTGGCCACCACGCAAAGACGCCCGCCGCTGCATCTGGACCCACCCGACAACATCCCCTACCGCAATGCGATCCTGCGGTTTCTAAGCCCGTCGCGCCTGAAAGCGTGGGAGCCGCGGGTCGAACAGATGGTTGCGCGGTTTTTGGACCCGTGGATCGCCAATGGCGGCGGCGATATCTGTGCCGGTTTTTCCTTTCAGTTGCCCATCGCTCTGCTGGCCGAATTCTTTAACCTCGCGCCGGATCAGGCCGAACGCATTCGCGTTGTGGGGGCTGCGTTCAACATGGCGTTGCAGCGGCAGGACCTGCCGGAATTGCGCGCCCGATCGGATGAACTGTACGGCATTGCCGAGGCGCTGATCGCGGATCGCATCGCGCATCCCCGTGATCCCGACACCGACCCGACGGCCAATCTGTTGGCGGTTCGGGTGGATGGCGAACCCTTGGCGCATGATCTGATCCTCGGGGCGCTGCGGCAGTTTCTGTTGGTGGGGATTATCGCGCCCACGACCTTTATAGGATCGATGGCGGTCCATCTGGCGCGGCACCCTGATCATCACAAGGACCTGCGCGATGACCCGTCACGTGTGAATGACGCGACCGAGGAATTGCTGCGGCTTTACACGCCCTATCGCGGATTCGCCCGCACCGCGCGGCAGGACACCGACCTTGGGGGAAAGACCATCAAGGCAGGCGAGGCGGTCGCCATTGTCTTTACATCGGCCAATCGGGACGAGGCGGTTTTTGATGACCCGCATGAATACAAACTGGATCGACCTGCCCGCGATCTTTTGACCTTTGGTCGGGGCCCGCACATGTGCCCTGGCGCGCCCCTTGCGCGGCTTTTGCTGCAAGAGGTGTTGCGGCAGTTGACGGCGAAAACACGGGAACTGACCCTAACCGGTGACATCGAAATGACCCGCTGGCCCGAGTACGGCCCGCTGTCCGTGCCGCTGAAAGTGACGCCAGTGTAGGCGATCCGCGACCTTTGGCGCGGTCGTAGGGCGTCAGAAATACCCCAAAAGCGCGAAATACGTGCTAGCATCCCCCGACTACGAGATCGCGGTGGAGGAACGGGGTTTTGTTGGAACATGCTTTGATGCTGGATTCGGTGGGGGCACCCATCCCGCATGACGATGCCACACGCTCGACCGATTGGGACGAGGTGCAGGCCTTTTGTGAAACGGTCTATATGCCCTACAAGGTGCGGCCGCTGGAGCGGTTTTCGAAACCGGATGCCACGATGATTTCGGCTATGGCGGGGCGCGTGACGATGACGCGGTTTTCTTATGGGACCGGCATCTTTCTGGATCAGTTCGACCCCGAGGCGGGCAATATCCTTGTTCTGAACACCCTGCGCGGGGCGCTGAACCATCAGGCAGACGGGGCGCCTGTTTCGACGGGGGCAGGGGAAAGTTTTGTCGTGGATTGTTCGCGCACCGATTACTGGCTTGAGGGCGATCCGGATCATATGCAGTTGAACCTAACGATCCCGCATCAGGTGATGGCTGATACCGCCGAACGCTGGTTCGGCTTTGTCCCCGATGACACGCTGTGGACCAGTCGGGTTAAGTTCGGCGGTCCGAACACCGCGTGGCCGTCACTGCTGGATTATGCGGCGCGGGCGCTGACGCGGACAGGCACGATTGCCGCAGATGCGGCGCTGGTCCGTCATATCGAAGAGGTGCTTTGCGTCGAACTTCTGCGCCACTGGGCGGCGCAGGCCGGTGTGAAACTGGAAAGCGGCGCGCGGGCGGCGGCCCCTGGATATGTGCGCCGCGCTGAAGAGATTTTCGAGGCCGAGGCACGGGATGCGCCGACCGTCGGGGATGTCGCCAAGCGCGTGGGTGTGTCAGCGCGCACGCTGTCGGGCGGCTTCCAACGGTTTCGCGGCATTTCCCCGCGCGATTTTCTGGCGGCGCGCCGTCTGGAAGGCTTCCGCGCTGATCTGGAAACCGCACCTGCCCATCTGAGCGTGTCCGAGATCGCGGTGGATTGGGGCTTTAGCAATCTCGGGGCTTTGGCGGGGCGCTACCGCGACAGGTTTGGTGAACTGCCGTCGCAGACGCGGCTGCGGGCAGGAGGCGCTGCGCGTCACTGATATTTTCCTTCCGAAACCGGACAGCGCCTGCCGATGCCGGACAGCGCGCGGGCCTTTGCGCCCATAGCCTGTGCCATACGAGTTCTAGGGAGGACCCACATGAAAGATACGATTACATCCGATATCAAGTCGCGTTGCGACGGTGTGTTGAACGGCCTGACCAGCGGCGCGTCCCGCGTGCCGGGCGTTGTGGCGATGGTCACCGACCGCGATGGCGACATCTACTCCGGTGCATCCGGCGAACGTCGTATCGGCGGCGATCCGATGACCGAAGACACCGTATTTGCCATCTTTTCCACGACCAAGGCGATTGCGGGCACGACGGCGCTGCAATGCGTAGAGGACGGGCTTCTGGATCTTGATGCACCGGCTAAGGAATACGCGCCTGCCATCGGCAATCTGCAAGTGATCGACGGCTTTGATGACAACGGTCAGCCGCGTCTGCGCGCGCCGAAATCCGATGTCACCACGCGCCAGTTGATGTTGCATACGGCGGGCTTTGGCTATGACTTCTTCAATGAAGACTACAAGCGTCTGGCCGAAGAGCATGGCCAGCCTTCGGTTGTGACAGGCAGCCGTGCGTCCATTGAAACGCCTTTGCTGTTCGATCCCGGTGAAAAATGGGAATACGGCACAAACATCGACTGGGTCGGTCAGGTTGTCGAAGGCATCCGCGGCAAACGTCTGGGCGAGGTGATGTCTGAGCGCGTCTTTGCACCACTGGGCATGACGGACATTGCCTTTACCCGCACCGACAACATGAAGTCGCGCACAGCAACCATCCATGCCCGTGGCGAAGACGGCAGCCTGACCCCGATGGACGACTTCGCCCTGCCGGATGACCCCGAGGTACACATGGGTGGTCACGGTCTTTATGGTTCGGTGCCGGAATACATGAAGTTCATCCGCATGTGGCTGAATGACGGTGCTGGCCCGAATGGCCGCGTGCTGAAGCCGGAAACGGTGGATTGGGCTGTCAAAGGCGCATTGGTGCCGCCGCAGAAGGTGACGATGCTGCCGGGCGTGATCCCGTCTTTGTCCAATGATGCTGAGTTCTTCCCGGGGCTGGCCAAGGACTGGTCCTACACCTTTATGGTCAATTCCCAAGAGGCCCCGACAGGCCGCCCCGCCGGTGCCATCGGTTGGGCCGGTCTGGCGAACTGCTTTTACTGGATCGACCGCGCCAACGGCGTGGGCGGTTACTGGGCGACGCAGATCCTGCCGTTCGGCGATCCTGAGTCCTTCACCGGATACATGGACTTCGAAACCGCCGTTTATCAGGCGCTGGCCAACAGCTGATCTTGCGGGGCGGTCGCGCGCCGCCCCTTCATCTTAGACGGTGACGTCAGGGAACGCCGCGTCGTGGAAAAATCCACGGCGCGGTGATTGCGTCGTAATACGGCTTTCTCTATATGCCGCTCCGAACCGGTCGCAGCCTACCCGGTCTAAAAAACAAGGACTACATCATGAAGACACTTGTCATCTGCTCGGGCGGACTCGATTCCGTTTCGCTTGCGCATATCACAGCGGAAACGCGGGATCTGACCCGTTTGGTTTCCTTCAACTATGGCCAACGCCATCTGAAAGAACTGGAATTCGCAGCCGAAGCTGCGGAGCGTTTGGGCGTGCCCCACACCGTTATCGACCTGCGTCCTGTGGGTGCGGCGCTGACCGGATCGGCGCTGACCGACGATATTGACGTGCCGGATGGTCATTACGCCGAAGACACCATGAAAATCACCGTGGTGCCGAACCGGAACGCAATCATGCTGACCGTGGCCTACGGGATCGCGGCGGCGAATGGTGATCATGCGGTGGCGACCGCTGTGCATGGCGGCGATCACTTTATCTACCCCGATTGCCGTCCCGATTTTGTCGAGGCTTTCGACAAGATGCAGCGCTTTGCGTTGGACGGGTATGCCGACGTCAGCCTGTGGACGCCGTTTGTGCATCGCACCAAGGCTGATATCGTCAGCGACGGGGCCAAGCACAACACGCCGTTTGACCGGACGTGGTCCTGCTACAAGGGTGGCGAACACCACTGCGGTCGCTGCGGTACATGTGTTGAACGGCGCGAGGCGTTTGATCTGGCGGGCGTGACTGATCCCACGGTCTATGAGGATCCTGATTTCTGGCGTCAGGCCGTCACAAATGCGGAGGCAGATTGATGTTTCGCATTTCGAAAGAGTTCCACTTTTCCGCCTCGCACCAATTGGGGCATCTGCCCGCCGATCACCAGTGCGCGCGTCTGCACGGGCATAACTATATCGTTGTTGTCGAACTGGCGGCGGCCGAGTTGAACGAGGACGGGTTCGTGCGAGATTATCACGAACTCAAACCGCTCAAGACCTATATCGACGACACGTTTGACCACCGCCATCTGAACGATGTGCTGGATGTGCCGTCGACGGCGGAAAACATGGCCAAGCATTTCTTTGACTGGTGCCGCGCGCGCTGGCCGGAGACGTCGGCGGTGAAAGTGTCCGAGACGCCCAAGACATGGGCCGAATACCGGCCATGACCCTGCGCATCGTTGAGATTTTCGGGCCGACGGTTCAGGGCGAAGGGGCCCTGATCGGCGAGGCCACGGTGTTCGTGCGGGCAGGCGGCTGTGACTATCGCTGTAGCTGGTGTGACACCATGCATGCGGTGGACAGCCAGTATCGCCACACGTGGCTGCCCATGTCCGATAAGGCCGTGATGGATGAGGTGCGCCGCCTGTCTGGCGGGCGTCCTTTGACCGTGTCGATTTCCGGTGGGAACCCCGCCATTCAGGACTTTGCCCCGCTGATCGCGCTGGGCAAGGCCGAAGGGTATCGCTTTGCCTGCGAAACCCAAGGATCGGTGTCGCAGCCGTGGTTTGCCGATCTCGATACACTTGTCCTAAGCCCCAAACCGCCGTCCAGCGGCGAAACCGTGGATTGGGACAAGTTCGATGCGTGCGTGCAGATGTCTGAAGGCTGCGGTCAGGCGGTGATGAAGATCGTCATCTTTGACGACACCGATTACGCTTGGGCGAAAGAGGCCGCTGCTCGATATCCCGAGATGCCGCTCTATCTGCAACCCGGCAACCCCGAGGTAGACCCCGATCTGCCCGTGAACCTAGAATACGCGACCGACCGGTTGCGTCAGTTGATCGAAAAAACCACCGGTGACGGCTGGTTTGCCCCCCGCATTCTGCCGCAGCTTCATGTCCTTGTCTGGGGCAACAAGCGTGGCGTCTGACCCGAAAGGAACTGTCCATGTCTGATAGTATCTACAGCAATCTGAAACAGCTTGGTGGTGCCACGGTGCTGCCGACCGATCCCGATCAGGCCGAGCTTGAGCGCGTCCAGAACCCGCAGGCTGACGTGGATTACAACGTGCGCTTCACCGCGCCTGAATTCACATCGCTTTGCCCGATGACGGGCCAGCCCGACTTTGCCCATCTGGTGATCGACTATGTGCCGGGGGACTGGCTGGTCGAAAGCAAATCGCTGAAGCTTTATCTGGGTTCGTTCCGCAATCACGGCGCGTTCCACGAGGATTGCACCGTGTCCATCGGCCGTCGTTTGAACGATTTCCTGTCGCCGCGTTGGCTGCGTATCGGCGGTTACTGGTATCCGCGCGGCGGCATCCCGATTGATGTCTTTTGGCAGACCGGCCCGCAGCCCGAAAGCGTCTGGATTCCCGACCAAGGCGTGCCGCCCTATCGCGGTCGCGGTTAAATTTTCGGGCGACGGGTTCTATGGCCACGCGGCATAGGACTTGTCGCCTTCCAAACGGCGGATGCGGGCCGTCCGCCGGAACTTGGCAGGGCTTTCGCCCCGATGGCGGATGAAGAACCGTGTGAAATACGCGGGGTCGTGAAAGCCAAGGCGGTAGGCCACCTGACTGACAGGCATGCCGGTGTTCGACAGCAGTTCTGATGCCTCGCGGATCAGAAGTTGATGCAGATAGCCCTGCGGTGATTTCCCCGTTGCGCGCCGTACCGCGGTGCCTAGCCTGTCGCGGGTGACGTTCAGCGCCGTGGCATAATCCGACACCCGCAAATGTTCGCGCATCCGCTGGCTGGCCAGTGCCATAAACCGTTCCACCAGACCTTGCGGCGAATGGCCGTGCGCGACCATGTCGGTGCGTACCTGCCGCCAGATGTGGATCAGGATCAGCGACAGGTAGTATTGCGCGGACAACTCTGCGCCCGGTTCGGTCAGCCCGTATTCCCGCGACAATCCCTGAACAAGCTGCGCCACCTGACCGTCGCGTTCCAGCGGGGCGGAAAGGTCTTGGGCAAAGGTTTTGCGCATTCGTTCGCCCAAAGGCGTGGCGGGCAGGGCGTTCATGACGTCGAGTTCGGGGATCGACAGGATCGTCGCGCGGGTGCCGCCAGCAATCGACAGTTCGCCGCCGTTGCCATCGGGCAGCCACAGCAGACGCGGCCCGTCGATTTCTTCGCGTTCCGGAAGGCCGCCGCCACGCAGTTCGACCCGCCCGCCGTGAAGCAGTACCAACTGCGCTGTCCCCGCAGCCAGCGTCACGCCGACGCGCGTCAGGGGGCTGCGAATGTCCTGAATTTGCAGCCTGGCGCGGCGGGTTGGTTGGGGCGGATTCGGCGCTTTCATGCCTTGTGGCTACTGATTTTCACCCATTCTATCCAGCAAAAATGCAAATAATGCTCTCATAAGTGCATATCTTGCGCTTAATCCCTTCGCCTAAGCTTTTCCACGGCGAGGATCAGCTCGCCTGCTGAATGGTCTGCGCCCGAAGTTTGGGGGCGGGTCCAGTAAGGCTCTTGGGAGGAGACATGGTTAATCTATTCAAACACGCCAAGGCGTGCACGACGGCGTTCGCGGTGGCGGCGGCGTCCTTCATGACTGCGGGTCACGCGACTGCGGCAGACGACACAATCACCATCGGCTATGCGGTGGCCCTGACCGGTCCGAACGCGACGGGTGCGGGGATTTCGACCGTGCCGAACTACCGCCTTTGGGTGGATCAGGTGAACGGCGAAGGCGGCATCGAAATGCCCGACGGGTCGCGCAAGATGATCGAAGTGGTCGAATATGACGACCGGTCGTCGAACGAAGATCTGGTGCGCGCGATCGAACGTCTGGCATCGCAGGACAAGGTCGATCTGATCCTGCCGCCGTGGGGCACGGGCGCGAACCTTGCGATTGCACCGCTGATGGCGCGCTTCGGCTATCCGCAACTGGCGGTGACCGCCGTGACCGACAAGGCACCGGAATTCGCGGCACGTTGGGACCGTAGCTTCTGGATGCTGGGCGGAGGTCATGACTATGCGACCGGTCTGGTCGATGTTCTGGCTCAGGCCCGTGACGCGGGCACGATCAACAACCAGATCGCGGCGGTGTCCGTTGCCGACGGTTTCGGCATCGACCTGATCAAAGGCGCGCGCCCCGCATTCGAAGAGGCCGGTTTCGAACTGGTCTATGACGAAAGCTATCCGCTGGGCACATCCGATTTTGCCGCGATCATGTCTGAGGCGCAGGCATCGGGCGCAGACAGCTTTGTCGCGTTTTCCTATCCGCCGGGCAGCTTTGGCATGACCAAAACCGCGCAGGCGATGGGCTTTAACCCCAAGGTCTTTTACATCTCGGTCGGCGGCGCGTTCCCGATCTATCCGGGTATTGCGGATGGCAAGGCAGACGGTGTGATGGCGATTGGTGGTGTTGATGGCACCAGCGACAGCGTCAAAGCCTATTTCGACGCCCACACCGCCTTTGTCGGCAATCCGCCGGACAGCTGGGCAAGTGCCGTGACCTTTGCATCGCTTGAGATGCTGGAGCAGGCTATTGGCCGCGTCGGTCTGGATCATGGTGATCTGGCGGCTGAACTGTCCAACGGCACGTTCGATACGGTGATCGGTCAGGTCAAGCTGGAGGACAACCAGTTGCGCGATCTGTGGACTGTGGGCCAGTGGCAGAACGGTGCCTTTGTGGGCGTCGGTCCGGCGGACAAAGCGGGTGCATCTGCCCCCGTTATTCCCAAGCCGGAATGGTAATCACCTGAACCAAAACATGCGGCCCGCCCAAGGCATCCGGCGGGCCGCAGTTCCAAGGAAATTCTACTTATGTTTGTCACGATCCTTATCCTCGGGCTTGTGCTCGGCGGGACGTATGCGCTGCTGGCGCTGGGGCTGACGCTGCAA
>NZ_CEYADA010000015.1:0-113870 GCF_982780845.1 Thalassococcus sp.
CGATCGCGGCGGACTTCCGCAAAGGCGAAAAGAGCCGCGAAGAAATCGCCGACCTTATGGCGGGCGGTGAATCCATGGCGGATCTCGAAGCCAATATTGAAGGCTATATGGAAACCCACGACGGGCACCCGCCACCACCTGCGCACTGATCCACACCTATTCCAAGAGCAATGCGGCGCTTTACCAAAGTGCCGCACGATCTGGGCATTTTTCATGTGGTCTGCCCTCCAAGAAGGGGTTAGAGCGGTTTCATGACCGATACTTTGCCCCCATGCCCCGACTGTTCGTCTACCTATACCTATCAGGTGGACGCCCTGCTTATGTGTCCTGAATGCGGGCACGAATGGTCAGCAAGTTCGTCGTCTGAGCGGGGCGCAGAGATCCGCGACAGCGTCGGCAATGTGCTGAACGAAGGCGACACAGTCACGGTGATCAAAGACCTGAAGGTCAAAGGGTCGTCTTCCGTCGTCAAAGTGGGAACCAAAGTTCGCGGCATCCGCCTTGTGGATGGGGACCACGATATCGACTGTAAGATACCTGGTATTGGGCCGATGGGGCTGAAGTCTCAGTTCGTGAAAAAGGTCTCCGGATAACTTCATCGATAACCAAGGCGAACCAGATCGCCTCCGCCGCCGTTGTCTGCGGGCCGCTCTACCGTTCTGCTGGAAGTCTAAAGCATATAGAAAACCCCGACCGGTCATTTGACAGATCGAGGCGTTAAGACGCGAAACGTCTTGGCTGTTACAACTTCTGCAGTGCGCTCACATGGGCCGCACGGGCCTCTGATGCCGGTTTTCCTGCGATGCACCATTCCTCTGCCGGAACACGGCGGCACATTCCCCGCACCTGCGAAAGGGGAATGCCCGTTTCTTCCGCGAGTATCCCAGCAAACTGTTTCATGAGCTCTTGGCGCTGTGCAAGCGGGCGGCCTTCGAGCACTATGAATTCAAAGAACGGAGAGGTCCCCGGGACGATCCCACCGTTCGCGCAATGATGTGCGGGAAGTGTTTTTATGTAAGCGCGGATGCGATCGACCGGACTTTCGAGGATTTCGGCAAATGTTTCAGAGGCGCGCTGAAGAAGGCGCTCGGACGCCGGTCCATCAATCCCGCCCTCTGGAATGGTGAAAAAGACAACAGGCATCTTGAGCGCTCCTTATGGCATGCCGCGGCGTCGGCCGCCATCGAGCGACAGGACCGTCCCAGTCGTTGCGATTGCTTCTGGCGCAAGAAGGCTGGTAACGGCCCAAGCCACTTGTTCCGGCGTGACAAGTGTTTTGAGCGACGAGTCCGCCTTCATATGCTCCAACACCTCTTCGGGCGTCGTTCCATTGTCGCGGGCGCGCACTTCGGCGATGCGATGTAGGCGCGGCGTATCGGCAGGGCCCGGGGCGACGGTGTGCGCACTGATACCACGCGGGCCGTAGGCCATTGAAAGCTGGCGCATAAGCGCGATCAACGATGCGTTTGCGACACCGGCCGCACAGGCGTAATCCGTCGGTTCCAGTCCATAGTGTCCGGCGATCCCGACAAGCCGTGCACCCTCCATCAAGTGACTATCGACAGCGCGGGTGAGGCGAAGCATGCCGCCAGCCTTGATATTAACGGATGCGGCCAGTGCGTCGGGGGCGAGTTCGGTCACATGGCCGGGGGCCGCCAGACCGGGCCCGTGCACGGCGAGTTGAACAGGGCCATCCAGCGCGGCTTTGATCGCATCGATACTGCTGTCATCCGAGATATCTGCGACGCATGTTTTTAGATCGGGGACGTCTTTCTTAAGCGCCTCAAGGCTTTCTTGGGTGCGACCAACCGCAACAATGCGCAGTCCTTCTGCGGCGAGCCGTACAGAAATTGCTTTGCCAAAGTCTCCGGTTGCGTCAACGAGGACAGCGATAGGTTTATTTTTAGTCATGCTATTTTCGTTTCGCCTCGCCATATTCGTTACCTGCACCTGTCAAACGAGCAGGTGCCCACAATCAATAACCGCATGTGATTTTGATAAGTTTGCGTTTTGAATCGTGTCAACCGAAGGGTCCGGAAACGCACAGGCAAGGTCTTACCCGATACCCTACGGGCAACTTTGGCAGTCGCAGACCAAGGGTTGATTTCCTTCGGTGGGATTGGGCGATTGTCGAAGTATCACGAAACCATTCTACGGTTCTCAAAGCCAAGCGCGAAGTTGCGGGCAGAAGAGTGCGGCAAGTTGGTTTGTAGTCAGGACAGCTTGCCATTTCAGAGTTGAAATAAAGGCAAGTGGCGGAGAGACAGGGATTCGAACCCTGGGTGGACTTGCGCCCACAACGGTTTTCGAGACCGCCCCGTTCGACCACTCCGGCACCTCTCCGCGGGGGTCTGGTGGCTGCGTTTAGCCTTATGTGTTTTCCGGTGCAACAGGGTTTTCAAAAAAAACGTCATTTGATGTGAAGGACAGCACCGCTTGGCAATTTTCAGGAAGCCGCTTAGGGTCATTTGCAAATGGGACTTCACGGGCGGGATACGCACCATATGACCAAATTTTTGTTAGCTTTCGGGGCGTTCACGCTGGCGACCCCTGTCTGGGCCACTCAGGCGCAGGACTTGTCCGACGCGCTCAGGATGTCCGAGGTCATTGCGATCATGCAGGAAGAGGGGCTGGCCTATGGCAATGTTCTGGCCACCGAGATGCTTCCAAGCGGCCCGAATGATGCGTGGGCCAAAACGGTCGAACAGATTTACGATGCGGACACAATGCTGACATCGGTCAATGCGGCGTTCGAGGCTGCGTTGGACGGCGAGGATCTTGGCCCGTTGCTGGATTTCTATGCCACAGACACCGGTACGCAGATTATCGATCTGGAACTTGAGGCCCGTGCCGCGATGGTTGATGAAGACGTCGAGGAAAGCGCGCGTGACGTTTATCGTGGTCTGGACGGCACTGATGATGCGCGGCTTGCCCAGATATCTGAGTTCATCGCCGCAAACGATCTGATCGAAAGCAATATCGCTGGCGGGTTGAATGCGACGCTTCAATTTTACGTGGGCCTGAACGACGGCGGTGCCTTTCAGATGACGGAAAACGAGATTCTGTCGGATGTCTGGGCGCAAGAACCCGATGTGCGGCTTGATACCCGTGAATGGGTCTATGCCTATCTGCTGTTGGCTTATGGTCCGCTGGATGATGACCAACTGGATGCCTATATAGAGATGTCCCAGTCATCTGCAGGGCAGGCTATGAATCAGGCGCTGTTCGAAGCGTTTAATGGAATGTACGACACGCTTTCCTATGCGATGGGGCGGGCAATTGCCGATCATCTGATGGCGATGGATCTGTAATCCGGCAAAGGCCCAATAAACGTTGGGATTGTGCGCTTGACAAAAAATGGTTTCGCCCGCATAAGCGCGACTTCATGACGGGGCTTCGGTCCCGTTTTGATTTTATTGTAATGACGCCCTTTGACGGGGCGCGCCGTTCGAGGCGACTTCGGTCACAAACACCTGCATCGGGCAGGGGCCATAGAACGCGGTGGAAAAGGAAGACACGCATGTTCGCGGTTCTGAAAACCGGTGGCAAGCAATACAAGGTCCAGTCGGGCGACACGCTCCGGATCGAAAAGCTCGCTGCTGATGCTGGTGAAACAGTCCAGTTCAACGATATTCTGATGCTTGGCGGCGACAACACAACTGTCGGCGCGCCTTTCGTGGCTGGTGCCGCGGTACAGGCCGAAGTGATCGACCAGATCAAAGGCGACAAGGTTATCAACTTTGTTAAGCGCCGTCGTAAGCACAGCTCGAAGCGCACCAAGGGCCACCGTCAGCAACTGACACTGGTTCGCGTGACAGACATTCTGGCCTCCGGTGGCGACAAGACAGGCGTTAAAGCGGCTGTTGGTGCTGGTTCGGTTGCTGGTGTTGCTGCCGCGGCTGCCGCTCCGAAAGCTGAAAAGCCTGCTGCAAAAGCTGCCCCTGCGGCCGCTGGCGCAGACGACCTGAAGCAGCTGTCCGGTGTGGGTCCCGCACTGGAAAAGAAGCTGCATGAAGCAGGTGTAACGTCTTTCGCCCAGATCGCGGCATGGACAGACGCTGACGTCGAAGAATTCGGCGAGAAGCTGTCGTTCAAAGGTCGTATCGAGCGTGAAGGCTGGATCGAACAGGCCAAAGAACTGGCCGCGAAGTAAGGAGATAACCAATGGCACATAAAAAAGCAGGCGGTTCATCCCGTAACGGTCGCGACTCCGCTGGTCGTCGCCTTGGTGTAAAACTGTACGGTGGCCAAGCGGCTATCCCGGGCAACATCATCGTTCGTCAGCGCGGCACTAAGTTTTGGCCGGGCGAGGGCGTTGGCATTGGCAAAGACCACACAATCTTTGCAACAGTTGACGGCGCAGTAACGTTCCACAAAGGCCTGAAAGGCCGCACCTTTATTTCGGTTCTCCCAGTGGCGGAGGCCGCTGAGTAAGCCGATCTTAGGGTTTAAAGAACACTTGGGGGGATCGGCGATACAGCCGGTCCCCTTTCTCGTTTGCGGGGGCAATTGGGCAGAATTCGTTAAAGACATCCATATAAGGCGTGTGTCACGCGCGATGCCGAGGAGGGGCAGCCTGTGACAAAGCCGATCGGAGGAATTGGAAATGTTGGTTGAAAAGTTGGCAACACCAGACGTCATTTCGTGCGAGCGGTTTGAACTGCGTCCCGTGCGTGTGTCTGATCAGGGCTTGATTGGTCATTATGCGGCTGATCTGCGACTGGCCAAGATGACGCCGAACATCCCTAATCCGGTTCCGCCAGGATGGGCCGAAGCCTTTGTCGCCCGTACTTTGAAAGACGACGAAGACATTGATCGCTGGGTCCTGGACGGCACCTGCTCCGACCGCCCCGAGGTGATGGGTGTCATCAGCCTGCAAAAGATGGATCGCGCACAGTCCGAGATCAGCTATTGGGTCGCGCCTGCTTTCTGGAATACAGGCATCGCCTCGGCTGCTGTTCGTGGTGTGATCGATGCCAATCCGCAGGGTGTCCAGACCATGTTTGCCAGCGTTTTTCAGGACAATCCGGCGTCGGCGCGGGTGCTGACCAACGCAGGCTTTGAATACATCGGCGACGCCGAAGCGTTTTGCGTTGCCAGAAACAGTAAAGTGTCCACCTGGACCTACCTTAAAAAGCTATGAGACATGAGTGCCAGAGACGACATTCACATTCAGACTAGAAGAGTGCGTCTCCGGCCTTTGGACACATCCGATGCGCCTGCGCTGGCGCAGCTCGGTGGGGATCCTGACGTCGCGCGGATGCTGGCGTCGGTTCCCAGCCCATGGTCCGTTGAACATTGCGAAGACTGGATCGAAGCGTCGCAATATCGCGGCCGCTTGGGATTTCGGCTGGGTGTGGAAGAAAAGGGCGGTCAATTGATCGGTTCTGTCGGGATCGGCGGAACCCCTGTTGCCAATTGCGCGTACTTCCTTGGTAAGGATCACTGGGGGCAGGGCTTGGCTACAGAAGCAACCTCGGCCCTTTTGGGCTTTGTCTTTGACCGCTTCGATACCGATGTGGTCGAGGCCGACCATTTTGATGATAACCCTGCGTCCGGACGCGTTTTGGCCAAACTTGGCTTTGAAAAGGTCGGGCAGGGGACCGGAACCAGCGCGGCACGGCTTGAGCCTGCCGCCAATACGCACTATCGCCTGAGCAGGCAGAACTTCGAGGCACACCATGAAATTTCTTGACCTCTGTAAGGTCTATATTCGATCCGGCTCGGGCGGTCGCGGCGCAGCCAGCTTCCGACGCGAGAAATTCATCGAATATGGCGGCCCGGACGGCGGCGATGGCGGGTCTGGTGGAACTGTCTGGGTCGAGGCCGTCGATGGTCTGAACACCCTGATCGATTTCCGTTACCAGCAGCATTTCTTTGCCCAGAACGGTCAGCCCGGAATGGGCCGCCAGCGCACAGGTAAAGATGGCGATGACATCACGCTGCGCGTTCCCGTGGGCACTGAAATTCTGGACGAAGACGGCGAAACCGTCATCGCGGACCTGACCGAGCTTGGTCAGAAGGTCATGCTTGCCAAGGGCGGCAATGGTGGTTGGGGCAACGTGCACTTTAAAACCGCAACCAACCAGGCACCGCGCAGGTCCAACCCCGGTCAGGAAGGCATCGAACGCACGATCTGGCTGCGTTTGAAGCTGATTGCCGACGTGGGTCTGCTCGGTCTGCCCAATGCAGGTAAATCGACATTTCTGGCGGCAACGTCCAACGCACGACCCAAGATCGCGGACTATCCGTTTACCACGCTGCACCCCAATCTGGGCGTCGTGGGCGTGGATAACACAGAATTCGTGGTCGCCGATATTCCGGGCCTGATCGAGGGAGCGCATGAAGGGCGTGGATTGGGCGATTTGTTCCTTGGCCACATCGAACGTTGCGCAGTTTTGCTGCATCTGGTGGATGGCTCGTCCGGCACCTTGATCGAGGATTATCAGACCATCGTCGACGAGATCGAGGCCTATGGCGCCGGTCTGGCAGATAAACCGCGGATCACGGTTCTGAACAAGGTCGACACGCTGGACGAGGAAGAACGCGAATTCTTACGCGATGAATTGCAGCAGGCGGTTGGCGATAAGGTCATGTTGATGTCTGGCGTTTCGGGCGAAGGCACCCAGAACGTGCTGCGCGCGCTGCGCGTGAAAATCGAAGAAGTCCGCGCCGAAGAAAAGGCAAAAGACGAAGACGGGGATGAGGGGACATGGCAGCCCTGAGTGACGCCAAAAGACTGGTCGTAAAGATCGGCTCGGCGCTGTTGGTGGATCGCAATACAGGTGATCTGCGTGAACATTGGCTTCGGTCTGTCGCCGAAGATGTGGCCCGCCTGAAAGCAGGCGGTACGGATGTGGTTATCGTGTCCTCGGGCTCTATCGCCTTGGGGCGCGTGGTTCTGGGTCTTGGCTCATCGCATTTGCCGTTGGAACAAAGTCAGGCCGCCGCCGCTGTCGGGCAGATCCAACTGGCACGCGCATGGCAGGATGCTTTGGCGCCCCATGACATCACCACCGCGCAGGTACTGGTCACACTGGAAGACAGCGAAAACCGCCGCCGTTACCTGAATTCTCGGGCCACCTTGGAAACGCTGCTTGGTTTTGGCGCGGTTCCGATTGTGAACGAAAACGACACGGTCGCGACCGATGAAATTCGTTATGGGGATAACGACCGGATGGCGGCGCAGGTTGCTGTGACCGTGGGCGCCGATCAGTTGATCCTGTTGTCCGATGTGGACGGTTTTTATTCGGCAAACCCCAACACCGATCCGACAGCCAAGCGATATGATTTCATCGACAAGATCACACCCGAGATCGAGGCGATGGCAGGTGATGCGGGTTCGGGTCTGTCCAAGGGCGGAATGAAGACCAAACTGATGGCTGGTAAGACCGCAATGGCCGCAGGTTGTGCTATGGCGATCACTGAAGGTTCGGTTCTTAACCCGCTGACCGCATTGGGAAATGGCGCGTCGGCGACGTGGTTCAAGCCGACGATTGACCCGCAGACGGCGCGCAAAAGCTGGATTGCTTCGATGAAACCCCGTGGCATTGTCACGGTCGACGATGGCGCGGCCAAAGCGTTGACCGCGGGCAAGTCGCTTTTGCCTGCGGGCATCACGGCGATCTCGGGCACGTTCGGACGAGGTGACCCGATTGTGATCCGCGATCGCGAAGGTCGTGATTTGGGACAGGGGCTCTGCCGGTATACATCCACCGAGGCGCGCGCCATTAAAGGCCGCCGATCGGATGAAATCGCAGGTGTTTTGGGGTATGAGGGCCGTGCGGTTCTTGTGCACCGTGACGACATGGCGCTGTAAGCGCCGGTAATTTGAAACCAGAAGATAGGGCAAAGACATGACCGAACAGATCGAAATTCATGCCATGATGCAGGATATCGGTGCGCGCGCCAAAGCGGCCGCGGCGGAGTTGGCCTTTGCCCCATCCGAGGCCAAGGAAAAAGCGCTGTCGACAGCCGCCGACATCGTCTGGGAACGCCGCGCCGAGATCATCGTGGCCAATGCGAAAGACCTTGAATATGGCCGTGAAAAGGGTCTGTCCGATGCGATGATGGACCGTCTGCTGTTGGATGAGGCCCGTATCCAGTCCATCTGTGACGGTCTGCGTGCAATTGCTGGCCAGACCGATCCCGTTGGTGCTGTGATTGCCGAATGGGATCAACCCACCGGCCTGAACATCAAACGCGTCCGTACACCATTGGGCGTGATTGGCGTGATCTATGAAAGCCGTCCGAACGTGACTGCCGATGCAGGTGCGCTGTGCCTGAAGGCGGGCAATGCGGTTATTCTGCGGGGCGGTTCAGAAAGTTTTCATTCCTCGGGTCTAATTCACCAGTGCCTAGTGCAGGGGCTGGTTGCTGCAGGCCTGCCCGAGGCTGCCATTCAACTGGTTCCCACACGCGACAGAACAGCGGTGTCGGAAATGTTGAAAATGACGGATTTCATCGACGTGATCGTTCCGCGCGGCGGCAAGGGCCTTGTCGGTTTGGTCCAGCGCGAGGCGCGGGTGCCGGTCTTTGCGCACCTCGAGGGCATTGTGCACGTCTATATCGACGTTGATGCCGATCCGATCAAAGCGCTGGACGTTGTGCTGAACGCCAAAACACGCCGCACAGGCATCTGTGGCGCTGCGGAGTGTCTGCTGATCCACCGCGATGTTGTCGACACCATCGGGCAGGGCGTTTTGCGCGCGCTGATGGATGCAGGGATCGAAGTGCGCGCCGATGGCGTTTTGCAATCGGTGCCGGGCACTGTGGCAGCGACGGATACAGACTGGGGCTGTGAATATCTGGACCGGATTATTGCGGCCAAGGTCGTGGATGATGTGGATGCCGCGATCGAGCACATTCGCAAATACAGCTCGGCCCATACGGAATGTATTCTGACCGAAAACGACGATACCGCGAACCGTTTCTTCGAACGTGTCGATAGCGCGATTTTGATGCGCAATGCCTCGACCCAGTTTGCGGATGGTGGTGAGTTCGGCATGGGCGCAGAGATCGGCATCGCCACAGGCAAAATGCATGCGCGTGGCCCTGTTGGTGCCGAACAGCTGACCAGCTTTAAGTATCTGGTCACAGGCGACGGCACCGTTCGGAAGTAATCCTAAACCGTCAAAGAAATCACGCCGGCGTCGTCAAGCAATTGAGGGCGCCGGTTTTCTTTTGCGGCAAGCAAAGGCAGCAGCGCAAATTGCACATGGGCGGGTTGAAGCGTTTTCAGATCTACCGGCCCTTCAAAGGCTTGCCACAAAGGATGCTCAGCATCCAACTGACCGTTTAGAACGGTTAATTCAGCGCCTCGCGGTTCGATGATCACGGCGATGCGGCCACCCATCGGCAAGACGGATTCCAGACAAAGAAAGGCCAACATCACCAGTTGTGCCTGCGTTCGGGTCATCGTTTCGGTACCGGCCAGTTCAACCTGTTTTCGTGTGCCACGTGTGAAACCGTCAAAAATGGCCTGAATCGATTGGCGGCTGACTTGGGATTCGTCGCAGGACAGACCAAAGGCGATGCGAAAGAATTTCAGTTTGGCCGAGGCATTTTCAACGCTGTGCGTCATCAGCCGCATTTCATCGCCCGCGGGATCAAGGCTTGGCGACAGACCGATCAATTCGATCCCGTTCTGGATCGCTCCGACAGGGCTAATTAGATCGTGGCACAACCGCGACCCTACCAATGCGGCCAACGCGGCGCTATCTGTAGGCTGAGACGCCGACGAACCGGCATCAAATTCCGGAAGGGGCTGTTTAATGTCTAGTGATCTAAATGCCATTCTCGAGCCTGGTATGCTTGTCAGACACCCTGATCAGCCCCAATGGGGCACAGGGCAAGTTCAATCGAACATCGGCGGGCGGATTACAGTCAACTTCCCGGATGAGGGAAAAGTCGTGATCGACGGGCGATTTGTGACCCTGACGCCGGTATTCGATCCCAGCTAGTGCCTTAGAGGTTACCAAAAGGTTAACAAACTCTGGCAAAGGCGGCGGGACCAAACGTAAGGCAGTGTTTTGGCACTGGATCAGCGGCAATCGGCCTGTTGCGCCGGAATTCCCTTTCGCATTAGAACCGGCACGGATCAAAGGGGGACCTCGATGACGGGCCAGACGCCTCGTTTCACGACACGCCTAGCGCGGGACGACGCCGATCTTCTGGCGGCGCAAAGGTTGCGGTATGATGTGTTTGTGCGCGAACTGGGCGGCGATGGTGATCTGGTGGATCACGACGCGGGCCTTGAACGAGACGCGTTCGATCCGCATTTCGACCACCTGCTTTTGCTGGATGAAAGCCGCACTGATGATCAGGTTGTCGGGGTGTACCGGCTTTTGCGGGATGATCAGGCACGACACATCGGTCGCTTCTATTCGGATGCGGAGTATGACCTTGGTCCATTGCTAAGATCTGGCCGTAAGTTATTGGAACTTGGTCGATCCTGCCTTCATAGGGATTATCGCGGTGGGGCCGGTATGATGGTGCTTTGGCAGGCCCTGGCCGATTATGTCACCCAGCACGATATCGACATTCTGTTTGGCACAGCCAGTTTTCATGGCACCGACATTGATGCTTTGGCACATCCTTTATCCAATCTGCATCATCGTCATCTGGTGTCCGAGGATTTGCGTGTGCGGTCCAAGGAATACCAAAGCTTGAACGTCTTGCCCGAGGATCAGGTTGACCGCCGTCGCGCAGTGCTGGAAACGCCTGCGCTGATCAAAGCCTACCTGCGCCTTGGTGGAGCCGTCGGTGATGGGGCCTTCGTTGACCATCAGTTTAACACCACCGATGTCTGCCTGATCATGGATACCCAACGCCTGAATGCGCGGCAAAAGGGCATTTACACCAAGGACGCCACATGAGCCAAACGTGGGATGACGAAGAACGGCCCGAAAAGCTTCGGATCGGACCAGCTGGCTGGGCGCGGGTTGCGGTGCGCGGGTCGGTTATGGGAACTGTCGTGTTCGGCGGTTTGGGGTTGTTGTTGCTGACACGATTGGTGGAACGTCCGGTGTTCAAGATGCGCCGACCGGTCACGCCATGGATCACGCAAGGTGTGTGCAAGCTGTCCCTGCGCATTATGCGTTTGCCGGTTCACGTCAGGGGTCAGCAGATGACGGATCATGGCGCGATTGTCGCGAACCATTCGTCATGGTTGGATATTTTTGTTCTGAATTCGCTGAAGAACATCTATTTCGTCTCCAAGTCCGAAGTGGCAGGCTGGCCCGGTATCGGCTGGCTTGCACGGGCGACCGGAACTGTTTTCATCCGCCGTGACCGGCGTGAGGCGAAGGCCCAGACCGCGCTGTTCGCCGAGCGGCTTCATTACGGGCATAAACTTTTGTTTTTTCCCGAAGGCACATCGACCGACGGGCTACGCGTTTTGCCGTTCAAAACCACGCTGTTTGCATCGTTTTTCGAAGACCCGCTGAAGGACGAAATCCAGCTTCAGGCCGTCACGGTGATCTATTCCGCGCCCCACGATCAGGATGCGCGGTTTTACGGCTGGTGGGGCGATATGGATTTCGGCACGCATCTGCTGAAAACGCTGTCGGCCAAGCGTCAGGGCAAGGTCGAGGTAATTTACCACGACCCAGTGCGCGTGAATGCGTTTTCAGACAGAAAGGCCATCGCGCAGCACCTTGAGGCGCAGGTGCGCGATGCTCATCATTTGAAAATCGAGTAGGGCCCTACGCCCCGGCCATCGCGTCTGTCAGCGCCTTCAGCGCTGCAACGGGATCTTCGTTGCCCCAGATTTCTTCTCCGATGCCAAAGAAGTCTGTAACGGGGGTCAGTTGGCGCACGATGTCTGCCGTCAGGCCACCTTCGGCGACAACGGGCACTTCAATCATGCTGGACCACCATTCGAACAGTTCGAATTCGGCCATGGCACCATCACCAAGCGCAGTTTCCGACACAGGGCCGAAGCTGACGTAATCCGCACCAGCTTCGCCCGCGTTCATGCCGTCATGGCGGGACTGGGCGCAGTAGCTTCCGACAATCGCGTCATCGCCAAGTTCCTTGCGGGCCGTGCGCACTGAACGCGCACCATCTGTCAGGTGCACACCGTCCAGACCCAGACGCTGGGCCAGCACGACATGCGTATCGATCACTGTCGCCACATCGTAGCTGTGCGCGATTTCACGAACTGCGTCGGCCGCGCGCAGGATTTTGTCTTCGTCCCGCGTTGCAAGGCTCAGGCGCAGACAGGCGATTTCCGTCGCATCCAGCACGGATTTCAATTTTTCTGAGAACGTGGACAGGTCCAGTTCTGGCGGTGTGATCAGATACAGCTGCGGCTCTTCTTTATCGGCCATTTCGCGTGCCCCTTCAAAGCTTTGCACCGTATTAAACAAGCTAAACCGATTTGACCATCCGGTGTTGTGGCCATTTCATCGGTCTTTCGTTGCGTGCATCGAAATTCTGCCCCGCCACGACGATGCGATTTGGCCTTTGAAACTTGGGCTGTTTGCTTGTGGCATGCGCCGCTAGGGCGTATGAGCAGGGCAAGTTTGACTGCAGGATAAAAAGATGCCCAGCGACACGCCTCAACCCTGTTTCGTGCTGGTTCGCCCGCAAATGGGTGAAAACATCGGCGCGGCGGCTCGCGCCATGTGGAATTTCGGTCTGGACCGGATGCGCGTTGTGGCCCCGCGTGATGGCTGGCCCAACGAAAAGGCCGTTGCAATGGCGTCCGGCGCGGGCCGTCTTCTGGATGAAGCCCAGCTTTATGAAAGCACGCGCGACGCGATCGAGGATTGTACCTTTGTCCTGGCAACCACCGCCCGCAGCCGCGACCTGACCAAGCCGGTTTATAGCCCGGAGCAGGCGATGAAGGTCGTGCGCGAACGGGTGGCGAAGGGCGAAAAGGTTGCCGTTTTGTTTGGCCCCGAACGTGCGGGTCTGGAAAACGAAGACATCGTTCAGGCAAATGGCATCATCACCGTTCCGGTGAACCCCGAGTTTCCTTCACTGAACCTTGGTCAATGCGTGTTGCTGACCGGTTATGAATGGCGCCGCCAAACGACCGAGATCGTGGGCGAGACCACCGAAATGGCGGGTGCTGTCTGGGCGAACCAGCAGGAAGTGGCGGCTTTGGCGGATCATTACGAAGACCGGATGGACGAGGCCGGTTTCTTCTTTCCCGAGCATAAAGCGGACAGCATGAAGCTGAACCTGCGCAATCTCTGGAGCCGGATGCCCCTGACACGCGCGGATGTTCAAACCCTGCACGGTGTCCTGCGGCAAATTGTTCGGTGGAAAGAAAAAGGCGGGCGTTGAAGGACAGGGCCCCGAGACCTACTGTCTGCTTCGATCAAGGAGAGTTTACATGAGCGGTCAGCGAAAGCTTTTCGAAGAAGTCGGCAGTGAAACTGCCAAACCCGCAGCGCCCCAAGGTGGTATGATCGATCAGGGCAGGGGTGGCGCACGCGGTGCGATCCGCATCTGGTTGATGGTGCTGTTTGCCATGGTGATGGCCATGATCTTCGTCGGTGGTTTGACCCGCCTGACAGATTCCGGCCTGTCGATCACCGAATGGGCCCCGATCACCGGCGCACTGCCGCCGATGTCCGAGGCAGCCTGGCAGGTCGAATTCGACAAATACCGGCAGATCCCTGAATACCAGTTGCAAAACAAGGGCATGAGCCTTTCCGAGTTCCAGTTTATCTACTGGTGGGAATGGGGCCATCGTCAGCTGGGCCGTGTGATCGGTCTGGTGTGGGCCGTTGGTTTCTTTGGCTTCCTCGTGACCAAAAACATCCCGACCGGTTGGACTGGTCGCCTGTTGCTGTTGGGCGCGTTGGGCGGTCTGCAGGGCGCGATTGGATGGTGGATGGTGTCTTCGGGCCTATCCGGCGAGATGCTGGATGTCGCCAGCTACCGTCTGGCCACGCACCTTGGCCTGGCGTTCGTGATCCTCGGGTTTATCGCGTGGTACGTGTTCATGCTGGGGCACGATCAGCGCGATCTGTTCCAAGCGCGTCGCAACCGCGAGGCTAAGCTGTTTTCCATGGGCACAGGCATGATGCACTTTGCCTTCCTGCAAATCCTGATCGGCGCTTTGGTTGCCGGTATTGATGCGGGGCGCAACTACACCGACTGGCCGCTGATGGGCGGCGCGTTCATCCCGCCAACCCCGTTCGAGATCGAGCCTGTATGGCGCAACTTCTTTGAAAACGATGGTCTGGTGCAGTTCATCCACCGCATGACAGGGTATGCGCTGTTTATCTTCGGTGTGATTGTCTGGCGCCGTGCACGCAAATCGCCCAACGCCGACACGCGCTTCCGTTTCAATGCGGTGATGGCGATGATGACGTTGCAAATGGTTCTGGGGATCGTCACCGTGATCTACAGCTCGCCGCTGCACATCGCGATTGTGCACCAGTTGGGCGCAGTTCTTTTGTGGGTGCTGATCATTCGTGCCCGTTTCGGCGCGCAGTACCCGCGCTTCCAGTCGGTCAGGGGGGCCGCATGACCAACGCATATGACGACTTGATGGCGTTCCAGCGCGAAACCGGTGCGCTGGGGCAAATCGCTGGCCGCTTGGGCTGGGATCAGGAAACCATGATGCCACGGGGTGCAGCCCCGCAGCGGGCCGAGGAAATGGCCGCGATGGAGCATGTGCTGCACGCCCGTCGCACGGACCCGCGTTTGGGCGACTGGCTTGCTGCCATTGATGATGCATCGCTCGATCAAGTGGGGCAGGCAAACCTGCGGCACATCCGCAAATCGTACCTGCGCAATACCGCTATTCCCGCCAAACTGGCGTCGGAACTGGCCCGCAAAACCAGCATGGCACAAGGCATCTGGGCCGAGGCACGGTCAAAGGACGATTTCGCCTCTTTTGCGCCCACGCTGGAAGAAATCGTTTCGCTGAAACGGGAAGAGGCCGCGGCGCTGAGTAAGGGCAACTTGTATGACGCGTTGCTGGACGACTATGAGCCCGACGCGACAGGCGACCAGATCGCCGCGATGTTCAACTCGATGGAGCCGCGCCTGATTGCCCTGCGTGACAAGGTGTTGGGCAAACCCGAACCCAAGAACGTCACGGGCACATTTGATGAAGCCAAGCAGATGAAGCTGACGCGGCAACTGGCTAAAACCTTTGGCTATGACATGTCGCGCGGTCGCGTTGATAAGGCTGTGCACCCGTTTTCATCCGGTAGCGGCATGGACGTGCGGATCACCACGCGCACCAGCGAGATTGACCCGTTCAACTGCTTTTATTCAACCATCCATGAAGTCGGCCACGCCTGCTATGAGCAGAACATCGACGACGATTATATGTTCACGCCTTTGGGCAGTGGTGTGTCGATGGGCGTTCACGAAAGCCAGAGCCGCATCTACGAAAACCAGATCGGTCGTGGGCGTGCGTTTACATCGTGGCTCTTTGGCGAGATGAAAGAGGCCTTTGGTGATTTCGGCATCGCCAACCAAGATGAATTCTACGCGACTGTGAATAAGGTCCACAAAGGCTACATCCGGACGGAAGCGGACGAAATCCAGTATAACCTGCACGTTTTGCTGCGCTTTGGTCTGGAAAAAGACCTGATGGAGGGCAAGCTGGACGTGGCCGACCTTGAAGAGGCGTGGAATACGCGGTTCGAACAGGCGTTTGGTTATAAGGTCGACAAGGCATCGAACGGCGTGCTGCAGGATGTGCACTGGTCCGTCGGCCTGTTCGGTTATTTCCCGACCTATTCGTTGGGCAACCTTTATGCGGGCTGCCTAAACGTGGCGATGAGGGGTGCATTGCCCGATCTCGATACGGATCTGGCAAAGGGCGATACCACTGCGGCGACGGCGTGGCTGCAGGAAAACGTGCAGCAGCACGGTGGGCTTTACAAACCCACTGACCTGATCGCCAAAGCCACTGGGGCTGAACCGTCAGAGGCACCTTTGATGGACTATCTGGAAGCCAAATTCGGCGAGATTTACGATCTTTAAGGTGTCAGGTCCTCAAAGCATTTGAGGATCCAATCCACGACCTGCCGCATTGCCGGATCATTGCGGCGGGTTTCATGGTAGGACATCCACATGTCCATTTTTGCTTCGGGCAAGGTCGCGCTTACCGGCCCTAGCCGATCATCCGCATCGCCGATGATCGTAGGCAGCGGCGCGCAATAGCCGGTGGCGTTCATCAGCTGATAGATGGCATCAAAGTTTTCCACGCGCACTTTGGGCGGGCGGCGGTACAGATCGAAACCAGCCCGCATGATGTCGATGGCGTCAAAGCTTTCGACCAGACCGATCCAATCCTGTGGGTCGGGCATATCCTTGATCTTGTACAGTCGGAAGCTCAGTACACCTGCTTTTCGGGTGATGACCCGCCCGTGATCCGGTGCGCCGGGCGTGATGACCAGATCGTTGTCACCCAGACCTTCACGTTGCGCGCGGTCATGAAAAACAAGCGATAAGCCTTCGAGATCCTTCGAATATTTCTTGAGACCTGGAAAAAGAACGCGCGAGTTGATGACCGGAATGCAGCCGATGCTGACGCGGATATCTTCGGCACCGCGCCGGATGGACGGTTCGTTCAACAGCGACCGAAGGGCACCATCAAAATCCTGCGCAAGATCGATGATCGGGCGGATCGCGCCTGACGGCTGCCAGCCATCCGGTGTTTTGATAAAGGCGGTGGTTCCCAAATGGCCTGACAACCGCTCGATACGTCGCGACACTGTTGCTGTATTCGTCCCGAGAGATTTGGCCGCTGCGGTCATCGTTCCGGTTTTCGAAAGAGCCACCAAAAACCGAAGATCATCCCAGTTAATCATAAGTCCACCACGTCTAGTCTGAGTTCCGACTGCTTGGAAAAGGGGCAGGTCGGCGCTGCGTATAGAAAACGCGCCGTTGCAAATATGCAAGGCGCGTTTTCAAAAACGTTCGATTTATTTGATCAAAAGGTCAGTTTTCTTCGCCGCCTTCGGGTGTTTCAGGCGTGATTTCGGTGGCTTCACCGTCGATCACATCCTCTTCGTCCTGTTCCGCAATCCATGCGACACTGACGACCTCTTCACCTTTGCCGGTGTTGAACACGCGCACGCCACCTGCGCTGCGGGAACGGAAGCTGATGCCATCAACAGGCACGCGAATGGACTGACCCTTGGAAGTCGCGAGCATGATCTGATCGCCCATCTCGACAGGGAAGCAGGCCACCAGCGGACCGCCACGCATGGCTTTGTCCATCGCTGTCACACCCTGACCACCACGTCCGCGGACAGGGTAGTCGTGCGACGAGCTGAGTTTACCAGCACCCAACGACGTGATTGTCAGGATCAGGTTTTCAGCGGCCGACATTTCAGCATAGCGTTCCTGTGTGATCAGGCCGGGTGCGACATCATCTTCATCGCCCTCGGCATCGTCAGCCAAGCCGGCAACCGCGCGACGCATCTTGAGGTAAGCAGCACGTTCTTCCGGGCTGGCCTCGAAGTGACGGATGACGGACATCGAGACGACCTCATCACCGTCTTTCAGGTTGATGCCGCGGACACCAACGGACGCACGCGAGTTGAACACGCGCACATCGGTAGAGCGGAAGCGGATCGCACGGCCCTTCGCAGTGACCAGCATCACGTCATCGTCTTCCGAACAGATGCGCGCATTGATCAGGCGGGTATCGGCGTTGTCGTCTTCGAACTTCATCGCGATCTTGCCGTTCGACTTCACGTTGGTGAAGTCAGACAGCGCGTTGCGGCGAACCGTACCGGCAGAGGTTGCAAAGACGATCTGCAGCTGGTCCCATTCATCCTCGGCCCGATCAACCGGCATGATGGCGGCAATCGAAACACCCTGCGGAATGGGCAGGATGTTGATGATCGCCTTGCCCTTGGACGTGCGCGACCCTTGGGGCAGACGCCATGTCTTGAGCTTGTAGACCATGCCTTCGGTGGTGAAGAACAACAGCTGCGTATGTGTGTTGGCGACGAACAGAGTGGTGACCACGTCGTCATCTTTGGTCGCCATGCCGGACAGACCTTTGCCGCCACGACGCTGCGCGCGGAAGTCGGCCAGCGGCGTGCGCTTGATGTAGCCGGTCTGCGTGACGGTCACGACCATGTCTTCCTGTTCGATCAGGTCTTCGTCGACCATATCGCCCGACCATTCGACTATCTCGGTGCGGCGGGGCACGGCGAACAGGTCTTTCACTTCGGTCAGTTCGTCCGAAATGATGCCCATGATACGGTCGCGGGATCCAAGAATTTCAAGGTATTCCTTGATCTTGGAGGCCAGTTCTTCCAGCTCGTCGGTGACTTCTTTCACACCCAGCTGTGTCAGGCGCTGCAGACGCAGTTCAAGGATCGCACGCGCCTGAGTTTCCGACAGGTTGTACGTTCCGTCGTCATTCATCGTGTGGGTCGGATCATCGATCAGGCGGATGTAATCCGCGATGTCCTGCGCGGGCCAACGACGCGTCATCAGCTTTTCACGCGCCTCGGCGGCGTCGGCCGAGCTGCGGATTGTGGCGACGACTTCATCAACGTTGGTGACGGCAACCGCCAAACCACACAGGATGTGGCTGCGTTCACGTGCTTTGCGCAGCAGGTACGCGGTGCGGCGGGCAACGACGTCTTCACGGAAATCAATGAAGGATGTCAGGAACTTGCGCAGAGTAAGCTGTTCCGGGCGACCGCCGTTCAGGGCCAGCATGTTACAGCCGAACGATGTCTGCATCGGCGTGTAGCGGAACAACTGGTTAAGCACGACCTCGGCCGTGGCATCACGCTTCAGTTCAACGACAACACGCACACCGTTACGGTCGGATTCATCCTGAACGTGGGCGATGCCTTCGATCCGTTTTTCGCGGGCGGCTTCGGCGATCTTTTCGATCATCGATGCCTTGTTCACCTGATAGGGAATTTCGTCGATGACAATCGCCCATCGGTCTTTGCGGATCTCTTCAACCCGCGTTTTCGACCGAATGATTACCGATCCACGACCCTCAAGGTACGCTTTGTGCGCGCCCGAGCGGCCCAGCATGATGCCACCTGTTGGGAAATCGGGGCCCGGCACATAATGGATCAACTGCTCGGACGTCAGATCGGGGTTTTCGATCAGCGCAAGGCAGGCATCAACCACTTCACCAAGGTTATGCGGCGGAATGTTGGTCGCCATACCAACCGCGATACCACCGGCACCGTTGACTAGCATGTTCGGGAAGCGGGCAGGCAGAACAGTGGGTTCCTGATCCTTGCCGTCGTAGTTGTCTTGGAAATCGACGGTTTCCATGCCGATATCGTTCAGTAGGTAAGCCGCCGGTTTGTCCATGCGGACCTCGGTGTAACGCATGGCGGCCGCGTTATCGCCGTCCATCGAACCGAAGTTGCCCTGACCATCCAAAAGCGGCAGGGACATCGAGAAATCCTGCGCCATACGGACCAGCGCGTCATAGATCGCGCTGTCGCCGTGGGGGTGGTATTTACCCATGACGTCGCCCACAGGACGGGCTGATTTGCGATACGATTTGTCGTGGCTGTTACCCGTTTCATGCATCGCATAAAGGATGCGGCGGTGCACCGGTTTCAGACCGTCCCGAAGATCGGGAATCGCACGGCTGACGATCACGCTCATGGCGTAATCGAGGTACGAAGTCTTCATCTCATGTTCGATGGAGACCGCAGGGCCATCATACGCGGGGCGTTCGGGCCGTTTTTCTTCTTCGTTTTCAGGGGTTTCTGGCCGGTCGGTCACTTTTTTTGTCCGCCTGTCGTTATTCTATATGTTGTTGGCTCATATCATAGCAGAGGCAGGATATGGGGTGCAACGTATGGATCAGTGCGATTTTTCGGCAGCCATTCTGTCAGAGTGCTAACATGCTGTTTTTGTTGACAGAAGTTGCTAAATTTTCAAACCTGAACATATCAGAAAAAAATTGGAGGTTGAGTATGGAAATCAGCGAAACCGAAATGATGCTGAAAGGCTATGGTCTGACCACTGCGGAAATCTTTTACCGGATTCCCGATTACCAGCACGTTCTGAATAGTTTCATCTGGCAAGACTACGATCTGGCACCGGATCATCCCAAGCTGTTCCGGTTCATCGAGTTCTGGCAAGACGAGATCGAAGGCCCGCTGCATTCGGTGAAATTCACGCACAGAAAACTGCTGTCATCCGGTGAATGGCGCAACGTTGTCGGTGAATTTACCTATCACTGAACAGGGCTATTTCGCCCCGAGACCCAGTTTCATCAGACCGTGGCGGACCGGGCCGATGCCGTGCAGCAGGTCGATCCCCTTGGCACGCAAATCGCGCAGCGTTTGGTCCGATGCCATAGATGTCCGGTTCAACGCAGTGATACCGGCAACACGTAGCTTTACATCGCCATAGCGGGCCTTTTGGTAGGCATCCAGCATCGGCTGGTCCCCAAGCTGTTCTGGATGTTTGGTCGCCCGATCAAGCAATGTCGCGATGTCTTTGAGGCTCATATTCAGGCCCTGCGCGCCGATGGGCGGCACCACATGGGCGGCTTCAGCGACGACGGCCAGACGTTCTGCAATCAAGCTATCTGCCTTTTGCGCGATGATCGGCCAGATTGTGCGCTTGGACGCCAGTTTCAAAGGACCGTACAATTCGCACGACCGTTCGTTCATCGCGGCCTCGAACGCGGCTTCATCCAATGCCATCAACGCGTCGGCTTTGGCGGCGTCTTCCATCCAGACGATGGCCGAGGAAGGTTTGCCGTCAAAATCGGGCAGAGGCACTAACGTAAACGGCCCGCCAGTTCGATGAATTTCCGTCGACACGAACCGGTGGGGTAGGCTGTGCGTGACGGCAAAGGCCAATGCTTTCTGCCCGAAGCGGGTCGTCTGAACACCAATGCCTGCAGCGTCCCGCATCGGCGAATTGCGACCGTCTGCTGCAATGACCAGTTTGGCGAAAACCTTGGTTCCGTCGCTCAACCCGACACGAGCCTGAGCGGTGCGTGTAAACAGGGTTTCAGCCTTTACACCGGGGCGGAATTCAACATTGGGAAGGTCGTTCAAAACGGCCGAGATTTCGCGACGCAAAAGCCAGTTCGGCAGGTTCCAACCGAAAGGGTCCTCGGAAATGTCCGCCGCATCGAAATCTTTCGTCACGCGAGGTTCGGCAACTTCGCCACCTGCATCCACGATGCGCATTGTTTGCAGCGGGGTGGCATAGGGGGCCAGCACGGGCCATAGCCCGATGTCGTTCAGAAAGTCGCGGGCGGGTTGTAGAAAAGCCGTCGATCGCAAATCCGCGCCATCTGCATCGCGCGTGGTAATCGGTGACGCAGGATCGACGCATAGCACCGAAAAGCCTGCTTTGCCAAAAGCCGCAGCTGCCGTCAGGCCGGCAATGCCACCGCCCGAGATTACGATATCAAAACTGAGCGCGTTCTGTGTCATAGGCTTCATCTAGGTCGTCGGGGCGCGTTTCACCACTGCAAAAGCGTCGCAGCTGTCACACCAGTTTAGACAGAAACGCCGCCAGATTATCGGTGTGGTGGTGGATATGATCGTGATCCGTTGCTTCTTCGGCAACCAACACGGTTTTCATGCCCATCGCATGCGGCACTTCCAGATTGCGCACATCGTCTTCGAACATGGCGGCTGTAGTGGTGTCGGTACCGTCCAGCGCAAACACTTTTTCAAAAGCGCTGCGTTCGGGCTTGGGCGCATAGCCTGCGTGTTCGACGCCATAGATCGCCTCGAACAGGCCATCCAGCCCGCGTGCCTCAATCACGCGTTCGGCGTAGGGGCGGGTGCCGTTCGTGTAAATAATCTTGCGGCCGGGCAGCGCCGCAATCTGGGCACGCAGTTCTGCATCCGGCGAAAGTACGTCGAATGAAATGTCATGCACGTCTTCCAGAAAGGGAACCGGATCAAGATCATGGTTGGCCATCAGCCCGGCAAGCGTGGTGCCGTATGTCTTCCAATAGCTCACCCGAAGGTCCTGCGCCTGATCCGCGGTGACGTTCAGACTGTTCATAACATAGGACGTCATCCGCTTTTCGATCTGGTCGAAAAGCCGCATTTCTGGGGGGTAGAGGGTGTTGTCCAGATCGAACACCCAATGGCGAACATGGGAAAATGTGTCTTTCATCGTGACGCGGACGCTATCCGGTGCGGCGAAACGATACAATGGCCGCGCTTGAAAACGTAAGGAAACCAGTCCTATTGTCCACGGATACTTCGGAGGAGACCCGTATGTCGCAGACGCGTGTACAACAAAAAGACGCTTACTCGCTTATTCTTGATGCGATTGATACGGGAATCTATCGCCCGGGAGACCGGCTGGTCGAAAGTGATCTGGCCGAAAGATTCGGCGTATCGCGCACCCCGATCCGTGAAGCGTTGCAGCGGCTTGAGACGCAATCGCTACTGGCGCGGGACGGTCGATCGTTGATTGTGGCGTCTTTGGATCACAACCAGATGTCCGAACTATACGCTGTGCGGACCGAGCTTGAGGGGCTGGCCGCCCGTCTTGCTGCGCGCCACGCGACCGAGGAAGAAATTCAGGTCCTACAGGGCATGGTCGACGAAGATCGTAAGCTGATTGACGAGCCTCAAGCGCTCGCGCGGGCGAACCGCCGCTTCCATAAACAGATCCATCTGGCGTCTCATAACCGCTTTTTGGTGCAACAGTTGGATCTGGTACATCGCTCGATGGCGTTGATGGCGACCACGTCGCTGGCAGCCCAAGGTCGGGGTGAGGTTGCTCTTGGCGAACATGCGGCCATCGTGGATGCGATTTCGCGCCGTGATGAACACGCCGCCTACAAAGCGCTGCGCGATCATATCTCGGTTGCTTTCGTGACGCGTCTGAAGCTGGATTCGCTGAAGTCTGGCGATTGATTTCTAAACGTGGGTATCTGACTGGGGCAGGGACGTGCCGTGTGCTGTCTTGTCCCAGAAAAAAGGTTTTCTGACCAACTCCCACAGCGCTTTGTAAGCGGCGATACATCCCAGCGGGAAATACAGAAGCAGCGACGGAACCCAAGGCATCAGCGTCTTGTGGGGGGATCTGGCCAAGGCGAACGCCCCGATTGTGACGGATAGGGCCTCGGAACTCAGGAACAAAGCAGTGAGCCCGTATCGCACGTCCGGCGTCAGAAAGCCGTCCAGTGGGTGAGGCAACCCCGCGACCACCAGCCAGAATGACCACAGCACCGGAATTAGCAAAAACTGCAGTGACGAGCACAAGAACAACGCGTGGAACCCCAGAAACCGCTTAAGCCCCAGTTCCCGCAAAAGGCGTTTGGGATTTCGCGAATGGACCAGCCAGGTTTGCAAATATCCTTTCAACCAGCGCGAACGTTGTTTGATCCATGGCCAAGGCCTGTTGTTCGCTTCTTCCAAAGTGACGGTGCCAACCATCTCGGTCCGGTAGCCGAAACGGGCCAATCGGATACCCAAATCCGCATCTTCCGTGACATTATGGGCGTCCCAACATCCGACATGTTCCAACGCGGCGCGACGGAAGTAGACTGTTGTTCCCCCAAGTGGCACTGCAAACCCTGCGCTGGCCACCCCCGGTAAAAGCAGCCTGAACCACGTTGCGTATTCGATGGTAAAGCAACGAGAGAGCCAGTTTGCCGTTGGGTTATAGTAATCCAGAATACCTTGCAGGCAGGCCACTTCGGGTGGACTTCGGGCAAATCTGTCAACGATACGGGTTATCTGATCCGCGGCGGGGGCGTCTTCTGCATCAAGGACGCCAATGATCTCACCGCGTGCGAAGTTGAGGGCATAGTTCAACGCTCTGGGTTTTGTCTGAACCGTGCCTTCAGGAACCGTCACGATCCGCATCCAACCGGGCAAATCGCTTTGTGCCAGCATATCGTGGGTTTTCTGGTCGGATTTCTCCAATATCAGAAGCACATCTAGGCAGGCCTTTGGGTAATCCAGCCGCTTCAGGCGGTTGACCAAGGAATTCGCGATGGCGTCTTCGTCGAACAAGGGGACAAGTACAGACACGACCGGACGTTTGCCCAATCGGCGTGGCGCGGTTTCGTGCTGAAACTTCGGCGATTTCAGCGCGACGATGATCCGGAACACTTGCGTGACGGCCAGAGCGCCGACGGCGATACTGACGAGGGACGCAAAATAAAGCTGCGGATAAAGAAACAGCGCGAGAATGTTCAGGCAGGCAAAAGCGGATGCGACGGCCATAGACAGCGGGGATGTCATCGCAAAATCGCGGCAACTCAGGTCTTGTGGAACGCGCGTTTCGGCGCGTTCGGCCAATGCCGCCCCATGACGTCGAATTATTAGACCTTCGATATCTTCTTCGCTGGCAAGAGCCATCGCAGGCGCGATTCCCTTTTTTTCCAGTAAGGGTCGGCACGCATCATAGCCAAAGGGACTGCTGGCCGCGACAATCAAAAGGCCGTCTTGATATGCCCAAGGGACGACGCCCAGTGTCAGGCACGTTTCGGGGCTGAGCAGGCCGCCGACGGCCGGATCGGCGGGAAATGCCTTTGTATCAAGGGGTTTGATCCCAAAATTCTTAGCCGTTAAGCCAAGAACCTTTTTCGACGTCGCAAGGTTTTCGGCAACCGCGACACGATCAAGCGTGACCCCGCAATCACGCGCGGTGACCATGGCGTCCAGAACTTTGGTTTTGGGGACCGCGCCGTTTTCGATCAGAACCTTGCTGAAAGGACGGCGTTGTCGCCGGCCTTTGTCAGCAACAAAGTCACGCGCATTTGGTGTCTGGTCAAACTGATCGACAGACATTGCCGTCTCCATACCGCTTTGCGGCAGAAGACGGGAAAGTGTTTAACGGTGCGTTAACCGGCGAGAAAGATTTAGGTCGCTTTTGCCATAGCGTCGGCAAAACGCTCGAACAGATAGAAGCTGTCCTGCGGGCCGGGGCTGGCTTCGGGGTGGTGCTGAACCGAGAAGACAGGCTTGTCTTTGATGCGCAGTCCACAGTTCGATCCGTCGAACAACGACACATGCGTTTCTTCGACACCTTCCGGCAAAGTCTGGCTGTCCACCGCGAAACCGTGGTTCATCGACGTGATTTCGACCTTACCCGTGCCGATTTCCTTAACGGGGTGGTTCGCACCGTGGTGGCCGTGGTTCATCTTGACCGTCTTCGCACCTAGCGCGAGCGCGAGCATCTGGTGACCAAGGCAAATGCCGAAGACAGGCAGGTCCTTTTCCAGAACGCCCCGAATCATCGGCACGGCATACTTGCCTGTTGCCGCCGGATCGCCCGGACCGTTCGACAGGAACACGCCATCAGGGTTCAGTGCCAGCACGTCTTCTGCTGTTGCCGTCGCTGGAAGAACGGTCACGTCACAGCCGGCAGATGCCAAGCAGCGCAGGATGTTGCGTTTTGCGCCATAGTCGATGGCGACGACCTTGTGCTTGGCGTGGGTCTGACGTGTGTAGCCCTCGGGCCAAGCCCAACGCATTTCATCCCAGCGATAGCTTTGCGCGCAAGTCACGTCTTTGGCCAGATCAAGACCGGACAGACCTTCGAAGGCGCGTGCTTTCTGAACCAGTGCGTCGATGTCGAACTCGCCATCGGCACGGTGCGACAGGGCTACGTGGGGGGCCCCTTGCTGGCGGATCGCGCGGGTCAGGCGGCGTGTATCAACACCACCGATCGCGATGCGACCACGGCTGGAGAGCCAATCGGACAGCTCCGACACTGCACGCCAGTTGGACGACTGTGTGGGCATCCATTTAACAACCATACCCGCAGCCACCGGATCACCGGTTTCGTCGTCTTCGGGGTTCACGCCGGTGTTGCCGATGTGCGGGAAAGTGAAAGTCACGATCTGGCCTGCGTAGGACGGGTCTGTCATGATTTCCTGATAACCGGTCATGGCTGTGTTAAAGCACAGCTCGGCGACGGTATCGCCTTCGGCGCCAAAGCCCTCTCCGTAAAAGATCGTGCCATCAGCAAGGGCGAGGCAAGCGGTGGGTTTTTTCGGTTGGGCAAGCGTCATGGCGCGACTCCTGTCAAAGGCCAAATTGCGCCTTACCTAAGAGTCGTAGCCCATAGGGTCAAGGCCACCTGTTGGCCTGATTCACAGCATTTTTAATACGGTTTGACGTTGCGGCGCTTTGTATTGCGCTATGGATATGCTTTGAGTAGAAGCAAGCTTTGCGAAATCACTGGGGATAGACCGCAAATGGATCTGCGTACGCGCATAAACACAGCGATGAAACAGGCGATGAAAGACAAAGACGCCGCCCGTTTGTCGACCGTGAGACTGATCAATGCCGCGATCAAAGACCGCGATATTGCCGCTCGTGCAGAGGGGAAAGAAAATGGGGTAGGTGAGGACGAAGTGCTCGCTATCCTTGGGAAAATGGTCAAACAGCGCCGTGAAAGCGCCCGCACTTATGAAGAAGGCGGTCGTCTTGATCTGGCTGAACGCGAAGAGGCCGAGATCGTCGTGATCGAGGAATTCCTGCCGCGTCGGCTGTCTCAGGACGAAGTGGCCGCTGCACTGGATGAGGCCGTGGCCGAAGTGGGGGCAGAATCAATCCGCGACATGGGTCGTGTGATGGGTATTCTGAAATCCAAGTACACCGGTCAGATGGATTTCGGTGCCGTAGGCCCGATGGTCAAAGACCGTCTTTCTGCCTGAGTTGCTGAAAAAGAGATAAAGAAAGGGCCGCTTTGAAGCGGCCTTTTTTATTTGCGCGCTGTTCGTTGGAAGGCGCGCGCAGTTAAGTGCGCCGTCAGCTCGGAAAGTTCTGATCGAGTCCGGAAAGTGTGCGTTGGTCAGAAATTTTGAACCGCTGCACAAAGCGCGTCTTAAAGCTGACGCGCCCGCGACGCTCGCCAAAGTTTTCGCCGTGGTTCAGCTCATACAGCACCATTGGTTCCGACAACGCAGTCAGCGGCAGTCCGGCCAGTTTGGCAAGATAGGGGAACATGCGATGTTCGTGCTGTGTCATTGCCTGAATGAACGGTGCGCTTTCCGCGATTTCAGGATCATACCGCAAGGCCACGCAGGACCCGCAAAGCTTCCAGAATGGTTTCCGAAGGGGCAGCGCAAGCGTCGGACGTCCCGCAAGTGCGATGTCGCCCGCAGCTACGTCGCGCACGAACCCTTGTTCGACCAGATAGCCGCCCCTGGCCTGAGTGCACAGCATGTGATCGACCGCACCTTTGTGCAGCAGGTCATCGGCATCAAAGCTCATGACGTATCCGGCCGGATCGTTCGCGGCGTTCAGGCTGTCGGCAAGGTGATGCAGCTTGCGCCATTTGTCGTTGCCTTCGAACGGTTCACCGAAGGGTAGGTAGCTGATGCGCGGATCGTCGGGCAGGGGGGGCTGTTCCTGACAGCAGACAACAGCGCGCCAATTCGGATTGGTCTGGTCCAGAAAGCTTTGCAGCGTTCGGTTCAGACGTCCCGTGACAGCGTCCCAGTCGGTCACATCCTTTGGCGATACCAGAGGGATCAGAAAAATGACCTGTTTAGCCAGTGGCTGGCTGGCCTGGTCTGCAAGAGCCGCACGCAAGTTCAACGCGGCGATTTCCGACGCCTGCAACCCATCCGTTTTCGCCACGCTTGATGGATCACCCAAGCGGGCCTTCATAAGCGTTTTAACGCGTTGGAATTTTGGTGTTGCAGGGACTTGTGCCATTACTGGCGTGTAGCTTGCCGCAACCGGTCGTTCAACTCTGCATAAAGCGTCAAACGCTCTTCTTCTGTCAGAAAAGAGCCGATTTCCACCTCGCGGCCAGAGCCTGACAACGTGATGTAATTCGGCACGGGGCCTTCTTTGGGATAAAGCGCGACCCGCGCCCAGTAGGTATTGCAGTCCCATTCCTGTTCAGCGCCCTTTGCGGACCGGTGAAGAAGATGGGTGTTGTCTGGCGTGATGGTCAAAACCTCAAGGATTTGTCGGTCGCGATCATTGCGCCTGAGGGCATAGTAGACCCCTGCCAAAGTGATCAGCAGAAACGGCAAAAGCCCCCACAGCAACTTGGTCCCCAACAGTCCATAAAGCGGGACTGTGAACAGCAGATAGGTGGTCAGAATGAACGCGGCAAAACCCTTGGGTGGCAGGGACTGGTGCGGCCAAAGCCGAAGTTCCTGCGCGGGATGTGAAGCTGTGTTTTCAGACCAAGAGTAAGGCATGTCGCGAAAGTAATCTTTTGGGCGTCCAAGGCCAGAGGCAAGGTGTCTCAGACGACGTAGTTTTTTGCACACCTGCAAAGAAAAAGCCCCGCAAAACTGCGGGGCTTTCTTTTGGTCAGGTCAGGCGCTTAGTGCGCGTGGCCTTTGTCCCAGTCTTCCTGCTTCGGAAGCTGCTCGAACGTGTGCTCGGGCGGCGGGGAAGGCAGGGTCCATTCCAGCGTATCCGCGTATTCGTTCCACGGGTTGTTCCGTGTTTCCTTACGGCCGGCGAAGACCGAGTAGAAAATCACGCCGAAGAAGAAGATGAACGAAGCGAAGGACAGGAATGCGCCGATGCTCGATACATAGTTCCATGTGGCGAATGCCTCAGGATAGTCGATGTAACGACGCGGCATGCCCTGACGACCCAGGAAGTGCTGCGGGAAGAACGTCAGGTTCGCACCGATGAAGAACGCCCAGAAGTGCAGCTGACCAGCCCACTCGGGGTACATGCGGCCTGTCATTTTCGGCAGGTAGAAGTAGATACCCGCGAAGATGGCGAAAACAGCACCCAGCGACATTACGTAGTGGAAGTGTGCAACCACATAGTATGTGTCGTGGTAGGCGCGGTCGATACCAGCCTGCGACAGTACGATGCCTGTAACGCCACCAACGGTGAACAGGAACAGGAAGCCGAAGGCCCACAGCATCGGTGTTTTGAACTCGATCGAGCCGCCCCACATTGTGGCGATCCACGAGAAGATCTTAACACCTGTCGGTACCGCGATAACCATAGTTGCCAGCATGAAGTAGGACTGCTGCTGCAGCGACATGCCAACTGTGTACATGTGGTGCGCCCATACGACGAAGCCCAGAGCACCAATCGCAATGATCGCCCATACCATCGGCAGGTAACCGAAGATCGGCTTACGTGCGAATGTCGCGATTACGTGGCTGATGATGCCGAAGCCCGGAAGGATAACAATGTAAACTTCTGGGTGGCCGAAGAACCACAGGATGTGCTGGTACAGAACGGGGTCACCGCCACCGGCAGGATCAAAGAAGGTTGTGCCGAAGTTACGGTCTGTCAGCAGCATGGTGATCGCGCCCGCCAGAACCGGTAGGGACAGCAGGATCAGCCACGATGTGACAAAGATCGACCACGAGAACAGCGGAACCTTGAACAGTGTCATGCCCGGGGCACGCATGTTCAGGAAGGTTGTGATCATGTTGATCGCGCCCAGAATGGACGACGCACCAGACACGTGAACCGCAAAGATCGCGAGGTCCATGGACAGACCGCCTTCACGTACGGACAGCGGCGGGTACAGAACCCAGCCCACACCGGAACCCAGCTGACCGTTACCACCCGGTGCGAAAACCGAGCAAACCGCCAGCGATGTACCAGCGACGTACAGCCAGAAGGACAGGTTGTTCATACGCGGGAACGCCATGTCCGGCGCACCGATTTGCAGCGGCATGAAGTAGTTGCCGAAGCCGCCGAACAGCGCAGGAATAACAACGAAGAACATCATCAGGATGCCGTGACCGGTGATCATGACGTTCCAGAGATGGCCGTTCGGAGTACATTCGCCCGCCGCAGCTGCGGTCATGCGGGCGCCTTCCATACACATGTACTGAACGCCCGGCTCCATGAGCTCGAGACGCATGTACACTGTGAACGCGACCGAGATGAAGCCCGCGAACGCGGACACGATCAGGTACAGAATACCAATGTCTTTGTGGTTGGTGGACATGAACCAACGCGTGAAGAACCCGCGTTCATCTTCGTGGTCATGGCCGTGAATGGCGGCGTCTGCCATTGTGTGCCTCCTCAGGTGATAGTGCACGGAGGGCGAACCAAGACGGACCACCCCCATGGAATTGTTGGTACGTTTTAGGGAATGCAATCGTGTACGGCAATGATCGGTTTTGCCGCATGGGGGTTATTTTTGTCGCAGTCTGGGGTCCGTCACTGGAAGGTTTAAGACTTTGGTGGCGAAATTCCGGAAATTCAGCCCCTGAGTTGATTTTCGACACCCGTTTTCGCGCCCATGACACCTGCTGGTAATCAAATGACCATCAATTGATTCGCATCATCAGAAATGCGCTATGCCAGTGCCAGAGCGTCTATCAGCCGTGATTCTTGGACGCAGGAAATGTCAGCTGTTCCTAGGCTCTTCGCCGAAAACCATGGAAAACGTGCGCTGAAGTGAGACGTCCAGATCGTCCATCGTCACAGGCAGACCAAGATCAACCAGACTGGTAACGCCGTAATCGGTGATTCCGCAGGGAACGATCCCGTCGAAATGGTTCAGCTCTGGCTCGACATTGATCGAGATTCCGTGAAAGCTGACCCATTTTTTCAGCCGGATTCCAATGGCGGCGATCTTGTCTTCGGCCACGTCACCCGAGGGCAGGGCAGGCTTTTCCGGACGTTCGATCCAGACGCCAACACGACCCTGCCGGATGTGTCCGGTCAGGCCGAATTCTTCCAAAGTCAGGATCACCCATTTTTCCAGATCGCGCACAAAGCAGCGCACATCACGTCCGCGTTCGCCGACATTCAGCATCACATAGGCCACCCGCTGACCGGGCCCGTGATAGGTGAACTGGCCACCGCGTTTGGACGGGTAGACCGGAAACCGGTCGGGGTCTTTCAGATCTTCGATCTTGGCGCTGGTGCCGGAAGTATAAAGAGGCGGGTGTTCGACCAGCCAGATCAGTTCATTGGCTGTGCCCTCGGCGATTTCGGCGGCACGCTTTTCCATAAAGGCAACCGCGTCGTCGTAATCTGTCAGCCCGGGGGTATTGCGCCATTCGATCATGATAAGTGCCAGTTTCTGCGCCGGTTAAGGCTGTTGAACTCGGGCTCCATTTGCCCGCGTCGGGCAGGGAAGTGCAAGCCCAGACCCCCTGCGGCAAATATTCGTGCGATGGCGCGGATTTCCGTCAATTTGCTCTTCACATCGTGCAGAGGCTGATTTATACGCCGCGCTACCAAGTCAAGACGTGCGGTCGTGGCGGAATGGTAGACGCGCAGCGTTGAGGTCGCTGTGGGGTAACACCCGTGGAAGTTCGAGTCTTCTCGACCGCACCAATTTCCCAGAAAATTTACCGGTTTCAACGCGACCTTATGGCAGCGCGCTTAGCCATGCCCACGCTGTGCCCAGCGACAGGGCGGTTGCGATCAGGACAGACGAGGCTGCGACGCGTTTTGCCCGACCGTACATGTTTGCAAAGACATAGGCGTTGATGCCCGGTGCCATGGCCGCGGTGATAACGGCAGAGCGGAAGGCCTCGGTCGGCAGTTCGAACGCTTTACCCAAGGTCCATGTGATGGTCGGGTGCAACACGAGTGACACAAAGCAAACGAATGCAATTACACGGAAATCTCCGTCCGGACGGTAGCGGAACAACACGCCGCCCACACCGAACAATGCCGCCGGAAGCGCCGCGCGGATCATCATATCAAGCGCGTCTGTCACGGGGCTTGGTAGACCCAGATCAAAGATGTTGAACACCGCACCCAGCATAATGCCGATCACCAGCGCATTGTGCAGCATGGCGTTCAGTACCGTGCGCACGGTGCCGATCGCGGTTTTACCTTTGGCGCGCACGATCTCCATCGTGGTGATGCCCAGACCGTAGCAAAACGGCGAATGCATCGCGAGGATCGCATAGTTCGCCTGAAGTGCGTCCGGCCCGTAAGCGCGTTCCGTGATCGGCAGACCAAGCAGGACCGAGTTGGCAAAGAGGCAGGCAAAAGCGATGGCAACGCAGTCTTCCCAATCGCGCTTGAACACGAAACGGGACACGACCATGCCCAAAGTGAACCCTGTGGCCGAGCCGGTGTAGAAGCTGACCAGCAGTTTCGGATCAAAGCTGTCGCCGAGGTCTAGTGTCCAGATCGCTTTGAACAGAAGGCAGGGGATTGCAAAGTTCTGGGTGAACTTCATCAATCCGTCGACCGCATCGTTGCTGAACCCGCCGCGCCAAACGGCCAGATACCCCGCGCCAATCACCAGAAAGACGGGGAGGATAACTTCTAACAGCGCCTGCATGGCGGGTCCTTTGAATTAGAGCGGCAGGGTGATGACCATGCCGTCGTAGGCGGGGGTGACGTGTTCCGGCGTTTCGGCCAGAACGGTCTCGTAATCCAGATCGATATGCATGTTGGTCAGCACAGCGCGTTTGGCGGCGACCTTTTCAATCCACTCAAGTGACTGGGCCAGGTGGGAATGCGTCGGATGGGGATCGCGGCGCAGGGCATCGAGAACCCAGACATCCAGATTGTCCAGATGCGTCCAGGCGTCGTCGGGAATGCTGGCAACATCAGGAAGGTAGGCAAGGCCCGCGATACGGAAGCCTAGCGCATCCATCCCGCCATGACGGACAAGGAAGGGATTGAACGTAATCTCGCCGCCCGCACCAGTGACCGTCACATCGCCATCAATCAGGTTCATATCCAGAATGGGCGGGTAGCTGCTGCCTTCGGGGGTTTCGAACGCATAGCGGAACCGTTCGAATAGGTTGTCGCGTGTGGGTTCATCAGCCCAGACCTGCAGGCGCGCGCGCATGTTGTAAACGATCATGCGCAGGTCATCCAAACCGTGGGTGTGGTCCGCATGGGCGTGGGTGTAGATCACCGCGTCAATCTCGCCGACACCGGCGTCCAGCAGTTGGGTGCGCAGGTCAGGCGAGGTGTCGATCAGAACCCGCGTGGTGCCAGCATCGCTGACACGTTCCACCAGCATCGAACAGCGTGTGCGGCGGTTTTTGGGATTGGATGGATCGCAATCGCCCCAATGCCCGCCGATGCGCGGCACGCCACCGGACGATCCGCAGCCAAGAATTGTGAACCGCAATTCGTTCGTCATGCGGGGCTCCATGCGGCGGCTTTGGCGAAGAGGCGGTCAAAGTTGGCTTCGGTTGCTGCGGCAAACTCGGCATAGTCGATACCGAAGACCTCGGCGCCTTTTTGGGCGGTATGGACAGAATAGGACGGCTCGTTGCGCTTGCCACGATAGGGCGGTGGCGCAAGGTAAGGGCTGTCGGTTTCGACAAGGATGCGATCCAGCGGAGCGGCCGCGAAAATATCGCGCAATTCCTGAGATTTGGGGAAGGCTGCAATGCCTGACATCGACAGATAAAACCCACAGTCCAAGGCCGCCTTGGCCAGTTCGGCGCTGGACGAAAAGCAGTGCATCACACAGGTGTAGGGTTTGGCCTTGTGGGCCGTGCTTAGAATATCGGCCATGTCATCGTCAGCTGCACGCGCATGAATGATCAACGGCAAACCGGTTTCCTGCGCGGCCTGAACGTGGATCTTCAGGGATGTCTTCTGAACCTGGGCACTGTCGGCGGTATAGTGGTAATCCAGACCCGTTTCGCCGATGCCCACGAATTTCGGATGCTGGGACAGGGCAACCAATTCATCGACAGTCGCCATCGGTTCGTCCGCAACGCTCATCGGGTGGGTGCCCGCAGCGTAGAACACCGGATCGTTGTCTTCAGCAATCTTACGGACAAGCGGTTCGTTCTTCAAACGCGTGCAGATCGTCACCATCCGGTGCACGCCCGCCTCGACCGCGCGGGCAATGACCTCGGGGCGGGTTTCGTCGAAATCGGGGAAATCCAGATGGCAGTGGCTGTCGGTGATCCGCGGGTGCGTCATAGTCAATCCGTTATCGTGCTTGATTTGGATATCTAGGAAGGCCGCACAGGGGTCAAGGCGGGAAGCGGTATTAGCGCAGTTTCGCAGCCGTCTCGCGCATTTGCATAAACATGTCGAACACGATCGAAGCAGGGTCCACATTGACCGAAAGACCGTGTCGGGCGCGGTCGCCTGCTTCTTGGGCAAGCGTCGCCCATTCACGTGCCGCCACCGAATGCGGGGAAAGGCGGGTCAGCACCGCCTGTTCGTCGCTGCTGGCAAAGCGGGCAGGCGGCATGCCTAGCCCTGTGCGCGCAAGGCGCACCATTGCCAGATCAACCAGTTTAAAGAACAGCCCAAGCTTTTCTTCCTGACCGCGCACAGCCAATGATTGCGCAAGGTTCAGCGCAGCGGGGCGGTCAAGGTCGGGCATCGTGGCCATGATCCGCATAAGCATCTGATACAGGGAAAGACCGTCTTGATGGATCAGGCGCAGCGCATCGCCCACGGACCCCCCCGCCAGTTCTGCCAAAGCATCGGCATCCGCCGGTGACATGTCCGCGCCGGTTCCGCCCAAGGCCGTGGACATGTCCGCCGGCGACAACGGCGACAGTCGCAACTCACGGCAGCGGGACCGGATCGTCGGCAAAAGGCGCGCGGGCTGATGACAGATCAGCAGCATGATCGTGTTGGCGGGCGGCTCTTCCAGCAGCTTCAGGATCGCGTTGGCCGCGTTTGTGTTCATCTCGTCTGCGGCGTCGATAATCACAACGCGGCGGCCACCATCCGCCGATGACATCGAGAAGAAGCCCTTCAGCTTACGCACTTCCTTGACCAGAATTTCATTGGCCAGCTTGTCGCCCTTTTCATTGGGGCCACGGCGCAGAAGGTAAAGGTTGGGTTCCGACAGCGCCATGCTGCGGCGCATGACGGGGTGGTCTTCGGGAATGTCCAAGGTTTCCGGTGTGGGCGGTGCGCCGAACATGTCGTTGTCGTCGGCAGGGGGCGTGGCCAGCAAAAAACGGGCAATGCGCCAGGCAAAAGTTGCCTTGCCCACACCACGAGGTCCGGTGATCAGCCACCCATGGTGGAGACGACCAGAGTTATACACATCCAGAAAACCCCGTTCAGCCGCATCATGACCGATCAGGCGCAGCGTTTCGCGTGGGTGCGGGGCACCCTCAACGCGGTCAGGTTCCGGGAGATCAACAGGCTCTGCCATCAGGCATCCGCATTTTGTGCAAGGCGTTGTGTCACCGCCGCGTAAATCCGGTCTGACACCTCGTCGATTGTGCCATCCCCATCGATGACCTGAAACCGGTTCGGGCTGGCGTCGGCCATATCCAGAAACGCTTGGCGCATTGTGACCTGAAAATCTGATCCGAAGCCTTCGAAACGGTCATCGCCAGTGTTCCGTTCGGTAGCGCGGGAATGGCCTGTATTCGGATCGATATCGACCAGAACCGTCATATCCGGTTCCACGCCGATCATCAGGTTATGCAGGTCATCCACCAACTTACGCCGTTCACCACGGGTACTGCCCTGATAGGCGCGGGTGGAATCTGCAAACCGGTCACAGACAACGATCTTACCATCTTCAAGCGCTGGCCAGATCAGGCGTTCCAGATGATCGCGGCGCGCAGCATTGAACAATAACAATTCGGTCTGGGGCGACCAACGATCTGTCGGGCCATTCAGAACTAGATTGCGAATTTGTTCCGCGCCTTCGCTGCCGCCGGGTTCACGGGTCAAGATCACATCATGGCCATCCGCGCGCAAACGGTCGGCAAGCAAACGGGCCTGCGTGGATTTCCCAGACCCGTCGATACCTTCAAAACTGATGAACATTCCGGTCTTGGTCACATCGCGCCTTGCGTGTCGCTGGAAAGACGTTTGAAAAGCACAGAACCCACTGTGGACACACGGCTGATAAAGCCGGCGTTGCCCACATCGGATGCCGCGTACAGCGGAACGCGATGTTCAGGAAGGCCTTCGGGGCGAATGATCAATTCCGCCAGACGGTCGCCTTTGTTCACCGGCGCTTGGATCGGACCTGTGTAGATGACCTCGGATTCCACAGGTTTAACTGACGCGACAGGCAACAGCAGACGCACGTCTTCGTTGCTTACCAGATCAACTGATGTTTCCGCGCCCATCCAGATTTGTGCTTCGGCGACTTTCTTGTCTTTGGTCACCACTGTTTTTTCGGCAAACTGGCGAAACGCCCAGTTCACAATGGCTTCTGACTGCTCTGCGCGGGCGCTTGTGCTGTCGAGACCGGTGATCGCAAAGATCACACGGCGGCCGTTTTGCACGGCAGACCCCACCAGACCGTAGCCTGCCTCTTGCGTATGGCCGGTTTTCAGGCCGTCGGCCCCAATGCCCAAGCCCAACAGCGGGTTGCGGTTGGCAACGTTTTGCGGCGCGCGACCGTCAAACTCGAACCGGCGCTCCGAGAACATTTCGTAAAATTCGGGAAACTCGGTGATGATGTTATTCGCCAGCAAAACCAGATCCCGCATCGACATGCGATGGCCGGGCGCGGGCCAGCCGTTTGAGTTGGCGAAGGTCGAGTTGGTCATGCCCAACTGTTGCGCGCGCTGCGTCATCAGTTGCGCAAAGCCGGCTTCGGTTCCGTTCGGGCTGAGCGCTTCGGCAATCACGGCGCAGGCATCATTGCCGGACAGCACAATGATCCCGCGGATCAGGTCTTCGACGCTGACACGGTCTGTGGTGTCCAGAAACATGGTCGAGCCACCATAGGACATCGCGTGGCTGCTGACGGGGAGCCGTTCATCCAACGTCAAGCGACCATCGCGGATCGCTTCAAACGCCATGTAAAGCGTCATGAGCTTGGACATCGACGCAGGCGGCAGGCTTTCGTCGGCGTTTTTGGACAGAAGAACCGTTCCTGTGGATTGGTCCAGCACAAAGGCCGCACGGGCAGGGGTATCAAATGCGACCGCCGCGACGGTCGAGTGCATCCATATCAGCAACGCTCCGGCCAGAAGACGAAGGGGCGATAGCATGGGCAACTCCATTATTCCGAAGGCTAGCAATAACCGGCCAGCCGTGGTGATGTTGAAGACGGTTTAGTTTGTCACCGTGTAGGCGTCAGTGAAACCGGCAGCTTTGATTTTTTTCAGCAGTGTCGAGATTTCTGACTTGGACTGGGCCGGTCCGACGATCACACGCCAGAACGTTTTGCCAGACGATGTCTGCTTTTTAACGGTTGGGATCATGCCCTGCTGTTTCATGGCCGTCGCGGTATTCTTGGCGTTCTGTTCGACGCTGAAAATACCGATCTGGATGAAGGGTTTTTCCAACGCAGCCGGTGGTGTCAACGTGGCAGGCTGTTGCGCGGGCGCAGGTTCGGGTGCGCTTTCGATTGCGGCAGCAGCGCTGGATGTGATCGGATCTAGGGCAGCTGCCTCGATTTCAGGCGCGCTTTCAAGCCCGTCGGCGGTGACAGGCATGTTGGGCGGTGTCACAGCGGGTGGCGGTGTTTCCTCAACGGTTTCACGGCGAAGTGCCACGACACTCAGGTTCGCAGGGCTTCCAGCCAGAACGCCCAAGGCTGCAGCCGCATCCGAGCTGACCTGCAGGCGCGGGCCGGGTGTTTCGCGTTCACGTTTGAACAGCGCGCCAATCACGAACTGGCCATTCTGTTCATTCCGGATGATGACGCGCTCGGGCTCTTTCACATTGGGGTGAGCAACCCAAACACCACCCAGGGATGGGCGACCATCCCAAAGACCGGCCTCATTGGCCTGGAAAACTTCAGGGGCCTCGATGTCGCGTTCCACCAGATTTCCGGTGCCGAACGAGCCCGTTTCCTGAACCGATGCCGAGCTGTCTTTTGCTTGAAGAAATCCGGGCATCTGGGATGCGTCGCATCCGGCAAGTGCCGCAAAACCTACTGCAATTACGGTGCCTTGCCGAAGAGCACCTGACAAAGGCTTACCCAAAAACTTGCTGCTCATAATTTGACCCATTGCCTGTTCCCGCCCCCAACTGCATCGGTCAGTGGCATGTCTGCGTGTTTGGCGCATTATTGTTCGCGCGGACAATAGCCTGATGCCGCCTTTAAGAAAAGCCTGACGGTCCTACTTCGGCGGATTTTCCCCGTTAGGACCTTTCAGAATCGAAAATCTGGGGCTATGCCCAGCGAACCGGAGGTTTGGCAGAGTGGTCGAATGCGGCGGTCTTGAAAACCGTTGGGCGTGATGAGCGTCCCCAGGGTTCGAATCCCTGAGCCTCCGCCAACCTATCTTTCCGTTGCCACTCTTTTATTTCTGCTCACACTGAGCGAGCTTTTATTCATAGGGTCATGGATGGCGTACCGCTCTCTAGGGCTTGCCTGGTTGCCTAAAGAATGGGCGGCAGGGGGTGTATTCTTAATCGATTGCTTGAAAATTCGGCATCTAGCTTGGACTCTGCTGCAAATCCCGTTTGACTAAGGGCAGACAGAAAGAGGCACCACGTGACTGGCACACCGACATCGTTGCTTACCGTTTTTTCCGATCTCGATGGCACTTTGCTGGATCACGACACCTACAGCTGGGAAGCGGCCAAACCGGCGATTGAGCGATTGGCTGCGTGCGAAATTCCCTTGGTTTTGGCCAGCAGCAAAACCGCTGCGGAGATGTCGGTCATGCAATCGGAAATGGGCATCTCGCACTGGCCCGCGATCGTTGAAAACGGGGCGGGGGTGACCGATGGCAAAAGCGGTGATTTGGATCGGTCCGAGTATGACACGATCCTAAAGCGATTGACCGCTGTACCAGCCGTACTGCGCGCTAAGTTCACAGGCTTCGGCCAAATGACCGATCAAGAGGTCGCAGACATCACAGGGCTAGATTTGGACAAAGCGTCCAATGCGCTGTTGCGGGCGTTTTCCGAACCGGGGCTGTGGGCTGGCACGGACGAAGAACTGAATGCTTTTGGAGAAGCCTTGGCGGAGCAGGGGATTTCCATGCGACGTGGTGGGCGGTTTCTGACGCTGTCGTTTGGCCGGACAAAGGCCGACGGGATGCGCGATATCGTCGAAAAGCTTGGTGCGACCATGACGCTCGCGCTTGGGGACGCACCGAATGACGCCGAGATGCTGGATACCGCAGACTTTGGTGTGATCATCCGCAACGACCATGCGCCTGAGATGCCCGCGTTACGCGGTTTGCAAACAGGCAAAATTACCAAAACGACAAAGTCGGGACCCGAAGGTTGGAACCAAGCGGTGCTTGAATTTGTTGAGAGATATGACAGTAGAAAGGCGCCTTAAGATATGGCTGACTTCCACCAAAACGGTAACATCGCACAATTCCATAACCTGAGAACGCGATCCGTTGAGGAAATGAACTACGAGCTGGAAACCTTTGCTCAGAATAGAAAAATTTGTTTGATCCTTCCTTCCTTGTTTTCCGAACTCGAAGGTCCGGCGCTTGCCAATATTATCGAAGAACTTTCGAAACTTCGCTATCTTCACCGCATCATCATCGGCTTGGACCGTGCGGACGAATCCCAGTATCGACGGGCGCGCAGCTTTTTTGAAAAACTAGGTCAGAACCACGTTGTTATCTGGAATGACTCGCCCCGCATGAAGGCGTTTGATGCGCGACTGGCCGAACATGGTCTTGGTCCGCAGGAACTTGGCAAAGGCAAGAACGTCTGGACGTCGATGGGCTACATGATTGCCTGCGCGGATACGGCTGTCATGGCGCTGCATGACTGCGATATCCTGACCTACAAAAGCGATATGCTGTCGCGTCTTCTGTACCCTGTCGCCAATCCGAGCTTTCCGTATCAACTGTCCAAGGGGTTCTATGCCCGTGTTGGCAACGGCAAACTGAACGGCCGCGTGTCGCGCTTGCTTGTGTCGCCGCTGCTGATTTCATTGAAGCGTGTGATCGGGGATCGCGATTACCTCGATTATCTGCGCAGCTTCCGCTATCCGCTTTCTGGTGAATTCGCGCTGCGGACTTCGGTTCTGCCGGATCTGCGCATTCCGTCTGATTGGGGCCTGGAAGTGGGCGTTCTTTCCGAGGCATGGCGCAATTTCGGGCCAAACGCGGTGTGTCAGGTCGAAATCGCTGATGATTACGATCACAAACACCAGACTGTTAGCCCAGAAGATGCCGATGCCGGTCTGAACCGCATGTCCACCGATATCTGCAAGTCGATTTTCCGCAAACTGGCAGCGGACGGCACCGTGTTTTCGCCAAACGTGTTCCGCTCGCTCAAGGCAACGTACTATCGCCGTGCCTTGGATATGGTCGAGGTCTACGCTCATGACGCCAAGATGAACGGCCTCGAACTGGATCGTCACGAAGAAGAGCGTACGATCGAGTTGTTCGCCGAGAACATTATGCGTGCCGGTGAAATCTTCTTGGCAAACCCGAACGAGACGCCGTTCATTCCGAACTGGAACCGCGTGAACGCCGCAGATCCAGCGTTGCTGACAGAATTGTTGAATGCCGTTCGGGCGGATCAGGAAGAGTACGCGCCTCTTCCGTTCTAATGCATGTTTGTGATCCAGCGGCACTGGTAGGGGGCCATCACGACCTCTTCTGCCGTTGGATCAATTTTCTCACCTGACAGAATATCTACCCAATCCTCGTCCTCGATTAGATTCAGTTGGGTTTTCGGGATCGTTACAGTGTCTTTGCTGACGTTGTGCAGGGCAAATACGGACTGATCGCGATCCAGAGATTGCCGCCACAACCCGAAAATCCGGTCATCACAGTTCAGCGTGAATTGCGTGGCGTTGGGATGGAAGGCGGGTTGGTCAGACCGGATACGCAGACGTTCCGACAGGCCGTTCAAAACCTGCGCCTGATCGCTGTTCGGGTCCAGAAGCCGCGCGCGCAATTCGGTATAGTCCCAGCGGTGCCGGTTGATCGCGCGGTTCATCCCGCGGCGTTCCACGCTGTCGTGATCGTTAGGCGTGGCAAGCATGGCGTGGATGTAAAAGGCCGGAATGCCTTCGAGCGACATGATCATGGTTTGCGACGCTAGGAAGCGGGCGATCTGGTGTTCGTCATCGCCGTCAAAGGTTTGCTCCATCGCCGAGAAATAGGATGCGTTCAGTTCATAGACGGACTGACCACCGTCGGGCAGGGCGCGCATGGACACCAACGCGCCTGTTTGCTGCACAGTGTCAATCATCCGAGAGATTTCGACGGGCGGCAGCAAGCCCTCGGCAGGGCGCATGCCGATGCCGTCATGGCTGGCGGTGAAGTTCAGATAGGAACAACCCAATGGGGCAGGCGGCATGGCGCGCTGCCAAGCTTGCAAGTATTTCGCCGTTCCCGACAGCATCGCGTGCAAGACGAGCGGGGGCAGCGGGAAATTATAGATCGAGTGCGCTTCGTTCCGCTGGCCGAAATAACTTAGGTTCTCGGCCTTGGGCACGTTGGTTTCGGTCAGCAGGACAACGGTTTCCGTGGCGAAATCCGCCAGAACCCGCAGCAATTGGACGATGGCGTGGGTTTGGGGCAGGTGGATTGATGGCGTGCCGGGTTCTTTCCAAAGAAAAGCCACTGCATCCAGCCTGATAATCCGAACGCCTTTGTCGATGTGCAGGCGAATGATGCGGATCATTTCCAGAAGGACTTCGGGATTGCGATAATCCAGATCAACCTGATCGTGGCTGAAGGTGCACCAGACGTGGCGCGGTCCCATGGCTGTTTCGACCTCTTGCAGAAGGGGCGTGGTGCGGGGGCGCACGACGGAGGACAGATCGTCTTCGGGATCGCCTTCGAAAAAGAACTTGTCGTAGGGTTCTTGTCCCTGACGGTAGGCGTTGAACCATACGCCTTGGCTTGAGACGTGGTTCAGAACCAGATCGGACATCAGGGCAAATTCGCCGCCGATGCGTGATATGTCCGGCCAGTCGCCTAATTGCGGATCAACCTTGCGATAGTCGGTGACAGCGAACCCGTCGTCAGACGTGAAAGGAAAGAACGGCAGGATATGGACGCCGTTCACCACCCCTTGCAGGTGTTTGGTCAGAAAATCGCGCAGCAGGTCGAGCGGCTTGTGCGAACCGTCCTGAATCGAGTTGCCGTAGGTGATGACCATCGCATCGCGCTGTGACCATAATGTGTTGCCCGGCTTGCGCGGACGTTTCCGGCAATGCGTGCCATCCGGCCAGAAAGCCGAGACGATATCTTTGGTAAGATCAGAAGCGTCGTGGTTCGGATAGATGCGCTGGACAAGTTGCGTCAACTTTCCGGTCAGGGACGAAGGGGCAACAGACATAAAGTGGTCATTCCCGAATTAGTAGGAGTCCAATCGTGGCCTGACAGGCGTCCGGGAACAAGGTATGCAGAGCCGATGTGCGCGATTTTTTGGCGCTTTTTGGCGGGCTGCACAGAAAATTAGCACGTGAATTCAGGGTGTTTGGGCCCGTTTACCCCGAAAATCAGAACGATTTTCCGACACTCTCCGTAGCAATGGGTATTCCAACGTAGAAATTCCGTGTCTAGTGTACCCACACTGCACCGATCCGCGCCATGCGGGGAATTCGCATTGGCGCAGTCTTTATGGGAGGAATAATATGGATCGTCGTTCATTTCTGAGAACGTCCGCTATTGGTGGCTCCGCTGCTGCTGCATCCACGCTGGCCGCACCGGCCTATGCACAGGGCAAGCGCACGCTGACCATGGTTACATCGTGGCCCCGCGGCTTTGCCGTTCTCGATGACGCTGCAACATATCTGGAAAACTACGTCGCGGCTCTGTCCGATGGCGAACTGACCATCGACAAAAAAGCGCCGGGCGAACTGGTTGGCGCTCTGGAAGTGTTTGACGCGGTATCCTCCGGTCAGGCCGACATGTACCACTCTGCTGACTACTACTTCGTAGGCCAGCACCCGGGTTATGCATTCTTCACAGCTGTTCCCTTCGGCGGCACAGCGCAGGAAGTGACAAACTGGTACCACCACGGTGGCGGTCAGGAACTGCACGACGAGCTGGGCGAAATCTTCAACCTGAAAGGCCTGCTGGCAGGTAACTCTGGTTCGCAGTCCGGTGGTTGGTTCCGCAAGGAAATCAACTCGGCAGAAGACTTCAACGGTCTGAAGTTCCGTATGCCGGGTCTGGGTGGCCAGGTTCTGGGTAAACTGGGCGCATCCGTTCAGAACATCCCGGGTGGTGAACTGTATCAGGCGCTGTCGTCTGGTGCTCTGGACGGTCTGGAGTGGGTTGGCCCGATGGCTGACGAACGCGCCGGCTTCCAGGAAGTTGCGAAAATCTACTACACAGCGGGCTTCCACGAGCCGGGTTCCGCTCTGGCATCCTCCGTCAACCTCGACGTTTGGAACGACCTGAGCCAGAAGCACAAAGACATCCTGAACATCGCGTCTCAGGCTGTTACGCACTACCAGCTGGCTGAAACACTGGCCAACAACGGTGCGGCTCTGGCACGTCTGCAGGCACAGGGTGTCAAGACGCTTCAGTTCTCTGACGACGTATGGGATGCCTTCGGCGCCGCGTCCAAAGAAGTTATGGATGAAAACATGGGCGACGAACTGTTCGCCAAGATCCGTACTTCCTTCGACGAAAGCCTCGCATCGTCCGCGTCCTGGATCAACAAATCGGACGGCTACTACGTTGCACAGCGTGTGCGCGTGCTGGGCCAGTGATCCGATAGGATTTGACTCCACTAAGGCCTCCGCGAAAGCGGGGGCCTTTTTCCAAGAAACAACCTGAAAACGACCCGCCTGAACGCGGGCAATGGGGGTATGTATGGAAGAAGAGGCGGTTGGCCTCGGTGGTATGTTCGGAGCAATAGGCGAGGGGATCGTCTTGCTTTTTCAGAACATCGCCATGGCGTTTTACAATTTCGGATATGCGATCACGCATCCGTCCTTGTGGCTGGACTGGTCTGATAAACAGGCCATCATGCGTTTTGTTTACTACGGTGGCTCGGTCGAGTTTTTCTTCGTCGTCTTTACGGCCTTCCTTGTTCTGACGGCCATTGGCCTTTGGCGCAATTCGGTCATGTGGGGCACCGTGCGTGTGCTGGAAGGTCTGGGCAATACGCTGGGCCGTTTCTTTGCGTGGGCCGGTCTTCTGATGGTGCTTCAGCAGGTCGTTATCGTCTTTATGCAGCGTATCTTTACCCGTCCGGACATTTCGTTCGGTTTCGGTGTGCCGCTGCAGTTCGATATCAGCTGGTGGGCCGAAGAACTGAAGCTTTACAACGCTTTGGTCGTCACTCTTTGTCTGACTTACACCTTTGTGCAGCGTGGCCACGTGCGCGTTGATCTGGTCTACTCGGCGGTCAGCTATCGCACCAAACGTGTGATCGACATGTTCGGGTCGCTGTTTTTCATGATGCCCATAGCCGTCCTGATCTGGATGTACTCGTGGTATTTCATGTGGCGCCACCTGATCGTGCCCAAGCCGTCAGCATCCGACGCGCTGGATCGTCTTTTGACCAAGTCGCGCGCGCTGCGGTGGAACGTTGAAACCATCGGTTTCAGCCCCAACGGCTTTACTGCGTACTTCCTGTTCAAAATTCTTCTGGTCGTCATGTGTGGCCTGATCTTCCTGCAGGCAATCGCGTTCTTCTACCGCTCGTATCTTGAGTGGAAAGAGGGCGAGGAGTCCGAGGATAAATACCTCGATATCGACGTCCTCGACGATGTTGTTGACGAACACCACGCTCACGGCGCGTAAGAGCAGGAGACAGATATAATGCTATTCGGACTTGATGGCGTCGAAATCGGTCTTCTGATCGTCTTTGTTACGCTTTTCTCAGCGATCCTGTCCGGCTTTCCGGTGGCCTTTGCCATCGGTGGCGCAGGGATCATTTCATTCGGCATCATTGCGGCCCTCGATTCCGCAGGATTGCTGATCCATCAGGCGATTGATGATTCATCCGACGCCTATAACGCGCTGGTCGCCAGCGGGATCAAACCAGACAGTATCTCGATCTTCCGCTATCCGGATCTGCCACGTCTGGCCGAGCCGGTCTTTGCCAGCGGTTGGGAAACAGCGCTTGATCGCAACGTTTCCTTTATCGTGAACCGTATCAACGAACGTGTTCTCGCCGGTCAGTCCATCGAAACGCTGCTGGCGGTTCTGATGTTCGTTCTTATGGGGATCGTTCTGGAACGGTCCAAGATCGCGAACGACCTTCTGACTACTATGGCCCGCGTCTTTGGCCCGCTTCCCGGCGGTCTGGCGGTGTCGATTGTTGTGGTGGGTGCCTTCCTTGCGGCGTCGACCGGTATTGTTGGCGCGACTGTTGTGACCATGGGTCTGCTGGCCCTGCCGACCATGCTGCGGAACAACTATTCGCCAGAACTGGCGACAGGTGTGATCGCGGCCTCGGGTACGCTTGGTCAGATCATTCCGCCGTCCATCGTGATCGTTCTTTTGGGTACACTGGCGGGTGACCTGTATTCCGCTGCGCAAGAAAGCCGTGCGGTGGCTGCGGGTTGTACAGACGCGTTGACCTATCTGGGCGAGCCTGCGGTTGTGTCGGTTGGTACGTTGTTCCAGGCCGCGCTGCTGCCGGGCATCATGCTGGCGCTTCTTTATGCCGGTTACGCATTTGGTTACGCGCTTCTGAACCCGTCCAAGGCACCTGCGGTGGAACTCGGCGCGTCTTCGGGCGAGGTGATCACACGCGGCGAAGGTCTGACATGGTTCCTGTTCGTTCCGGCAGCCCTGATTGCAGGCACAATGCTGCTGGGTCAGGTGAACCTTGTCGGTAGTCAGAGCACACAGGTCGACAGCTTCTCGGACATCGGTGCGGCAGCTTCGCTGCGCACGAATGTTGGCGATGAATGTAAAGCCTCGATGATCGAATTGCATGGTCAGGAAGCCTGGGATCAGGCCGTGGCCGAGCAGGCGTCGATCGAAGCGGCTGGTGGTCAAACCGAAAGCCGTCGTCTGTCCGAAGAAGAGGTCACAGAGTTGCGTGCCGCCAAGGTGGACGCCGCTGCGCCCATCGGCACGGGTGTTGCGATCCTGGCTGTGATGCTGGGTCTGATCCTTGCGGTCGGTCGCGGCGTGTCGCCGTCTTCGGATCCGAAGCCTTTGATCATCGGTGCAATCGGCGTTCTGCTGATGCTGTTGGCGGATGTGGCGTTTATCTCGCCACTAAGTTCGCCATCGGCGACGGTCGTATGGCTTCTGATCCCGGGCGTCCTAGCGCTCTATGGGGCCAAGGTTGCTGGCGCACGCATGGCGCACAACGAACTGATCCGCGTGGTTTTCCCACCGCTGGTTCTGATCGTTGCTGTTCTGGGCTCGATCCTTGGTGGCATCACCAACCCGACACCCGCTGCGGCACTTGGTGCGGCTGGTGCGATCATGCTGGCTGCTTACCGCAAGCTGCGTGATCAGGGACGTGATCCGTGGATCATCACATGGGCGACGTTCGCTGTCATCGCGATGATCCTGATCGGCATCAACTTTGACCTGCGTATCAACCTTGAATCGGTTAGCGCCGAATCCTGGGTGGCCTTCCTGTTCGCCTATGGCGCCTATCTGTTTGCTGGGTTCGGTCTGCTGTATTCGTGCTGGATTCTGTTCACATCCGGTGTTCTGACACCGGCGGTGCGCGAAACGGCCAAGGTGACCAGCATGGTCTTTACCATCCTGATCGCGTCGCAGCTGTTGAACCTTGTGGTCATCTCGTTCGGTGGCGAACACTACATTCAGGACTTCCTGAAGAGCTTTGATAACGAATTCAAAGTCTTCCTGATCGTCATGTTGGTGCTGTTCGTTCTGGGCTTTGTGCTTGATTTCCTTGAAATCATCTACATTGTCGTGCCGATTGTCGGTCCGGTTATCTACGGCGGGTCTTTCGACCCTAAGTGGGTCACCATCATGATCGCGGTGAACCTGCAGACATCGTTCCTGACACCGCCGTTCGGCTTCGCGCTGTTCTACCTGCGCGGCGTTGCCCCGAAAGAGGTGACAACAGGCCATATCTATCGCGGTGTCATTCCGTTCGTGATCATTCAGGTCGTTGGCCTCGCGCTCTTGTGGTTCTTCCCAAGCATCGTGACCATCGTTCCGGATCTGATCCCGAACTGATCAGACACTGATCCAAAACAACAAAAGGCCGCCTGAGAGGGCGGCCTTTTTGGTTGTGTGAAATCGTCCCAAAGGCAGAACGATTGCCAATCAGCCTGTCTGAATTGGAAAAAGGAGCGGCTTATCCGCGCGTGTCGGGAAGCGAGATATTCGCGACTTGTTCAGCGATAGGATCGGTCGACAGTGGATGGGTTTCCGCGCCGTAGTCGTCGCGGTCCTTCATCTCTTGCCAAAGCCCCTGACGGAACAGCTGAAGGCCGGTAAAGTTGGCCTTGTACCCCATCTTCTGCGATCCCGGCACCCAATAGCCCAAATAGACGTAGGGAAGGCCTGCTTCGCGCGCGATTTCGATGTGATCAAGGATCATATAGGTGCCGAGGCTTTGCTTGGGCACGTTGGGTTCATAGAATGAATAAACCATCGACAGACCATCCGATAGAACATCGGTCAGGCAGACGGCCTCAAGGTCTTTGGTTTCGCGATCCTGATACTCGATCACGCGGCTGCGGATCGGTGTTTCTTCGACCATGGCGGCGAATTCGAACACATCCATATCTGCCATGCCGCCATCGGCGTGACGAGCATCCAGATAGCGGCGGAACAGGGAATACTGTTCCTCGGTGGCCCAAGGGCTCATGGTGTTGCGGCGCAAATGGGCATTGCGTTTCAGCGTGCGCTTCTGGCTTTTGGACGGTTTGAACTTGGCCACTTCGATGCGGGCCGACAGACAGGCCGCACATTCCGAACAAGACGGGCGGTACAAAACGTTCTGCGAGCGACGGAAACCTTGTTGCGACAGGCTGTCATTCAGCTTTTCTGCCTGCTCGCCCTGAAGCGCGGTAAACAGCTTCCGTTCCAGCCGGTCAGGCAGGTACGGGCACGGCTGGGGGGCCGTGACATAGAACTGTGGCGCAAGTGGCAGCGAGTGGCGCATTTTATAAGACCTGTCGTCTCTTGTGACGGAACCGTAACAACGAAAACCCACCGCGCCAAGACCCCAACGCAACAGCGTCGGGGTCGCCCGGCAGGGAGGGTTGGCTTAGCCCGTGATTTGAACAGTGCCAAGCCCCGGACGGCGGATTTATCCGCGCTTGTTGATCATAACGGTTCCAAGCGCCAAATCGCTTAGTCCCTGACCACGTTCCGTTGTCACCATCAGAAGGACAGAGGCCAACTGGATGATCGCGGTTGTAACGGACAGCGTGTAGCCAGCGGTGTGCAGGAAGGCCATTCCGCCATCCAGACGATCGCCGTCGGCGTCACGCAATTCGATGGCCATCATCCGCATGCCCCAAGTCGCCGAGCCGGTGGAAATGGTGACCCAGCGGTAGACAAAGCTGACCATCAGCCACAGGAAGGGCAGGAAGAACAGTCCCACGAAGGCGGTCATGATAACCACGGGGACCAAAAGGGCTGCGACCAGAACCGCGTCGATGACCCAGGCCACGGCCCGTTTGATCACCACGCCGTCGTAAAATTCGGGCTGACGAACCGGATCGGGCAGGTGGTTCATTTCATAGTCGGTTGTGCGGTACATGCTGTCCTCTCAAAATCATTCCGCTGGAATGGCGGGGCCGGTATTGGCCCCTGACCTTATTCAGATGCGCTTAGGCGTCTTCGGTTTCAACCGTTTTCGCCTTGGTGGCGCGGTCTTCCATGAACTGGTCGAACTCGGCCTTGTCACGGGCGTCGCGCAGGCGCTTCAGGAACTCTTCGAACTGCTGCTGTTCATCTTCCAGACGGCGCAGCGTTTCTGCTTTGTAGCTGTCAAAGGCCGAGTTGCCCGAGGGGCGCATGGCCGAGAAGCCGGATTTAAGGTGATTTGCGTGTTTGCGCTTGCTGCATCCGAACATGCGTTTGCTCCAGATCATGTAAAAGAGAAGGGCGAGTCCAACGGGCCAGAAGAAGATGAAGCCCAGGACCATTGCGGCGATCCATGCGCCTTTGCCTTTGCTGTCCAGCCAAGCCTCTGCCCGCCGGAGCCAGCCGGGATGGGCGGTCAGCGAAGACGTTGTGTCGGTATATGTCATAGTGGTCTCCGGTGTGGTTATCGATCAATGTGAATGCTTTTCACATTCAATAGATCGGGACCGGAGGGGCGGGTTTCAATGGTTAATGTGAAAGTTTTTTACATTAACTGATATTATTCAATAAAATCAGAAATTTTCGCGCCAGAAATCTTTTCCAAACCGGTCGGGGAAATGCCAAAAACATGCCGTGGGGTGCCCGCGGCCCCCCAAACTTCGCTGAAATCCAGCAGGCGCGGGTCCATCCATGCGCGGATCGGGGACAGGTGCCCGATCGGGGCGACGCCACCGATGGCAAAGCCTGTATGCGACCGAATAACCTGCGCATCGGATTTGCCTAGGGCCGTTCCTGCGACCACTGAGGCTTTCTCGATATCCACCTTATTGCCGCCAGCCGTCAGGAACAGAACGGGTAGGCCGGTGTCTTCGGCCTGAAAGATGATGGACTTGGCGATCTGGTCCAAGTCACATCCAACTGAGGCAGCAGCCTCAGCGGCTGTCCGCGCTTGTCCGACCTCAAGGATATTCGCCACCAAACCGTGGCTTTCCAATGCGGCTTTCACACGTTTCAGGCTCTTGCTCATATCCGCTCCTTTTTTCGAGGACCGTGATGGGAATTTTCCACAACTGCAAGGGCTCCTGCCCACTTGTCACCGGACCGCGCCCGTGACCATGCTGCGGATATGAGACTCAGTAATGCCATCACCCGCATGCCGCGCCCGTTCTCCAAAGGGCACCTTGGGGATTTCCAGCAAGCCGTTCCATGGGCAAGCGGAGATATCTTTGATCTTTTGCAAGGCACGGCGGGGTCCAGCCCCTATTTGCACGGGTTGATCGTGAAAGAGGCCGAGTGGCTGGAAAGCGCGCTGGATGATCTGGACGGCGCTTTGCCTGCTGTCTTTACCGCGCTTCGCGAAGGACCTGTTGATAAACGTGCCGCTGATTTGCGGATTGCGAAACGCCGCGTGGCGCTTCTGACCGCATTGGCGGATTTGTCCGGCGCTTGGCAGTTGGAGCAGGTCACAGGTGCTTTGTCGGATTTTGCCGATCTGGCCGTGCAACTGGCGATCGAGGCAACCGTCGGGGCCGAAATCCGTCGCGGTAAAATTCCCGGTGCGACTGAGGATGACATCGGCGTCGGGGCAGGGCTTGTGGCCTTGGCCATGGGCAAAATGGGGGCAGGGGAACTTAACTATTCCTCGGACATCGACCTGATCTGCCTGTTCGATGAAACCCGCTTTGACCGAGACGATTTTCTGGATGCCCGCGCAGGTCTTATCAAAGCCACGCGCAACATGTCCAAGATGCTGAACGATCTAACCGCCGAGGGTTACGTGTTCCGCACCGATTTGCGTCTGCGCCCCGATCCGGCGGTTACGCCCGTCTGCGTTTCGATGGACGCGGCCGAGCATTATTACGAAAGCCTCGGGCGCACATGGGAACGCGCCGCCTATATCAAGGCGCGGGCTGCTGCGGGGGATATCAAGGCAGGTGAACAGTTCCTGAACACCATCCGCCCGTTTGTCTGGCGCCGCCATCTGGATTTCGCGGCTATTCAGGACGCCCACGACATGCGCCTGAAAATCCGCGAACACAAAGGGCTGGGTGGGCCGATCACGCTGGACGGCCACAACATGAAGCTGGGTCGTGGCGGTATCCGCGAGATCGAATTCTTTACCCAGACTCGCCAGTTGATCTCGGGTGGGCGTGATCCCGATTTGCGGGTCAGGGGCACGGTCGACGGCCTGCGCGTTCTGACCGCCAAGGGCTGGGTGCCCGAAGACGCCTCGGACAAGCTGATCGAACACTACCGCGCGCACCGCGAGGTCGAACATCGGGTGCAGATGATCCAAGACGCCCAGACCCACGATCTGCCGCGTTCACCCGACGGGTTTGAGCGTTTGGCGGCATTGTCCGGTCTGAATGTGGATGACATGAAACGGGATATTTCCCAACGTTTGGAAGAGGTTCACGCCCTAACTGAAAGCTTTTTCGCGCCTGATGCGACGGCTGCAAAGCCTGATGAAGACGAGGATACCTTCGGTGAAAAGCTGATTGCCCGCTGGCCCAGCTATCCCGCTATGCGATCATCGCGTGCGACCGAAATTTTCGAACGCTTGCGTCCCGACATCGTGCGGCGATTGAAAGCGTCTGCGCGTCCGGATGAGGCGTTGGTGGCCTTTGATGGCTTCCTTGCCGGATTGCCCGCAGGCGTGCAGCTGTTTTCCCTGTTCGAGGCCAATCCCCAGCTTGTTGACCTGCTGATCGACATCGTGACCATGTCACCCGAACTGGCGCGCTACCTGTCGCAAAACGCCCGTGTGTTCGACGCGGTTCTGGGCGGCGATTTCTTTGCGCCTTGGGTGGGTGTGGAAAAACTAACCGCTGATCTGGCCGAGGCTCTGGAGAGCGAAAAGGATTACGAACGCAAACTGGACGCATCGCGGCGTCATGGGAAGGAATGGCATTTCCGGATCGGTGTGCACCTGCTGCGCGGGTTGATCACCGCAACAGAGGCCGCAGCGCAATACGCGGAACTGGCCGAAGCAACGCTTGCCAGCCTGTGGCCCGTTGTCGTGGCCGAATTTGCCCGCAAATACGGCCCTCCGCCGGGTAAGGGCGCAGCTGTGATCGGCATGGGCAGCCTAGGGGCAGGGCAAATGCATGCACGCTCCGATCTGGACGTGATCGTCATCTACGATGCGGACGGGGCCGAGATGTCCGATGGTCCGAAATCCCTAAGTGTTCGGCCCTATTACGCACGGTTGACGCAGGCCTTGGTCACGGCAGTCACCGCGCCGATGTCCGAGGGGCGGATTTACGAAATCGATATGCGCCTGCGCCCGTCTGGTAATCAGGGGCCTGTGGCGACCAGCCTGACGTCGTTCAAAGACTACCAGCAAAATCAGGCATGGTTGTGGGAACATCTGGCGCTGACCCGCGCGCGTGCCGTTGCGGGCGAGGCTGCGCTTGGCCAAGAGGTGATGGCCTTCCGCGATGAGCTGCTGTCACAGCCGCAAGACCGCGCAAAGGTGCTGAAAGAAGTGTCCGACATGCGTGACCGCATCGCGCAGGCCAAGGGCGATGGCGGTATCTGGGACTTCAAGATCGGGCGCGGCAAGATGCAAGAGATCGAACTGCTATCCCAAGCTGGCGCGTTGTTGTGCACTGGCGCGCCGCCAGCCAACGTCCCCTTGTCTCTGAAATCGGCGGCTGAGTGCGGATGGCTTGATCCGGACACGTCCCAGCATCTGGCCGAGACCTACAAGAAACTGTGGGCCCTTCAGTGTGGGGCAAAGCTTTTGAGCGGCGAGCAGATTGATCCCGAGCAGACCGCGGAAAGCTCGGCGCAGTTCTTGTGCCGTCTGGCGGGTGCTTCTGATTTCCAAGAACTCGAAGCAACACTAAGAGTGGCAGTTGAAACAGCGGCGCAGATGATTGATCAATCACTGCAAGCGGCAGAGGGCTAGGGCATGAACAAAGGTGACACATTAGATCCGCGCGGATTGATCGCGGAAAGCTACGCAATCGAGGGCATTTCCATCGAGGATTGCCGTACCATCTTTATGGACTGGGCCCTAAGCCATCCTGTGGACAGTGACACGGGCGAGTTGATCAAGCAGCTGATCGACCGCCATGGTCAGGAAGGCCACCCGATGACGCAGGTTTTGCGGGAAGGGTTGGGCGGCATGCAGGCGCCACGCCGCCGTGGCGGGTGGCGCAGCAGACCGCGGAACTGATCAGGAAACAGGCAGGCTCGCCGCTTCGCGGGCCAGTTCCTCAATCGCTTTCCAGTCGCCAGCAGCGACCAGGTTGGCGGGCGCAACCCAGCTACCGCCTGCACAAAGCGTGTTGGACAGCGACAGGTAGTCATTGGCGTTTTTCAGCGACACGCCACCGGTCGGACAGAATTTGACCTGCGGTAGCGGGGCGCCGATGGCCTTCAGCGCAGGCGCACCGCCGTTGGCTTCGGCTGGGAAGAACTTCTGAACGGTATAGCCACGTTCCAGAAGGCGCATCACTTCGGACGATGTTGCAGCACCGGGCAGCAGAGGCAGACCTGCCTCTTCACAGGCTGTCAGGATCGCGTCTGTGGCACCGGGCGACACGCCAAAGGTCGCGCCAGCGGCTACAGCTGCGTCTACATCCGCCTTGGTCAGCAAGGTACCCGCGCCGACGCGGCCACCTTCAACCTGGGCCATCTCGCGGATCACGTCCAGCGCGGCGTCGGTGCGCAGTGTCACTTCCAGGACCGGCAGGCCGCCTGCGACCAGTGCCTCGGCCAAGGGGCGGGCCTTGCTGGCGTCTTCGACGACCAGCACAGGGATGATCGGCGCCAGACGGCACAGTTCTTCGTTACGTTTGCTTGCTTCCTGAGGGGTGATCATAAATTCTGTCCCAAATGTATTGTGCAATTAGACGACGACGCCCGCGCCGTTCGAGGCAAGGCCAACATTGCGGCGGAAGACCTCGAACAACTCGCGGCCTACGCCATGGCCGTTGTCAGACAGGTTTGCTGACACAGGCGCGCGGCTGTCAAAATCTTCGGCCATGCAGGTGATTTCGCCTTTCACAGCGTCGACGCGAATGATGTCACCATCACGAACACGGGCCAGCGGGCCACCTGCGGCGGCTTCGGGCGAGATGTGGATGGCAGAGGGCACCTTGCCGGATGCGCCGGACATACGGCCATCGGTGACAAGGGCCACTTTCAAACCGCGATCCTGCAGAACAGCCAGTGTCGGTGTCAGCGAATGCAGTTCCGGCATCCCGTTGGCCTGCGGGCCTTGGAAGCGGACAACTACAACGGTGTCTTCTGTGAATTCGCCGTTTTTGAAAGCTGTTTTCACATCTTCCTGATCGTGGAAGATACGTGCCTTTGCCTCGATCACATGGCGTTCAGGGGCAACGGCTGAAATCTTCATCATGCCGTGGCCTAGATTGCCGTACAGCTGTTTCAGGCCGCCTGTCGGCTGGAACGGATCAGAGGCAGAGCGCAGGATTTTGTCGTTCTGGCTTTTGCCGTCACCGTCTTCATAGACCAGTTCGCCGTCTTTCAGCTTCGGCTCTTTGGTGTAAAGCGACAGGCCGTCACCGGCGACGGTTTTCACGTCGTTGTGCAGCAGGCCTTCGGACAGCAAATCGCCAATCATGTAGGACAGACCGCCTGCGGCGTGGAAATGGTTCACGTCGGCCAGACCGTTCGGATAAACCTTGGCCATCAGCGGGGTGACGTTCGAGATATCGTCGAAATCTTCCAGTTCCAGCGCGATACCGGCAGCGCGGGCCATCGCGGGCAGGTGCAGCACAAGGTTGGTGGACCCACCGGTTGCCATCAAGCCGACCAAACCGTTTACAAAGGCCTTGGCATCCAGAATGTCACTGACTGGGCGGTAGTCATTGCCAAGCGCGGTGATTTCCAGCGCGCGTTCCGTGCCTGCCTTGGTCAATGCGTCACGCAGAGGCGTGTTGGGGTTCACAAAAGACGCACCGGGCAGATGCAGACCCATGAACTCCATCAACATCTGGTTCGAGTTCGCGGTGCCGTAGAAAGTGCAGGTGCCCGGACCGTGATACGAGGCCATCTCGGCTTCCATCAGCTTGTCACGGCCAACTTCGCCGGTTGCGAACTGCTGGCGGACTTTGGCTTTTTGGTCGTTGGGCAGGCCGGATGTCATCGGACCCGCGGGCAGGAAGATGCCGGGGATGTATCCGAATGTGGCTGCGGCGATGACGAGACCGGGCACGATTTTATCGCAAACGCCCAGATACAAAGCCGAGTCATAGACGTTATGGGACAGGGACACGCCCGCAGCCAGTGCGATCACGTCGCGGGAAAACAGCGACAGTTCCATGCCGACCTGACCTTGTGTCACGCCATCACACATTGCAGGCACGCCACCGGCCACCTGCGCGGTTGCGCCTTTCAGACGCGCGGCTTCGCGGATTTGGGCTGGGTAGGTTTCAAAAGGCTGATGCGCGGACAGCATATCGTTGTAGGCGGTGACGATCCCGATGTTTGGGGCCTTGGCGTCGGCCAGGGCGGATTTGTCATCGCCCATAGCGGCGTAAGCGTGGGCCTGGTTGCCACAGGTCAGATGCGCGCGGCGAGGGCCTTCTTCGGCGGCGCGGCGCATACGATCCAAATATGTGGCGCGCATTTTCTCGGACCGTTTTTCGATCCGTTCGGTAACTTTGGCGATTGTGGGGTTAACAGTCATAGCTGGCGACCTATCCGGTTGCGACGTTTGGGGGCGTCATACTTCGGTTAGCGCTAACAGTAAACCCAAAAGCCGAAAATTAAAACCGCCTATTATAAGGAGCATATTCCGGCAGGTTTCGCGACGTTCGGAACGGAATTGTGGAATGTGAAATGTGTCAAATCCGGACTGACCGGCCACGATAAATCGTTCTTTCGTCAGGGCTAAGCCAAATTCGCGCCTCAATTTGAAGCGAATTATCGAAAGATACGAAATATCTCTTATGGGGACATTGTGATGTCGATCGTAAAGAAAATCTGTGTGCTGGGCCTGATGGCCGCGCTGTCCGCCTGTGGTGCAGCCGATACAGCAACCCGTGGCGGCACCGGCATCGCAGCCGGCCCTGCATTCGCCCCGGTAGAAACAACTGCCGCCGTCGAAGCGGATGTTCAGGCCGCGACCGCACCGGTCGTTCGCATTGTCGATTTCAAAGTCGACGTTCCGACAAGCCTGCGTGTGTCCGAGGCAAACATGTATTACCCGCTGGGTGACATCGTTTGGCGCGGTGACCCGCTGGGCAACCGCTATGAACAGGTGCGCGCGATCTTCCAAGACAGCCTGCGACTGTCCAGCAGCAAGCTGACAGGTGACGTTCCGGTGGCCGTTGAAGTGACCGTCAAGCGTTTCCACAGCCTGACAGAGAAAACGCGCTACACCGTTGGTGGCGTTCACAGCATCACCTTTGATCTGACCATCCGTCACGCGGTTACAGGCCAGACGCTGTTGAACAACAAAACAGTCAAAGCTGACCTGAAAGGGTTCGGTGGGGTTCGTGCTATCGAGGCGGAAAGCCGTGGTCACACACAGAAATACCGCATCACCCAGCATCTGGCGCGCGTCTTCCAGGAAGAGTTGACACCGGATCAGGTACTGAGCACTTCGACTGTTGGTCTGGTACAAAATCAGCCGGGCGCTCTTTAAGACCGCTTTTAAATGGCTGTGACCCGATATAAGGGGGCTGTATGACACAGCCCCCTTCTTCTTTGCCCGCATCAGACCTTCCCGTTGTCCGCCTTAAGCCCAAGGCCAATGCCCGCGCGATCCGCCGCGGCTTTCCTTGGGTCTATGCCAACGAAATGGTTCTGGACCGGCGCACCAGCAAAATGCCTGCAGGCACGATTGCTGTTCTTGAGGATAACGAGCGCAAGGAAATCGCGCTGGTTACCGTGAACCCGAACTCCAAGATCGTTTGCCGCGTTCTGGACCGTGACACACGGGACGTGCCGGATCGGGCTTGGTTTGCGAACCGTCTGGACAAAGCGCATTCCTTGCGTGAACGCCTGTTCGATGCGCCGTTCTACCGTCTGGTTCATGCCGAAGCGGATGAACTGCCCGGTGTTATTATCGACCGGTTCGGTGACACCGCGGTGATCCAGCCCAACGCGGCTTGGGCGGACGTTTTGTTGCAGCAGCTGACAGATGCCTTGGTTGATGTCACAGGCGTGAAGAACGTCATCAAGAACGCGGGCGGCCGTGGTCGTCAGCTTGAAGGGCTGGACAACGAAGACAAGGTTCTGGTTGGTTCCATGCCTGAGGGGCCGCTGCCTGTTGTCATGAATGGCGCGACCTATTTTGCCGATCTGTCCGGCGGGCAAAAGACCGGCTTGTTCTACGATCAACGCCCGAACCATGGCTTTGCCGCACGTCTGGCGGATGGTCAGCGTGTTCTTGACGTCTTTTCGCACGTTGGTGGGTTCGGTCTGGCCGCATTGGCTGGTGGCGCGACCTCTGCGCTTTGTGTGGATGGATCGGCAGCAGCACTGGAACTGGCGGCAAAAGGGGCCGAGGCCAGTGGCATGTCGGATCGGTTTGAGGCGCGTCAGGGCGATGCGTTCGACACGCTTTCCGCGCTGAATGAGGCTGGTGAAAAATTCGGTCTGGTGATTTGTGATCCGCCAGCCTTTGCTCCGGCAAAACCGGCTTTGGATGCGGGCCTTCGCGCCTACGAACGTATCGCGCGTCTGGCGTCGGGTTTGGTTGAGGAAAACGGCTATCTGGTTCTGTGTTCCTGTTCCCATGCCGCAGACCTCAGCGCCTTTACCGGTGCGTGCCTTCGCGGCATCGGTCGGGCAGGGCGTCGTGCGCAATTGATCCACACCGGTCAGGCTGGCCCTGATCACCCGCTGATGCCGCAACTGGCAGAGTCCGGCTATCTAAAATCGTTGGTCTTCCGGCTGTAACATCGTGAAGGTCCTGATCGACACCTGTGTTTTGTACCCCACGGTCATGCGTGAGGTTATCTTGGGTGTTGCAAAAACAGGGGCGTTCACGCCGCTTTGGTCCGCGCGTATCCTAGAAGAATGGGCACGCGCGGCTCGCAAACTCGGCCCGGATGGCGAGGCGCAGGCGCGATCGGAAATCGCAATGATCCGCCGCGACTGGCCGAATGCCGAGGTGACATGGAACCCGTCGCTTGAGGCGCGTTTGTGGTTGCCGGATAAAAATGACCTGCACGTTCTAGCGGCGGCGATTTCCGGTTCGGCGGATATCATCCTGACCATGAACGCCAGTGACTTTCCCAGAAACACATTGTCGGAAGAAGGGGTCAGCCGTGCCGACCCCGACGCATTCCTGTTGGGCATCGCCCAAACTGATCCCGAAGGCGTTCAGGCCGTGTGTCAATCTGTCCTGTCCGAAGCCCGCCGCCTGTCCGGAGAGGCTTGGGAACTCAGGCCTTTGCTGAAAAAGGCGCGCCTTCCACGACTGGCGAAAGCGATGGCAAATTCAGCGCTTTGACTTGCGAAGCTGGGCTTGCGCTGATAGGCGCATATAAAAGCTGATAAATTCCATCGGTTATATCTGAGGTTCAGACGTGAGCGCCGCCAAACCCCGTCTTGAAATCCGAAATCTGACGCGTCGGTTTGAAGGAAAAACCGTCGTTGATGATGTGTCTTTGTCCATTCTTCCAGGCTATGTCACCTGTCTTTTGGGGCCGTCGGGCTGCGGGAAATCGACCACGCTGCGCATGATTGCGGGCGTCGATACGCAGGACGAGGGCGAGATTTATCTGGATGGGGCGCTGATCAGCGACAATCAGCATCATATCCCCCCCGAGCAACGCTCGATTGGTCTGATGTTTCAGGACTTCGCGCTGTTTCCCCACCTAAGCGTCGCTGAAAACGTGGCCTTTGGCCTGAACGGTCCCAAGGCCGAGCAACGCAAGCGGGTTGAGACCCTGTTGGATCGCGTCGGTCTGATGCATCACATCGATGCCTTTCCGCATGAATTGTCCGGCGGGGAACAGCAACGTGTGGCTTTGGCCCGCGCATTGGCGCCCAAGCCCCGTGTGATGCTGATGGATGAACCGTTTTCCGGTTTGGACAACCGTCTGCGTGATGGCATTCGGGACGAGACACTAGCGCTGTTGAAGGAAGAAGGCACCAGCGTTTTGTTGGTCACGCATGAACCCGAAGAAGCGATGCGCATGGCCGACGAAATCGCGTTGATGCGCGGCGGCAAGATTGTTCAGCGTGGAGCGCCATACAATATCTATAACGCGCCAGTTGATCGCGCAGCAGTCTCATTTTTCAGCGATATCAACGTGCTAGAAGGTGAAGTTCGCGGCGCTTTGACCGAAACGCCCTTTGGCCAGTTCCTTGCGCCGGGCGTGCCGGATGGTGGACGGGTGGATATTGTTTTTAGACCCCAACATGTGGGCATCGATTTTGATCGCGGTGGTCGCGGGCCTTTGCCAACGGCGGCACAGGGCACGCCCGCCCGCGGTATCGTTGAACGCGCGCGTTTCATGGGGTCTGAAAGCCTTGTTGAGTTTCGGATGGACTACAACAACGAGGTTTTGAAAGCCACGGTGCCGAATGTGTTCCTGCCCAAGCCGGGAACGCCGCTTTGGCTGACGGTACGTCGGGACCGTTGTTTTGTGTTTCCGCAGAAAAAGTCCTGAAGATTAGGCAATTAAACCCAGTTCTGTGTCACTTGCCGTGCCGGCGTATTTGTCTTTCGGCGGCATCGGGCGTTCGCGCCAATCGGGTTCGAACACAAAGCTGGACAGTTTTCGGCCTTCGACCAATGCACCGTTTCCTGCGCCCATTGCGTAGTCATAGTACAGCTTCACGATTTGATCGTAGGTGACTTGATGCGCCGCAGGATGTTCGATGCAGGCATCTTGCCAAAGGCGGACACGGGCGAAATCGGGACCGTCTGGTAGGGCGAAGTCTTCGAAATAATCGAGAAACCAGAAACGTTGGAACATCGGCGTAAAGACGGTTTCTGCCAACCCGTAGTCATCGAACAGAAACGTCCCATGCGGATTGTGTTCAACCAGAAAGTCGTTCAGTTCGCGATAAAGACCCAGCATTTTGGCCTCATGTTCACTGCGCTGGTCTTTGTTCTGATTCATGACGAACAGATAGCCCGCCATGGTAAAGGGGCCTTCCTTTGCGACCAGCATGGACTCGATCGCGTGCTCTAGCGGATCGCTTCGGCGTAGGGTTGGACCTGACAGTGCCTCGTCCAAAAACCGCAGGATCACCAGACTTTCTTTTACGATCTGTCCATCAGGGGTTTCCAGAACGGGCAGGGCGGTTGTGCCCCGCGTTTTGGCAAGAAGTTCGGGATCGCGGGGTTTGGTGATGTCGATAACGCGAAACTCGACGGCATCGCGCTGTCCTTTCAACTCCAGCATAATCTCAAGCCGTTGGGAAAACGGGCAAACGGGGATGTGGTAGACGATATATTTGTCTGTCATAGCAATGCGTTCCTCAAATCTCCGTTTACCCGCGTCTTCAGGCTGGGATGCGGTGTTTCGCGACCACAAAGGTGAAGATCAGCATCGACACAACGGTAAGGATCGACCCGATCTTGGCCAGCACTTCGCCCTGTCCGGTGATCGCAAACACGATGCCGGGGATCAGTACGACCACTGACAGAACGGCCAGAACAAGATGTATCGCCGCGATGCGGGATTGCGCGGCTGCGGGGGATAGCGCGTAATAAGTGCCGAACACTGCCATCGCGACAAAGCCCAGCAGGTTCAAATGACCATGTGCAGGTGAAAGAAGGTGGTCGCCCGATGCGGACATTTGGATGCCCCAAGCCATACCACACAATGCCGAGAGAGCCGCAAGAATGTAAAAGTAGGATGCAATCTGTTTTATGTTTCTGTCCCTGTTTTTAATCTAAAGGTGGACCAGTGAAGGTCATGTTGTGCCGCGCCGCAACTGCGTCGACGGCGGGCATGTCGTCTGGAATTGCGAACTGACCTTCGGCCATGTCCGCGAAAAAACCTTCGAAACCGCCGGGCGTCAGAATGATAAGTTTGCGGCAGGGCTCTTGCCCGATGACCTTGAAGGTGTGCTCTTTCCCACGTGGGATAAAGGCGCTTTGTCCGGCGGTCAGGTCAAATTCGCGCCCTTCAAGCCAGATACGGCATGCTCCGGAAAGAACCACAAAGGTTTCGTCTTCTGCGTGATGGATATGCCGTGGCGGTCCGCTATCAACGGGCGAGGTGGATGCAACAATCGACATCGCGCCATTGGTGGCCTCGGGTGACAAAATTGTTTGGTATGTAACGCCCAGCCATGTCAGCGGGGCGTCTGGATTATGTGTGTCTTTCATCGTTTCACCTTTAAATGCACAGGTCGAAACGAAAGCGCTTCCGTTGACGGTAAGGTATTACCGGTTCATGATATAAGACAAATCTGTAATTTATATAATATCTATCAGCCCGATGAATTTCGCGATCTTTGATCTGAATTTGTTACGTGTTCTGGATGCGTTGTTCCGCGAAGGAAGCACAGTGAAAGCCAGCGCACGGCTTGGGCTATCCCAGCCTGCTGTGTCTTCGTCTTTGTCTCGGTTGCGTCATGCTTTGGATGATCCCTTGTTTGTCCGGCAGGGCAACCGGCTGGTGCCCACGGATTTTGCCGAAAACCTGCGGCATGGGGTGCAGGATGAGTTGAACAGGATCGAGCTGCTTTTGTCCAAGGCGGATGCCTTTGATCCCGAAACGGCGGAAGGGCATTTCAAAATCTCCGGCTCGGATTTTTTTGCCGAATTGCTGATGCCGAATTTGGGTGATCTGCTGACGCGCACTGCGCCAAAACTGCGGGCGCAATTGGTGGATCTTGTACCGGACGACTATCTTGCCAGTCTTGAGCGTTATGACGCGGATCTAGCACTGATCCCCGATTGTGAATTGCCCAGCTGGATCAGCCGCGAACCATTGTTCCGGTCGCCCTTTGTCGTGATCGCGCGGGGCAGTAACCCCGGTGTGGCTGATCTGGAAGACTTCAGCGAAATTCCTATCGACCGGTTTTGCGCCATGCCGCATGTGCTGTTCTCACCCGAGGGCCGGCTGTCGGCGATGGGGGATGCCGCGCTGGCGAAAATCGGTCGGTCGCGGAATGTTGCGATGACGGTTCAGGTGTTTTCAGGCGTATGCAGGGTCGTGCGGGGCAGTGACCTGATCGCGCTAATTCCGGCACAATTGGCGTTGGAATTCAAAAACTCCTACGATCTGAGGATATTCAAAGCCCCCATGCCGATGGATGTCGTGCAGATTGTCGGCATTTGGCATAGCCGGTCTGACAATGCGCCGCTTGCCCGATGGATGCGCCAGCAGGTTTTTGATCTGTGCCGGTCCATGGACATGGCGCCACCAGCCTAAGGTTTTGCGTTTTCAAGCGCCTGATAGTCTTTCAGGCTTTTCCCCGGTTCATCAACGAACAACCCGGGCAGGGGACGCAGGGTATCGACGCGGTCAATCCGGAAGCTGCTGAAAGCACCATCGGTTTCGTCCCACGCAATGCAGGTCCAGATACGACCCCAATAATCCATATGCAGCGGCCGGACATCGTGGGGTTTGGTGTCGTCCAAGAACGTCAGCCGCAGTTTTTGTCGCGCACGCAGGGCTGCGCGGATCGCGGGCATATGTCGGAACCCCTGTGCTGCTTCTGAAAACGGATAGGTGGCAAATCCGAAGCTACGGGCGGCCATGCCTGCGTCTTCGGGCAGAACCGCGTCCATCTTGCTGGCCAGCGTCCGCGCAGCTTCGGCCTGTTCCGGCATGTCAGATGCCGCAACAGCCGCCAAACCGATGTGAAGCGCTTCAAGCTCTGCGTCTGTCAGGTTCATCGGCGGCAGGGTGATTGTCGCACGCGCGGTATAACCCAAACCCCGTTCGCCTTCGACCGGCACGCCAGAAGCCGCCAGCGTGTCCATGTCACGATAGATGGTGCGCAAGGACACGCCCAATTCGGTGGCAAGGTCTTCGGCGCGATGCAGGCCGCCGTCTTTCAGGCGGGTCATCAGTGCATAGAGGCGGTCTGTGCGTTTCATCCCTGATTCTCATGTCATTTTCGCCCATACTGACAAAAACCTGACAACTGACAAGTATATGTCAGTAATTAGTGGGAAATTCCGGCGCTAACAGCGCAATTGCGGTGCTTTTGCCGCTTTCCGAGGGGGCGGGTTGTGGCTAGAACTATTGAGGATATCGCAGGCACGGCCTGCAGTTTTGGGAGAAATGAAATGCTCAACAATATTGGTCTTCCCGGCCTTCTGCTGATCGCCGTTGTCGTGCTTGTGCTGTTCGGCCGTGGCAAGATTTCCGGCCTGATGGGTGAAGTGGGCAAGGGCATCACTGCGTTCAAAAAGGGCGTAAGCGACGGTGCCAAGGAACTGGAAGACGACAGCGCCGAGTCCGCAAAAGACGTGACACCGGAATCCGAGACCGAAAAAGACAAGGTCTAATCCGCCATGTTTGGGATGGGCTGGACCGAGCTGTTGGTCGTTGGCATTGTGGCGCTGATTGTGGTCGGCCCCAAGGATTTGCCTGTGCTGTTCCGCAATATGGGGCGGTTCATGGGCAAGGCCAAAGGTATGGCGCGCGAGTTTTCGCGCGCAATGAACGATGCCGCCAACGAAGCTGGCGTCAGCGACGTGACCAAGACCCTGAAGTCGGCGACAAATCCGCTGGGTTCGGCAATGGACAGCGTTAAGGATGCGGCCCGTGATCTGACCAATTTCGATCCGGATAAACCCGATGCGCCGAAAGCGCCTGAAAAGGACGACCTGCGCAAAAAGATCGAAGCAACGACAGCCCGCAAGGAAGCCGAAAAACGGCAGGCCGAAGCCGAGGCTGCGTTGAAGAAGGCCGAAGAGCTTGAGGCAGCGGCCACCAAGAAGGACGAGGCATGAGCGCACAAGACGAGATCGACGACTCTTCGGCCCCGCTGATTGAACATCTGGCCGAATTGCGCACGCGGTTGATCCGCTGTGTGGTCTATTTCCTGATCGGTATGGTGATCTGCTTTACCGTCGCGACGCCGATCTTCAACTTCCTGACCGCGCCCCTGTGTCAGGTTCTGGCCGAACGTGGTCAGGACTGTGACCTGATCTTTATCTCGCCGCAGGAAGGCTTCTTTGTTGCGATCAAAGTGTCGCTTCTTGGTGGCTTCATGCTGTCTTTTCCTTTTATTGCCAACCAGTTGTGGCGCTTTGTTGCGCCGGGATTGTACAAATCCGAAAAGGGTGCATTCCTGCCGTTTCTGGTGGCGTCGCCTTTCATGTTCATGCTGGGCGCGGCCTTTGCTTTTTATGTCGTAACGCCATTGGCCTACGACTTCTTCCTTGGCTTCCAGCAGTTCGGAACCGGTGGTGAAAGCGTAGAAGGTGGTCAGAATGCAGCGCCTTTGTCGGTTGTGTTTCAAGGCTCTGCGCAGGAATACCTGAACCTGACAGTTAAGTTCATCGTGGCTTTCGGCCTGTGTTTCCAACTGCCGGTTCTGCTGACACTTATGGGTAAGGCGGGTCTGGTTAGCTCCAAAGGGCTGGGCGATGTGCGCAAATACGCAGTGGTCGCCATTCTGGTGCTGGCCGCACTGGTCACACCGCCGGACGTCATTACCCAAATCATCCTGTTCGTTGTGGTATATGGCCTCTACGAAGTGTCGATCTTCCTTGTGCGTCGTGTCGAACGAAAGCGCGAAGCCGATCTTCGGGCACAGGGCCTTTGGGTCGAAGATGACGACGAAATCTTTGACGACGAAGACGAAGAGGCCGACGTCGAAGTTGCCGAGAAATCCGAAGACAGCAAATCCTAATGACTGACACCGATCCGATGATCCGCATTGCCGAGGCGCTAGAGCGCCTCGCGCCGGCCCCGCTGAGCACACCTGACTTTGACGCCGCCGACGCGTTTGTCTGGCATGTGTCGCCAGATCGTCTGGAGCCTGTGCCCGAGGTGTCGCGCATTGATCTGAAGCTGCTTGTCGGCATTGATCGCACCCGTGATACGCTCTTGGAAAACACACGCCAGTTCGCCAAGGGGCTGCCCGCCAACAACGCGCTTCTTTGGGGTTCGCGCGGGATGGGGAAATCTTCGGTGGTTAAGGCGGTGCACGCGGCCGTTCAGGCCGAAGGTTATGATCTGAAAATGGTCGAACTGCAGCGCGAAGACCTACCGTCGGTGTCGCGCCTGTTGAACCATCTGCGCGGCGCGCCCTACCGGTTTTTGTTGTTCTGCGATGACCTGTCATTCTCGCATGACGACCAGCACTACAAGAGCCTGAAGGCCGTGCTGGATGGCGGGATCGAAGGGCGGCCCGAGAACGTTCTGTTCTATGCCACATCCAACCGCCGCCACCTGATGCCGCGCGACATGATCGAAAACGAACGGTCCTCTGCCATCAATCCAGGCGAAGCGGTTGAAGAAAAGGTTTCCCTGTCCGACCGTTTTGGCCTTTGGCTTGGATTCCATCCCTGTACGCAAGATGAATATCTGGCGATGATCGACGGCTACTGTGATGCTTATGGCGTCAAAGTGGATGCAGATGAACTGCGGGCCGAGGCCATTGAATGGCAGGCAACACGCGGATCGCGATCTGGCCGTGTTGCATGGCAGTTCTTTACCGATCTGGCCGGTCGTAAGGGCGTTAAGCTGGGCTAAGCACTATTTGCGTTGCGTATGCTGATGTGGCCTTATCACCGATAAATTTGATGAGGGAGAATTCCATGTCGGCTGCCTTTGGACGTGTCGTGATTTACACCCACAAAATGGCCGAGATGGAAGCCTTCTATCAAAGGCATTTCGGCTTTGATGTGGTCCGCAAAGAAGGGGACCGCATCGTTGAACTTGTTCACCCGAGCACCGGACTGGGGATCTTGTTGCATCCAGCGTCGACGGGCCAGAAAGAAGGGCAGGTTCTGGTCAAGCTGGTGTTCGACGTCGAAGATGTGCCTGCCTTCGTCGCTCGGGCAAAGCATGACGGATTGGCTTTTGGCAAGATTTTTCAAGCAGATGGCTATTGTTTTGCCAATGCAAAAGACCCTTCCAAAAACTCGATCCAAGTTTCCAGCCGGGTCTTTGTCTCTTCATAGTAACGGTCCCTGACCGCTGCTTTGCGCCGTCCAACGGGCGTTAGATGTAGTCGTTGGGATCAACGCTGTCGAAGCCGTCCCGTACCTCGAAGTGCATCCGCGCCGGATCGCCTGCGCGCACTTTGCCGATGGTTTCGCCACGTTTGACGGTGTCACCTTTTTTGACCGTGATCCCATCAATGTGGGTGTAGACGGTCAGAAGGTTGTTGGAGTGTTTGATCACAAGGATCGGAACGCCTTCGGTGTTTGTGGTGATCGCGGCGACTGTGCCGGATTCGGCGGCCTTTACGGCTGTGCCAGCCGGCGCTGCGATGTCGATGCCATCGTTTTTGCCCTTTGCGTAATCGCGAATGATCGACCCTTGGACAGGGATTTGCATCGGGCGGCTGGCCGAAGAGGCAGTCGTTGTTGCGCCCACGTCAGCGACAGGTTCGGCAGGCTTGGCTGCGGTTGTCGTTTCAGCAGGTTTGGTCGCTGCGGCTGTTGTGTCTGCGGGCGGCAGCGGTTTCGATGCCGACGGCGGCGTCGGGGTCGGGCTGCCAGTTCCGGGTGTCGTGGTGGCGGGTTCGACCACACGCTCTTCTGCAGCGTAGGTAACGGGGATCAGCAGATATTGGCCTTCACGGATCGAATAGTTGCGATCAAGGCTGTTCCAGTCCGCCAGCGCACGCGGCGTCACGTTGTACAGCCGTGCGATGGTAAAGGCCGTTTCACCACGCTGGACCTGATGTCGGATCGGTTCAACGCCACCCGTAGTTGTGGCAGTGGTCTGGCTGGGCGTCGGCGCGGCCTGGTCAATGGCGTTGCCTGCAAGTGTTGTGATGTCGATGTTGCCCGCCGGTTTGATCGGGGCGGTGTCCTGTGCGGCGACCCGCGTGGGCAGGGCGACGATTTCGCCTGCGCGAAGGGGATCGAATTCCTTGATGCCGTTGAACCGGGCCAGTTCGTTCACATCCGCGCCGACGCGATCCGCCAGCGTGGAAAGCGTGTCGCCGCGACGGGCGACTGCGACCTGATAGCTGGGGTAGGAAATAACACCGTTTGCATCGGGTTTGGGTTTGGGCGCTGTTGCATTGGCAGCCGCGCTAGCGGTGTCGACGGGGCCACCCAGACGACCACGCAGGTCCAGATCGACGGGGCCTTCACAGGCGGCCACTGTGGTCAGGGCCAATGCCGCCGCACCCAGTCTGGCATTCAGACGCAAAAATGATCGGTTTGTCACTGTCATCTCGATATCCTCAACTGCGCCCCTTGTTGCCGGAACGTCTGGTAGTTCAAAGAGGGATTAGCTTTCTTTGCCCATCCCCTCAAGTAGTGGGACAAACCGCACGGCGCGCAGTTCATCATAGTCATAGCCGGTTTCCGTGCGCGTTACCTTGATCAGGCTTTGCACAGCGTCCGACTGGCCCACGGGTACAACCATAATACCGCCGATCTTAAGCTGCGCCAATAGGGGGCCCGGCGGGTCTTCTGCGGCGGCTGTCACAATAATACGGTCGAACGGCGCCTGATCCGGCAAGCCAAAGCTTCCGTCGGCAGCAAAGGCGGTGATGTTCACCAATCCCAATTCGTCGAAAACCTCGCGGGCTTCACGGACAAGGCGGGCGTGCCGGTCAACGGTATAAACGCGTCGCGCCAGCTGGCTTAGGATTGCGGCCTGATAGCCAGAGCCTGTCCCGACCTCGAGCACCTTGTCACGCGGTGAGATGTCCAAGGCCTGTGTCATCAGCCCGACGACAGAGGGCTGCGAAATCGTCTGGCCGCAGGCAATTGGCAGCGGCATGTCTTCATACGCGCGGTCGGTGAAGTAGTGCCGGATGAATGGCAGGCGATCGATTTTCTCCATCGCGTTCAGCACGGCGCTGTTCGTGACCCCCTTTGAGCGGAGCGCAAAGAGAAACTGCATTTTGCGTTCCGCGTCGATCGTCATGAGAAATGGCTTTCCAGATCGTCGAGCGTATGATGCGCGGTGAAATCGGCCTGCATGGGCGTGACGCTGATGTAGCCGTCCAGATTGGCCTGCGCGTCTGTCTTATGCCCGGTGGTGCGCCGCTGGTCGCCGCCACGGATCCACATGTAACGACGGCCCGTGGGCGAGATGTGCGGCTCAACAGAAAAACCTGTGCCCTTGCGCAGTCCCTGTCGCACAACTTGGGTGCCTTTGACTTGATCGGCAGGCACGGGCGGGAAGTTGACGTTGTAGAACAGCTTATAGCCGTCTGCGTCACCAAATCCGAAATCCAGAATTTTGCGAACGACGTCGGCACCGTGCTGTGCTGCGGCCTCAAACGGATCGTCCAGATTGACGTTGTCGGGGCCGTAATATTGAGACAGCGCAATCGCGGGCAGACCCTGAAGGGCCGCTTCCAGTGCGCCGCCCAAAGTGCCGGAATACAACGCATTTTCGGCCGAGTTGTTGCCGCGGTTCACACCGGAAAGGACCAGATCTATGGTCTTGTTCTTTAGCACGTCGTGGACGCCGGCAAGAACGCAATCGGCGGGGCTGCCTTCGGCGGCAAAGCGACGATCATCCAGCTGACTGATCATGAACGGATGGCTGTAGCTGACACAATGCCCGACGCCGGATTGTTCGAACGCCGGTGCGACGGTCCAAACCTCGCCACTGTCGCCTGCAAGTTCGTTTGCGATCGCATGCAGGGTTTTCAGGCCCGGTGCATTGATCCCGTCGTCATTGGTAATGAGAATGCGCATACGTTCCGCCTTTGCCTTTCGACCTGAATAGGCAAACACGGAACGCGGGGCAAGCGCGGCAAGGCTTTGCTATCAGATGATTTGTTGCAGAAGTTCTGCGGCCACATCTTTCGGTAGCGGTAGTGCGTCTTTGTCTTCGCCGGGGAAGAAGCGACCACGGGTCGCCGTGCGCAACGGACCGGGCGAAAGGATCTTCACCTTAGGCCCGATTTTTTCCGCTTCGGACTGCCAGCTGCGGACAAGTGCCATCTGCGCGGCTTTTGTTGCACCGTAGTGACCAAAGAACTTTTCGCCCGCGTGGGTGTCGTCGAAAAACACAGCTGTGCCTTCCGGCCCGATCAGCGGCGCGATGAAGGGGATCAGGTGGCCCATTGCCGTGACATTGGTGTTTACCGACTTGTCCCAATCTTTCTGGTCCAGATGATCGGCAGGGGCCAAGGGGGCCGCATGGATCGCGGTGTGGATCCACAGTTTTGCACCGCCCCAGCGGTCAAACACAGAGCGGCACAGTTGTGCCATCGCATCGCGATTGGTCACATCCATCGGGGCCAGCGTGGCATCGCCGCCTTTGGCTTTGATCCGGTCGTCCAGATCTTCCAATCCGCCAACGGTCCGGCCGACGGCGACGATGTGGTATTCAGGGGCAAGCGCCTCGGCCAGGGCAAAGCCGAGGCCACGGGACGCACCGGTGATAAGCGCAATCTGTGTCATGCGCTGCATGTGCCGCTTGCGCGCTGAAAGGTCAAGTATGGTCCTGTGTCGTGCGCGGATTAGCCCAGAATTCCGGGCCAGTTCGCTTCGCCCTTGGCAATATTACCGGGAACGTCCTGAAGCCAGAGTTCGCGGGCGCGCAGGTTGGCGTTCAGGTATAGCTTGCCGTCGTACAGCGTCCACGCCTCGGGCATTGTCGGCGCGAGGTATCCTAGTGAGGCCGCATAGGCGCAGTAACCGCCGAACTGGGGGGCGTATGCGGTCGGGTCTGCTTGGAAGGTGTCTGCGTTGGTCGCGCTGGCAAACTGCCAGATGGCACCGTTCCAGTCGACTTGATGGGCGGGGTTTCCTGCTACAGGGCCGTTGCCATCGAAGTACGCTACAGCGTCTGATCCGTCGATGGCGATGCCGCCTTCTTGGTAGATGTCGGGTTCGCGGGCAAAGGCGGGGCGTGCGGCCAGGATCAGGGCGGGTGTGGCCAGCATCAGGCCAAGCGACGCGCGGCGGGTCAGGGTGTTCATGGTCGTCTCCTTCAGTGAATTATGAAGAAGGTGACCGCGATTGGTTTGTGTTGAAAGGGGGCTGGCGGCGATGTGAGTGGTAGGCGGTGGCCTGTGATCGATTGTAACAAACGTCGCGTTAGTCTGAACTGAGATGCGGGCGGATATCGTTGCCTAACGCCGCGTAGATATCCAACAAGTCGTCAAACGAAATCCCGTTCTTCTGCGCATCTGCCAGCGCGCCTTCTTGCGCGAACAGGCTGGGGCGCATCCCGTCTTCACCGGGGATCAGATTACAGGGAACGGTGTCTTCGTCTTCAAAACCGGGCAGGGTGTTCATCAACCACGCAAAGCAGCCCTCGAACCCATCGTTTTCGCCCGTCGCGTAATCGATATAGGCATAAAAGCTGTCAGGATGGACGCTGCCCCAAACGCCGAAGTTGAACACCTCGTCCGATCCACGGATCGGCAGCGGTAGAACGCAACGGATGTAACGGTATTCGCCGTGACGGCACAGGTCGGTGCCCAGCTTGTCATCGCCGACAACCACTTCGTCCGCGCCTGCATCACGCAGGCTGGCGTGTGGCCACGTGTCGGGATGGTCAAAGCCGATGTCGAAGACGCCATTGAACCGGCGGTCACAACACGGGCAGGTGCGGTTTTCGTCGTTGAAGCGTTTCCAGCGGGCGTCCAGATCAAGAAGGTTCATGTCGTTTCCTGCTTGGCTTAGCCCGCTGTGGGCCGGTCAGCCGCCTTATTCGGCGGCTGTTTTCATTTTGAAGCCCTTTTCGATCATATCCGCCGGTGTGACAGGATATTCGCCCGAGAAACAGGCGTCGCAATACTGCGGGCATTTGGCGTTACGGCCTTCGGCCTCACCAACCGCACGATACAGACCATCGAGCGAGATAAAGCGCAGGCTGTCCACCTGAAGGTGGTCACGCATTTCGTCTTCGGACATGGTGGCCGCCAGCAGCTTTTCACGCTGGGGCGTGTCTACACCGTAGAAGCACGGCCATGCTGTGGGCGGCGACGCGATACGGAAGTGGACCTCGGCCGCGCCAGCATCAAGGATCATTTCCTTGATCTTGCGGCTGGTGGTGCCGCGCACAACCGAGTCATCCACGAGGATCACACGTTTGCCTTCGATCAGGGCGCGGTTGACGTTCAGCTTCAGACGCACACCCATGTTACGGATCTGTTCGGTGGGCTCGATGAAGGTCCGGCCCATGTACTGGTTCCGGACGATGCCCATGCCGTAGGGAATACCGCTTTCATGCGCAAAACCGATGGCGGCAGGCGTGCCACTGTCGGGGACGGGGCAGACCAGATCGGCCTCGACTGGAGCTTCGCGGGCCAGTTCCACACCGATCTGACGGCGTGTCTCATAGACGGAACGTCCGCCGATGATCGAGTCAGGACGCGAGAAGTAGACGTGTTCAAAGATGCAGAACTTGGACGGCTGTGGGCGGAACGGGTGGCTGCTTTCCACGCCTTTTTCCGCTGTGATGACAACCATTTCGCCGGGTTCGATTTCACGCACAAATGTCGCGCCGATGATGTCCAGCGCGCAGGTTTCCGATGCCAGCGCATACCCGTCACCGATTTTACCCAGAACCAGCGGGCGTACGCCCAGCGGGTCACGCACACCGATCAGCTTGGTGCGGGTCATCGCGATGACCGAGAACGCGCCTTCGACACGGCGCAGCGCGTCTTCCATCCGGCTGGGGATGTTGCGCTGAAGCGAACGGGCCATCAGGTGGATGATGCATTCACTGTCGGACGACGACTGGAAGATCGAACCACGTTCAATCAACTCGCGGCGCAGGGCATCGGCGTTTGTGATGTTGCCGTTGTGCGCGATCGCCGCACCGCCCATGGAAAATTCGCCAAAGAACGGCTGAACGTCGCGGATTTGTGTCTGACCCTTTGAACCGGCTGTGGAATAGCGCACGTGGCCGATTGCCAGTTCGCCGGGCAGCGTTTTCATCAGGGACTGCGATGTAAAGTTATCACGGACATAGCCAAACCGGCGGGCTGAATTGAAGCCCTGTTCGGGGTCATGGCTGACGATACCGCCTGCTTCCTGACCACGGTGTTGCAAGGCATGCAGGCCAAGAGCCACAAAGTTCGCAGCATCGGCAACGCCGACGCACCCGAAAATTCCGCACTCCTCTTTCAGTTTGTCGTCATCAAACGGGTGAGCGGGGGGCATTTGGGGATCCATCAAGGCAGCTCCGAATCCAGTTAGGTGCATCTTTACCGCCCTCATAAGGGCTGATTGCCGTCGTGTCACGAAACGATCACAAAAGAAATCGCCCGCCAAGGTGGCGGGCGTTCGGATCGTTGGTTTTAGCCGTCGGTGCCTGCGGGTGCTTCGCAAACGCCTACAAGTTGTTCATATTGTGTGGTGATCCAGCCAAGAGCCTGATCCGGGTTCTGTTCTTCGATCTTGTCGGTGAACTGGCTGAAAACAGCGGCAGAGCGGCTGTCTTCGATCATCGCAATGTCCTGCGACGTAATGACTGTTTCATAGACGAAGAACGCGATGGCCACCAAAAGGATGCCGCGCGCGACACCGAAAAGAAAGCCAAGGCCCTGATCCAACCCGCCCAGAACAGAGCGCTGGACAAGGCTTGAGAAGACCGGTGTGAACAGCGAAACGACGATCAGGGCCGCGGCAAAGACCGTTGCGAAGGCCGCGATGATCGACAGTTCACAGCTGTCAGACAGGAATTCGCCGACGACCGGCAGTTCTTTGACGATCGGTTGAACCTGAGGCGCGAACAAAAAGGCCAGAAACGCAGCCGCGATCCAGCCAAGGATCGCAAGCGATTCCCGCACAAGGCCACGCGAATACGCCAGAAGCGCCGAAAGAACGATAACGACGGCAACAACCGCGTCTACTGCTGTAAAACCTTCCATGGCTTTGTGCCTTCTCTTTTCGTTTTGGCCGCTTAACCAGCGCCGAATACTTCACCCACAAAACTTGTCAAATCCGGAGTCTGGACCAATGACATGCCTGATGCATCTGCGGCTTTGCCTCCAGATGGCACGATTGCGCTGGTGAAACCAAGTTTCTGCGCTTCTTTCAACCTGTTTTCGGTTTGTGACACCGGTCTGAGCGCCCCACTGAGACTTATTTCCCCGAAAACCACGGTTTCAGCGGGCAGGGCGCTGTCTTCACGTGCCGACAAAAGGGCGGCGGCGACGGCAAGATCAGCGGCGGGTTCAGAAATTTTCATGCCGCCCGCGACGTTCAGATAAACATCCAAACCAGCAAAGGGGATGCCGCAGCGCGCCTCAAGCACGGCCAAAATCATCGACAGACGGCTGCCGTCCCATCCGACAACCGCGCGTCGGGGTTGGGAATGGGGGCTGGGCGCGACCAGCGCCTGTAGTTCGCAAAGAACAGGCCGCGTGCCTTCGATGCCACTGAAAACGACCGAACCGGGGCTGGGCTGGGCGCGTTCGGACAGGAACAGGGCAGAGGGGTTCACCACCTCGGCCAGACCGGCGCCTGTCATCTCGAACACACCGATTTCGTCCGCGGGACCAAAACGGTTTTTCACAGCGCGAAGAATACGGAACTGATGGCCGCGTTCGCCTTCGAAATAAAGGACCGTATCGACCATGTGTTCCACAACACGCGGGCCCGCGATCTGGCCCTCTTTGGTGACATGGCCCACCATGATGACAGAAACATTCCGGCGCTTGGCAACGGTCGTCAGTTCGTGCGCCGAAGCGCGAACCTGAGACACGCTGCCCGGTGCGCTATCAACGTTGTCGACCCACATGGTCTGGATTGAATCGATGATGACCAGATCGGGTTGTTCGGCCTCAAGCGTGGTAAGGATATCGCGCAGATTGGTTTCGGCCGCCAGTTTGACAGTTGAATCCGCCAAGCCAAGACGTTGCGCGCGCATACGAACCTGCGCGCTGGCCTCTTCGCCGCTGGCATAGACCACTTTCAGACCAGCCTGCGCAAACTGCGCCGCTGCCTGAAGAAGCAATGTGGATTTCCCGATGCCCGGGTCGCCGCCGACAAGAATGGCGCTGGACGGAACAAGTCCTCCACCAAGAACGCGGTCCAGTTCGGACAGGCCGCTGGCGGTGCGTGGCGGTGGTGTTTCCTTGCTGGAAAGATCGCTTAGGGGAACGGTGCGCCCCTTGGCGCGGCCTAAGGATTTGGAACTTGGGCCTGCCGACAGCGGGGCCTCTTCCTGAATTGTGTTCCATTCCCCGCACGCTTCGCAGCGGCCGGACCATTTGGAGCTACTTGCACCACAGGCGGTACAAACGAACAGAGCGGAAACTTTTGCCATACCCGCTTTTGGCGCAAAGATGGGTGCGCCGCAAGACGCGGCTTTGTGGTGTCGGCACTTACATGCTGTGGTCAGTTTTCGAGGTTTTTTGCCAGTGCCCGACAAACATCGAAGCCAATATGCAAAACGTGAACAAATAAAGGCCCCAAGCGGTTTCGATCCGTCCCACCCCGATGCCTTTTGACAAGGTGATGTATACGGCAATCAGGAAAACATCCGCCATTGCGACACGGCCCGCGAAGGTGATCGCTTTGGTCACGCGGTTGGGAAGCGTGGACAGTTCATTCAACGCCAGCCCGATCAGCTTCAGAACAGGGGCGACCAGCGCGAATAGCGCCACAAGTACAGCAAGGAAGATATCCGTTTCTATCAATGACCGAATGCCGGACATGACGCTGATTTCTGACAAGCTGAAGAGCGGGAGCAATCCGGCGCGGGCCAAGGGGGCGAACCACGATATAGGGTAGAGCACCGCAATCAGGATAATTGCCGCCAGCCTGATCTTACCAATCGACAAAGGTTGCCCCCCATGTCGCGAAAAGCGCCAGAACCAAAGCTATATGCAACCAGTCGATTGTCCGCCGTTTCACTTTGGGCACGAAGGCCGTTGCGGCAAAGATTAAGGAAAGCCCCACAGGTGCCAGCATTCCGTTCTGCAGTCCAAGTAGAAGCGCCGTTTGACGACCCAGTGGCAGCCCGTACCATCCCAGACTGGGTGCAAACAGAGTTATTAGTGCCCAAGATGACAGCAGAAAGACAAGGAAAGACACCAACCGTGCCTTTGCCTGCGACGTGAATATCCGAAACAAGGAAAGCAAAAAAAGTATTTGGAAAAATACAAATTTTTTGAAGAACAAAAACGTCAGGACGCTGTAATTCGGTTCAAAAAATGACTGCATGCGTTCCTCGATTTGCAACGGGTTGCAAATTAGATGGCATCCCGTTGCGCTGGCTTCAACAAGCGGGGCGAAAATCAGCCGTCGATGTAGTGTCTGTCGTATCGTGCGCCCAAAGACGTAAGGATTTCGTATCCGATTGTTCCGGCCGCATCGGCCAAGGTGTCGACGGATTGGTGACGTCCCAGCAATTCGACCGTTTCAGGCATCTCGGCGACGTTTGTGACATCCACTGCGATCAGGTCCATGGAAATGCGCCCAAGGATTTTGCAGCGCTGTTCGCCCGCATAGACATAGGCCTTGGGGCCCATTGCACGAATGATCCCGTCGGCGTAGCCCGCCGCAATAGTGGCCACATAGGTGGGCTGTTCGGCGATCCATGTGTTGCCATAGCCAACGGATTCACCTTCTTCAACGGTGCGTACCTGAATGACCGGAATGTCCAGCGACGCGACGGGTTGCGCATCGACAAAGGGCAGGCCGCCATAAAGGCCGATGCCGGGACGGCACAGATCAAAGTGATAGTCCGGCCCCAACAGGATGCCACCCGTCGCCGACAGCGACCGAGGCGCGTCAACGTCATGGGTCATCTCTTTGAAAACACGCAGTTGTTGCGCGTTCATCGGGTGGTCCGGCTCATCGGCGCAGGCCAGATGGCTCATAACCAGTTCCGGGTTCTGGCCCAACGCGATCTCGCGCAGCGCAGACCATTCGGCAGGCTCCATGCCTAACCGGTTCATGCCTGTGTCCAACTGAACGCCGAACGGATGACCGGGCAGCGTTTCCATGTGCAAGAGCATCTGGTCAAGGCTGTTGATCATCGGGGTCAGGCGCGCGCCGCTGATTTTCTCGGCGTCGCCGTTCATATGTCCGGAAAAGACGCAGATTTCAGGGCCGTGACCCAGCGCCTGACGCAGGACGACGCCTTCCTCGGCCAGGGCGACAAAGAATTTGCGGACGCCGATCTGGGCCAGCATCTGGGACACTTTTCCAGCGCCAAGGCCGTATGAATCGGCTTTGACCACCGCCGCGGTTTCGCAGGCGGTTTTGCTGTTCAGGTTGCGCCAGTTGGTGCGAAGCGCGTTCAGATCGATAGTAAGAGTAGATTGAGCCATGCGGTTTCTTTGCCTTGCCTTAGGAACAGGTCAAGGGAAAAACGCAGCAGATACGACGCATTATGACGCGGGGTGCGCCTGTTAGTAGTCTTCGACAGCGTTGTTCTGCCAGGCTTTCGCAAGGTTGCCAAAGCGTGTGAACTGGCTTTCGAACGACAGTTCGACTGTCCCAATCGGACCGTGACGCTGTTTGCCGATGATCACCTCGGCCTTGCCGTGCAAACGGGACATTTTGTCTTGCCAGACGGCCATTGCTTCAAGGTTGTCATCAGACGGCTTTTCCCGTTCCACGTAATACTCTTCGCGGAACACGAACATAACGGCGTCCGCATCCTGTTCGATCGAGCCCGATTCACGAAGGTCGGACAGCTGCGGGCGTTTATCGTCGCGGCTTTCAACCGTACGGCTAAGCTGGGACAGGGCGACCACAGGGATGTTCAGTTCCTTGGCGATCGCCTTCAGACCCATCGAGATTTCGCCGATCTCTTGCACACGGTTGTCGGACATACCGCGCACCAGCTGAAGGTAGTCGACGATCAGAACGTCGAGGCCATGGGTCCGTTTCAGACGGCGTGCACGGGCGGCCAGCTGTGCGATGGGCAGCGCGGGCGTGTCGTCAATATAAAGCGGGCAGGATTCGAGTTTTTTCGCAGCCTCAACAAAGCGGCGGAATTCATCCTCTTCCATGTCACCCTGACGGATCTTGTGGGACGAAATCTCGGACGCTTCGGACAAAATACGTGCGGCCAACTGTTCCGAGCTCATTTCGAGCGAATAGAAGCCAACGACGCCGCCTTGAATAGCGCCTTCGGTGCCGTCGGGGCGGATACCTTTCTTATAGGCCTTGGCGATATTGTACGCGATGTTGGTCGCAAGCGAGGTCTTACCCATCGACGGACGACCGGCGAGGATCAGAAGGTCAGAGGGGTTCAGGCCACCCAGTTTGGCGTCCAGATCAACCAGTCCGGTCGAAATGCCGGACAGCTTGCCTTCACGCTGGTAGGCGGCGTTGGCAACGTTAACTGCGCCCGTTACTGCCTTGAGAAAGCTGACAAAACCGGAATCTGATTTGCCTTGTTCTGCCAGTTTGTAAAGCGACTGTTCCGCTTGAACAATTTGGTCTTTAGGCTCTGACGCCACTTCGACACGCGCGGCTTTGTCCGCGATTTCACGGCCAAGGGCGATCAGTTCGCGGCGGATCGCCAGATCGTAGATCATCTGGGCGTAATCGCGTACCGCAAATGACGACACTGCTGCACCGGCCAGACGCGCAAGATAGGCCGCACCGCCCAGCTCTTTCAGGCCTTCGTCGTCTTCCATAAACGCCTTGAGCGTTACGGGAGACGCAAGGTTGTTTTTCGCGATCCGCGCCGCGGCGATTTCAAAGATGCGGGCGTGAACAGGGTCGTAGAAATGCTTTTCGCTGATGATCGACGCAACACGGTCATAGACGTCGTTGTTGGTCAGGATAGCGCCCAAGAGCTGTTGTTCAGCCTCGATGGAATGAGGCATCGTGTCAGGCGATTGGATTTCGGCCCCGGTTGGATTGAAAGCCGCTATCTCGTTCATCTGCCCCTCGTTTCATTCGTATTTTTGCCGGTCTGTGGGGCATAGAACAGCCATGCCCTGTGACGCAAACGGTATATTCCTGTGGATATCTTGGGGATATCGAACAGCCGGAAACACCACACTATATTGCGGTACGGATCACTGGTTCGTCAAGATTTAGAAAATGCCGCGGGTGCAGTCAGCATGTTCGTGCTGACTGCAGTGCAGCATTTTTTGGCGCGTTTTGTCAGACTGCGTGTGCCGCCTGCCATTCACGCGGATCACGCAGGAATTTTTCCACTTCGCTGAGTGTCGATTCGTCGAAGCTGCCCATTTCGCGCGCGGCTTCCAGTACGTCCCACCAAGTGCAGAGGTGGTGCAGCGTCACGCCGTGATCGCCTAGCGTCTTTTCGGTTTCCGGAAAAATTCCGTAATAGAAGATCACGGCAGTATGCGCGCAGGACGCGCCAGTGTCGCGGATCGCGTCCACAAAGCTGATCTTGGAACCGCCGTCTGTGGTCAGGTCTTCGACCAGCAGAACCCGCTGGCCTTCGGACATCGCACCTTCGATGCGGGCGTTTCTGCCGTAGCCTTTGGGCTTTTTACGAACGTAGGTCATGGGCAGCGCCATGCGTTCGGCCACCAGCGCAGCAAAGGGAATGCCCGCTGTTTCGCCACCTGCGATGTTATCGAACGCCTCAAACCCGGCATCACGCATCACGGTGACTGTCAGGAAATCCATCAGGGTCGAGCGGATACGCGGGAACGAGATCAGCTTGCGGCAGTCGATATAGGTCGCCGAAGGCAGACCGGACGCCAGAATGAACGGATCTTCCGGGCGGAAGTTCACAGCACCGATTTCCAACAACATCCGCGCGGAAAGGCGGGCGATTTCCTCTTTTGTGGGAAAGCTGGTCGGGATCATCAGTGTACCTTTCTTTGGATCGCGGGGTCAGGCGTTGACGCGCCAGTGCAGCGGCATGGCGGGATCGAAGACGGTCACTTCGGCCTCGCCAGTCTGGATTTTTTCGGGGTAGGTGACGGCATCGCCCTTTGTTAGGGTGATGGTGTCGGTGTTCGCAGGCAGGCCGTAGAACGCAGGGCCATTCAGCGACGTGAAGGCCTCGAGCTTGTCCAAGGCACCGTCTTGTTCGAACACTTCGGCAAGGATCGACATTGTGTTGGTTGCTGTGAAGCAGCCCGCACAGCCACAAGCGCTTTCCTTCGCATCATCGGGGTGCGGCGCGCTGTCGGTGCCAAGGAAGAAGCGGCCTTCGCCCGATGTTGCGGCGTCGCGCAAGGCCAAGCGGTGCTCTTCGCGCTTGGCGACGGGCAGGCAGTAGTAATGCGGTTTGATGCCGCCAACCAGAATGTGGTTACGGTTGATGACCAAGTGGTGCGTTGTGATCGTCGCGCCCAGATCGTCGCCGCCAGAACGGGCATATTCGACGCCTTGGCGCGTGGTGATGTGTTCCATGACCACGCGCAACCCCGGTGTGCTTTTGCGCAGCGGGTCCAGAACGGTGTCGATAAACACAGCTTCGCGGTCAAAGATATCGACGTCATGTGTCGTCACTTCGCCATGCACACACAGGGGCAGGCCGATCTCGGCCATTTTCTCAAGCACCGCGCGGACGTTTTCGAAATTCGTGACGCCCGAGGCCGAGTTCGTCGTGGCACCCGCAGGGTACAGTTTGACCGCCTTGATCAGGCCAGAGGCATGGGCGGCTGCCACATCCTTGGGGTCCGTGTTCTCGGTCAGATAGAGTGTCATCAGCGGCTCGAACGTCATGCCATCGGGCAGGGCCGCCAGAATGCGGTCGCGATAGGCGGCTGCGTCTGTGGATGTCACAACGGGCGGCACAAGGTTCGGCATGATGATCGCACGGCCGAAATGGCGTGCGGTTTCAGGCAGAACGGCCTTGAGCATTGCGCCATCGCGCAGGTGCAGGTGCCAATCGTCGGGGCGGCGGAGTGTCAGCATGTCGGTCATGATTGTGCGGTTAGCACGAGGTGTGACGCGGGGCCAGAGGCATTCTGTGCCCTTGTCCATGTTTACCTTGGTTCCGACATCAGGCAACATCACCGCGAAAGCGAAGGTAGGTTTGCGATGTTGTTGACCATTGTTTTGTCAGTTCTGGCCGGTGCAGCGGTCGTGCCTGTTCAACCACGGGTGACAGAATTTCTGCATCGGTATCTGGATGAAGAAAGGCTGCCTGACGAAGCGGGCCGTAGGTTGATCGCGTTTTGCGTCACGATGGGGTTGGCCGCGCTGATCCTGAGCTTTTTGACGATGCCGACGCCAATGATCCTGATGCTGATCTGCGGATTGATCGGGTACTTTCAGGCCCCGATCCGCGACGCGTTGGTCAGTCGGCGTAGGTAGCGGACTGTGTGTCCGTTTCGGTTTCATCGCCGTCGGTAAGGCGCAGCGTGCGCAGGCGGCGGCGGAACCGGCGAACCGGATGGCGTGGCACCACGTTTTCGCACAGCATCAGGGCAAGGCCTTCGCGCCCGTCGGCGTCCAGCTTGGCGAGCAGTTTCATCAAATAGGGCACGTGATCGCGCCGTGCGCGCAGCATTTTGGCAAAGCTGAGGTCCGTCAGCGTATCGGTGGCAACGGCGATCAGCAAAGGCTCTAGCAGGTCCAGATCGATAATGTCGGATTGCAAAGCCGCGCCCATGAACGGCATGCGGAAGCGTTTGACATTGCTGCGATTGAACAGGGCCGAATGCACCGCGTCCAGATGTTCGCGCGGGTCATAAAGCACATAGGCCTGTTGTGCGGCATCGAGCATATCGGGGGCATATCCATAGCGGTCCGTAAAGGACATCCGACGTTGCTCTGTGAACCGTTCATCCCATTCACTAACGCGCGGATCAAGCGTTGCCTGAGGCTGGAGCGCCAGAACACGTGCGCCCGGTGCGGACACGGAAAACGCCGCGGCTGCGTATCCGCAGGGGCCTGCGCCATAGAAGACGACCTTATCGAATTCGTCAAAGAAACCGTCGTCGCTGAGTTGGTCGAAAAAGCCATAGACCTCGGGTGCGCGGAACCATGTGTCGGATTTCGACACGACCGCCAGATGCGACCAGCCTTCGGATTGAACCATCTGGTAACCCAAAGGCATGCCATCATTGGAAAGGGTCTGAATGCCCGCGAAGCTTTCGAACGTCACAAGCAGCGTATCGCCGTCTTCGACGAACAACCCGTGATGGGCTGGACCGAGTTCTTCGTAGAAACCATGGACGTCGCCGATGGCACGCATACGACCGCGCCAGTCCTTGTAGGACAGCTCGGGCAAATCATCATCAATCAGGTCAGAAATGTCCTGCATTGTCTGCGTATCCTCGATCCGTGGCCCATTTCGGGCGCATATTTTCCTAACGTATTCCAGCGCATTTAGGCAAAATTGAGCCGTATCGTAGGAGATTTAGGGTTTTTGATCAGGATTTTGGAGGGCCAATTCCCGAGCGCGGTTGCCATAGCTGGAAAGAAAGCGCGCGGCATTCAGGGGAACCGGCTGTGTCGGGGGCGTCATGAGTAGGCGGCCGAATAGTGCTCGGTAGGGTTCCTCCAACATCAGCTTGTCGAATGTCTCTTTGCGCCAAGCTACTGATTTATCGTGAAGATCTGCCAGTTTGCCGTCCTTCAAGAACTCTGCGCGGAACTTGGCCACGACCGGGTCCAACTGACGGATTGTCTGATCTTCTTCGACGTTGAAGTTGCGTTCCACCCAGTAATCCAACCCCAGCAAATGGTCGGAATGCACAGCGCGGCCGCGATAGGCCTTGAGCACGTAACTTTCCATATCGCCCAAGGGATAATGGTTAAGCTGAGCCATGCCGTAGTTGTCTTGGCCAAAGGTCGAAAAGATTCGTTTTGTCTGGAACAGCGCGTCCAGCTCGCGCCCGTGGCCATCAAACCAGCGCGCTTGGCTGATCTTGTTGTCGTTGGGGGAACGGGGCCGATGGACGCCCGGTTTTCCGTAGGTGCCGTCGTTCTTGTAGAGCGTTTTGAACATCGACGCGCGCCATGGCCAGTACAGGATTTTTGGCGCGGCTTTGGGAAAGCGATGTGGCACGGGCAGGTCGTGATAACGCGCCTGACTGTTGTTGCCGAACAACCGCCACGTCAGCGTGATTGCGGTGGCATCGGGCAAGGCATTGATCAGATCGGGCAAGGTGCGGTTGCCGACGTGGACATTGATGAACTCGTCCACATCCAGCGGTAGGATCCAGTCGGCCTCTTTGACCAATTTCTGCTTGGCGGCGTCCTTTAGGGCGGTGAACTGAATGCCGCCCTGATCATAGGGGCCAGGATTGCGCAGGTGTGAGACCGGCGCGACCTCGGACAGCCGATCAAGCATCAGATCGGTGCCATCGTCGCAGTCGTTTGAATAGGCCAGTACATGCGTCACGCCAGAGGCCAGCGTATGTGCCAGCCAGTCCAGCAGGAACGCGCCTTCGTTTCGGACGCAAAGAATAGCGAGTATTTTCATTTGGTTATCCTCGCTTTTTGAACGTCACGACTTTGCCGTGTGATGTGCGGGCAAAGTAAGTGAGGCCTGCATTTTGGAAGGCATCAAAGACGGCCTGCACACCATCCTGACCGGTCCATTGTGGATGAAGCTCGACAACAGCGGCCCGCAGACATGACAGGTCCGCCGATGGTAAAATCGTGCTTTCAGCGCCTTCGATGTCACAAACAAGGAAGGTCGGTTGCAGCGTTTCAATAATGTCAGAGAACGGTTTCTGCGGTACCATCACAGTGTCGATTATCGTGTCCGGATCATTGTCGCGATCCATGGAAGAGCCCAGAAAATCCTCGCGCAGGTAAAAGGGAACGTCGTCTGTGGCGTCGATAGACAAAAGCGTGTTGTGGACACTGATGTTGCCCAGACCGTTCAGGGCGTGAACCTGACGGATAAACGGGACAAGCTGGGGATTGCCCTCATAAACATGAAACTCTAACGGGGGGCGGGATGTGCCGATCAGGGACGAGATAAAGCCAATGCCGCCGCCCAGTTCCAAAACGCGATCCCCACGGCGAAGAACCTGACGCACCGCGTTGGCTTCACGTTCTTCATAGCCGCCACGTTCAAGCCGCTTGGCGATCCGGTCCGAGATGAAACGCGGGTCATTCGGAAACAAAATCCCGTTTGCGTTAATCACATCGGTATCGCTTGCGGCCTCGGACATCTTAGCTTTCCAAATCCAAAGCCAGCGCATAGGCGACGCGTTCGGTTTCTGTCAGCTTCAGTGACAACGCCTGCTGATACAGTTCCTCAAACTCGGGCATTCCGTGAAGTTCATCCGCCTTGGCGCGGTGCCATGCGACACCTGTTTCATGCCATTTGCGCAGCGTGTCATCCTGCATCAAACGATCGTATTCGGCCCGCAGACGGGGCACGTTGCGTTTGATCGTGATGTCTTTGAAGTCGGTCCAATCCATTCGAATCCAGTAGTTCAAACCAATCGACCGATCGACGTGCAAGGCGCGGCCACGCTGGCGTTTCACAAGGAAACTTTCGGCCGAGCGCAGCGCATAATGGTTCAGTTGCAGCAGATCATACCCGATGGATTTCTTGGACGAGCGCCAGCCATTGTTGATAGCCTCACTGGTCATGTCCAGACCCGAGCCATTGACCCATTTTACTTTTGTATCAAAGCCTTCGTTCAATTTGTTCGGGCGATGGCAACTGATTTTCTGGTAGGCGCCGATGTTCTTGTACATCGTTTTATAGCCCCAGACGGTGTGCGGCTTGGGGCAGAATTTAGGGGCACAGGTATCGAATTGTTCGATGACAAATTCATCGGCCAGTTTCGTCACGCCATTATGCCCGAACAGCCGCCATGTCATCGCAACGTTGGTGGCATCGGGGACGCGTTCAAAGAAATCCTGAAGCGTGCCGTTGCCACAGCGGACGTTGATGAACTCATCTACGTCGATATGCGCGATCCACTCGGCGTTCATGATCACCGGTTCTTTCAATGACCGGTTCAGCGCATATTGCTGGGGCGAATTGCCTTTCCAGTCGTCGTTCAAACGGTGCTGAAGAACGCCCATTTCCTGCAGGCGATCAAGAATTTCGGTCGTCCCATCCTCGCATCCGTTGGTGTAGATTAGAAAGTTATCAACGCCCATCGCACGGTGATAAGCGACCCATTCGACGATGTATGGCGCTTCGTTCTTCATACAGCCGACGATCACGTTGCCGGTATTTCCCTCGGGCAAATCACGGGGCGTGATTGGCTCGAATGCGGCGGCAAGCTCTTCTTCGTTTACGCGGCCGATGTTGTTGTGCGGCGCATAGATCGAACCCTGAAGCTGGGCAAATTTTTCCTTGGCAAGGGGTGGCATGACGGCTTCGGCTTCTGGTGTCAGGCCATCGACAGGGGGCAGGGTTGTGCTGGCCGCTTCTTGTTCATGGGCTGGCATGGATTGCAGAGCTTGCAGGGCCTGCGCTTTGGTTTCCATTTCCTGCTTTGCGGCCTGATTGATACGCCAACGGGCGGCCATCAGGTACTGGGTCGGGCGGAAGCCGTACATCGGATCTGCCTCTTCCCAACGATCCTGTTCCGGATCGGGATGCAGATGTTCGAGGTGGAGATCAGGATGGTTTTCGGCCAATTCCTGCAGGTCTTCGGCAAAAAAGGCCGAGATTTCGTTCAGACTGCCTGTGTCGATAGGATCACCGGACACTTTGATCTCGCCAACGAGTTTGCGCCACAACGGGCGACCCAGGATCATATCCGTGCGATCCAGAAGGCGGATGACGGCATCATTGAAACGGCGCGCTCGGGACAGCCATGCAGCAGAGGGCTGTTGCGGTACGTCCGTAGGTTCCGCACGGCCAAAGTTGTGCGGGATTTCAAAGACAGCCTTCAGATCGTCGGCGAAAGCATCGGTCCAAATCCGGTCGCGATCAAACGACACAAGTTGTGTCGCGCCTTTGCCGAACGTGCTGTCCCATTCCTGAACCAGCCGTGCGAGATCAAGCCAGGGCGAGGGGCCTTGGACCTCGGGGAAAACACCGGCCTCGGGCCTAAGGCTGGGCCAGCGTGACAGGGCGCCGTCCCACCAATTGTCTTTCTTGATCAGGCCCAGTTCAAGCTCAAGCCCGCTGCTGCGACCATCCAGAACTTGTGCCGCATAACGGCGGGCAAGCATGCGGGCAGGGTCGTCGACCGTGGCAATGACACGGATGTCATCAGACAAAGGGCGCAGGATGTCGTGCAAACGCGCACGTTCTGTGGTGCGCATCAATGTTGTACCAAGCTGATGGCAAGACAGGATCAAAACGTCAGGGCGCGTCGCCCCGACCTCGGCAGCAAGGCTTTGGGTTACATCTTCACGAAGACGGGCCTGTTTTTCAGGCAGAATGAAGCCACGGTTGAATCGCAACGCATCAACGGCGTCCGGATCGCTGCTGGCCATGAACAAACGCGTATGGTTCCGCGCGCCAGGTGAGCGGGCGTAAAGCACGCCCTTGCTGATCAACTGATCACGTTTCGCGTCTAGAACACGCTGTAGCCTGTCCGCGCTATCCGCGTCCGGCCCGATATGAAGATAAACCCGCACTACTCGTCTTTGCCTTTTACCGCGCCCTCAGACGCACTGTTTTTGTTTTCGTTACTACGCCCCCACCAGGGCAACTCGATCCCCAGGAAATCACCGATTATTTTGGGCGCTTCGGGATCGTCGGTCCGGTACTCTAGAAAATTTTGCTGGCCTCCAAAGGCCTTGCGCACAAATTCGTAGTGGCCGTTAACCCAGCGCTCAAGTTCATCTGTTGTGGTGCCGAAGCCGACAGGTAGACCTGGAACTGAATAATTAGGAAGGCGTCTTGAGCCGAGGTTGGACCAGCGCATCATGCTATCGACGACGTCCTTTGCCGGACGTGCGGAAAGGATGAACTTGGCACCTGAGTGGTGTTTTTCAATAGCGGATAGCAGCGGATAATCGAACTGGGGCCAGATGCTCAAACCTTTGGAAATCGTGCTGATTTCGGTGAAAGCGTCAAACTCATCCATCTCTGCCAATGGATCGCCGGTGCCGTAATAGCCTCTGTAAAGAATAGTCCCTACAAACTCATCTTTGAGTGCGTCGCCGCGGGATTGCCCCTCATGTACTTTCCAATCTGCTACACTCAAACCCGCTCTGGCCAAGGCTTTACCGAGTGTAGTGGTACCTGATTTTGGAAGGCCAAGGTTAACCACACGCAATCGGCTCATGGTGCGATCCCCAGTTCTTGCATCAGTTCCAACTCTCCCGGTGGATAGGGCGGCAAAGATGCGAGTTGATCGTACATCTCGCGGTAGCTGTCTTGTGCCATAAGCTCGTCGCGCTTGGCCTTATGAAGGCGCACGCATTCGTCGTGCAGTGCGGCGATCTCGGGGTCGGATTTCAGTTCTGCCAGGGCTTCGTTCAGAGCAGGCAGGTAGCGGTGGATCGACGTATCCTCCCACGCGCTGTCATTCCGTTCGCGCCAATATGTGTCATCGAACGCACGGTGTTCGCGGTTCACATCGCCTCGGTCGTTTTTCACCAGATAGCTGTCCAGAGACCGCAGTGCATAATGGTTCAGCGTCGCAAAGTCCCGCGCGCCTGCGGCGGGAAATTTCCGGATGCGGCGCGGGTTGGCGGCGACCAGAAATTTATGTTGAACCTTGCGGCCCGATCCGTCGGTCCATGTAGGCCGCTTTTCTTCTGCCAGACCTTTGCGGAAAAAAGCACGATGGGCTCCATAGTATTGCAGTGGGAAATCGCGACGGGTCAGTGATTTGACCTCGATCGCGGACTCGGCGCACCACAGGTCGGGATTATGGCTGTGGGTGAATTGTTCGATCACAGGACGATCTTCGAAGTCGCGCACATTGCCGCTGGCAAAAAACTGGAACGTCACGGAAATCGCTTTGGGGTTACCGCACGCCTCGATCAGGGCAGGGATAGTGTGATCGCCCACATGAATGTTCAGGAACTCATCGACATCCGCGATCCAGACCCAATCGGAATTTTTAACCACGTCGGTGTGGGCGCAGTCCTTTAGCGCCTCCATCTGGTAATTGCGGCCTTCAGCGGGGTTGGGCAGGTGAACCACACCGCCACGGGCCGCCATTGCATCCAGCAGCTTATCAGTGCCGTCGGTGCAGTCGTTTGAATAGAAAAGAAAATCGGTCACACCGATCAGGCGGTTGAAGGCAATCCATTCCAAAAGGAACGGACCTTCGTTTTTCACGCAGGTTACCGCGGTCACACGCATGACCACCCCCAAACTACCAACTTCACCATTAATCCTGTTCCGCCCTTTTGCGCCAAATCAAAGTCTGGCGCTTGTTCTTTTGTATAAACATCTCATCTTGGGCCTTACGCGTCAATTGCATGGCGGGCAAAGGGGCGACAGAGTGGCATATGCGACCTATGCGCTATTGACCCGCGCGCGCTGAGGGGTGAGGCCTAGGGGAAAGCTACGGAGGAAATATGACCATTCCATCAAGCATCGATGAAGTTCAGGCGCGTTTGTCAGAAACCGGATACGTCTGTGGGCGGGCCTTGGCGACGGTCGTTTTTCTGTCGTTGAAACTGGGCCGACCGCTGTTTCTTGAGGGCGAGGCCGGCGTCGGTAAAACCGAGATTGCCAAGGCACTGGCCGCGATGCTGGGGCGCAAGCTGATCCGTTTGCAGTGTTATGAAGGTCTGGATGCGTCCTCGGCCGTATATGAATGGAACTTTGCGGCGCAGATGGTGGCCATCCGTACGGCAGAGGCATCTGGTGGTGCCGACCGTCAGGCATTGCAGACCGAGCTGTTCTCGGACGAATTTTTGGTGGAGCGCCCGTTGCTTGAAGCGATGCGCCCCGATGAAAACGGCGCGCCTATTCTGCTGATCGATGAACTGGACCGCACGGATGAGCCGTTCGAGGCGTTCCTGCTGGAAGCCCTGTCTGATTTTCAGGTGACGATCCCAGAACTGGGCACCGTAAAAGCGCCCGAGCCGCCGATTGTGATCCTGACATCCAACCGGACGCGCGAAGTGCACGACGCGTTGAAACGTCGTTGTCTGTATCACTGGGTCGATTACCCTGATTTCCCGCGTGAGGTCGAAATCCTGCACGCCCGTGCGCCAGAGGTTGCAGAAAACCTAAGCCGCGAGGTTGTGGCCTTTGTTCAGCGCCTGCGGACCGAAGATCTGTTCAAGAAACCGGGTGTAGCGGAAACCATCGACTGGGCAAAATGCCTGCTGGCGTTGGATGTGATCGATCTGTCGCCCGAGGTGATTTCGGACACGTTGGGTGCGATCCTGAAATATCAGGACGACATCGCGAAAATCCAAGGGTCCGAGGCGAAACGCATTCTGGACGAAACCCGCGAACAACTGGCAATGGCAGATTAAGCGGGGCTGATCGGGCATGCCTGAATACATCCCCCTAGAGTTGCCGGAAAACCCGCGGCTGGCGCAAAACATCATCCATTTTGCGCGGGCCTTACGCCGTGCGGGGCTGCCTGTTGGGCCGGGTCGGGTGATTGATGCGATCCGCGCGGTTGAGGCGGCAGGCTTTACCGAAAAGCGCGATTTTTTCTGGACGTTGCACGCCTGTTTCGTGACGCGCCCTGAACATCGCGCGACCTTTTCGCAGTTGTTCCGACTGTATTGGCGTGATCCGCGATACCTTGAACATATGATGTCGCTGATGCTGCCATCCGTGCGCGGGGTTCAGGAAGAACGCGCGGCTGACGCGGCTGAAAAGCGGGCGGCGCAGGCGCTGCTGGATGACAATTTACCGGATATGCCTGAACCCGAAGGCGGGCAGCGCGAGGAAGAGATTTCGATCGAGGTGGACGCCTCGCAGACGATCTCGACGGATGAAAAGCTGCGCAGTTTAGATTTCGAACAGATGTCGCTTGAGGAAGTGGCAGAAGCCAAACGCATCATTGCCAGCTTGGAATTGCCGGTAAAGCCGATCAAATCGCGCCGAGGTAAGGCATCTACCCACGGGCGTCAGGCCGATTGGCGGCGCACGATCCGTGGCGCGATGCGCCAAGGGGGTGAGTTACAGAAACTGGCCTTGAAAGAACCGCGGCCACGTTGGCCGAACCTAGTGGTCCTTTGCGATATCTCAGGCTCTATGAGCCAATATAGCCGGATGGTCTTGCACTTCCTTCATGCCGTCGCCAACCAGAAAGGCGCGGGCTGGGCCAAGGTCCATGCCTTTACCTTTGGCACGCGTCTGACCAACATAACGCGCCACCTTGCGACCCGCGACGTGGATGCAGCGCTGAAAGCTGCGGGCGCCGAGGCGCAGGATTGGGAGGGCGGCACGCGGATCGGTGAATGCCTGCACAGCTTCAATCGTGATTGGTCGCGGCGTGTAATGGGGCAGGGTGCTGTCGTTCTTCTGATCACTGATGGTCTGGATCGAGACCCAGAGGGGGATCTGGAAAAGGAAATGCAGCGTCTGCATCTGTCCTCGCGCCGTCTGATCTGGCTGAATCCGCTGTTGCGTTGGGACGGTTTCGCGCCGAAGGCCGCTGGCATCAGAAAGATGCTGCCGCATGTCGACAGCTTCCGCGCCAGCCATTCGATCCAGTCTTTGGCCGATCTGGCCGAGGCGATTTCACGGCCCGATGATCTGGGCGAAAAAGCCCGCCTGATGGCCATGATCAACGAATAGAAAAAGCCCCGCCAATTTGACGGGGCTTTTCGTTTTGGATTGGTCGGCTGTTACGCGAAGTGCTTGGCGAAGCTACCGCGATACAGGTCGCGCAGGTCGTCGAGTGATGCGCTTTCTTTACCAAAGCTGACGTCTGTGCCTGCGAACTTGCCAACGTGGGTCAGGGTCACGCCAGCTTGCGCTGCGCGTGCCATCAATTCCTCGGCCGCGTCGAAGTTACAGGCGATTAGGTAGCGGCCCTGATCTTCGCCGAAGAGCGTCGGTGTGTCGTCTGCATCGATGCTGACGCCAACGCCTGCGGCTTCTGCCATCTCGAACGCAGCCATAGCCAGACCGCCATCGGACAGGTCCGTGCAAGAGCGGATCAGATCGCGGTTCGCGCGGATGAATTCGCCGTTGGCGCGTTCTGTTGCCAGATCGACAGCAGGTGCATCGCCGTCTTCACGACCGAACGCTTCGCACAGGATCGCGGACTGGCCGAGGTGACCAGCCGTTTCACCCAGAACCAACGCCACATGACCGTCGCGCGCATAGCCAAGGATCGGCTCTTCATCAGCGGCGATCAGGCCAACGGCGCCGATGGTCGGCGTGGGCAGAATGCCCTGACCGTCGGTTTCGTTGTAAAGCGACACGTTACCGGACACGATGGGCATATCCAGAGCCAGACACGCCTGACCGATGCCGTCCAGTGCGCCAACGAATTGGCCCATGATCTCGGGCTTTTCGGGGTTGCCGAAGTTCAGGTTGTCTGTTGTTGCCAAGGGCTTAGCGCCCACTGCGCAGAGGTTGCGGAACGCTTCTGCAACCGCCTGCTTGCCACCTTCAACGGGGTTGGCGCGCACATAGCGGGGTGTCACGTCAGAAGTGAAGGCCAGCTTTTTGTCGGTGCCGTGTACGCGGATCACGCCAGAGCCGAAGCCAGGCTGGCGCATCGTGTCGGCCATGACTTGGCTGTCGTACTGTTCGTATACCCATTCGCGCGAGCTGTAGTTCGGCGAAGAGATCAGGGTTTTCAGACCCTCAATCGCGTTGATGCTGGGCGCATCTTCCAGAGGCGCGGCTGCAGGGGTCGGAACCCACGGGCGGTCATATTCGGGGGCCGTGCCGGACAGAGCCTTAAGCGGCAGGTCGGCTTTCACTTCGCCGTTGTGGACGATCAGGAAGCGGTCTTCTGCGATGGTTTCACCAACGATGGCGAAGTCGAGGTCCCATTTGTCGAAGACAGCCTTTGCTTCGGCCTCTTTCGACGGATCCAGAACCATCAACATGCGTTCCTGGCTTTCCGACAGCATCATTTCATATGCTGTCATGCCATTTTCGCGGCAAGGCACTTTTTCAAGGTCCAGACGCACGCCCAGATTGCCTTTGTCGCCCATTTCTACGGCGGAACATGTCAGGCCAGCGGCGCCCATATCCTGAATGGAAATCACTGCGCCGGTTTGCATGAGCTCAAGGCAGGCCTCCATCAGGCGTTTTTCGGTGAAGGGGTCACCAACCTGAACGGTGGGGCGCTTTTCTTCGATCGTGTCGTCGAATTCTGCCGATGCCATTGTCGCGCCGCCAACGCCGTCACGACCTGTTTTCGCGCCGAGGTAAACCACGGGGCGACCAACGCCCGAAGCGGCCGAGTAGAAAATCTTGTCAGCGTCGGCCAGACCCGCCGCGAAAGCGTTTACAAGGCAGTTGCCGTTGTACGCATTGTGGAAGCGCACTTCGCCACCAACAGTCGGAACGCCAAAGCAGTTGCCGTAGCCGCCAACGCCTTCGACGACGCCGTGAACCAGCTGGCGGGTTTTTTTGTGGTCTTTTTCACCAAAGCTGAGCGCGTTCATCGCCGCGATCGGGCGGGCGCCCATTGTGAAGACGTCACGCAGAATGCCGCCAACGCCTGTGGCCGCGCCCTGATAGGGTTCGATGTAAGAGGGGTGGTTGTGGCTTTCCATTTTGAAAACCACGGCCTGACCGTCGCCGATATCAACAACGCCTGCGTTTTCGCCGGGGCCACAGATAACCTGCGGGCCTTTTGTCGGCAGCTTGCGAAGGTGGATCTTGGACGATTTGTAGGAACAGTGTTCGTTCCACATCGCCGAGAAAATACCAAGTTCGGTGAAGGTGGGTTCGCGTCCGATAATTTCGAGGATGCGGTCGTATTCGTCGGGTTTGATCCCGTGTGCATCAATCAGTTCGGGCGTGATGGCCGGTTCCTGCATGTCGTCATCCCCTTTGGCAGATGCGCGCTCTTTAAAACCTTGTGGGCGCGGGGGGAAGGGGGCTGATGCGCCTTTATGCAAAAAGGGGCCGCCCGGAAGCGGCCCAGAGGAAGAGGTCTGGCAAGTCAGGGATCAGTCCTGCCAGAACATCCGGCGGGCTTCCCGGTGGGCAGCACGCGGATCAACGCCAATGTCATCCAGCAAATGGCCGTCTAGTTGGGCAAGCGCGCGTCGGGTTCGCGCGTTCTGGGACCATTTTGTGATCACCACGGCCGCTGTCAGCGCGAAAGAGGCCATAGGGGCGAGACGAGGCTCTGCTCCGAGGAACGCGATGTGGGCTGCATGTGGTGTCGCGGACATTGGTCTACTCCTTATAATAAGATGTCCTAGGTGTATCTAAATTGTATTGACACAATGTAACTGTATTGTTACGGATATATTGATACAATTGTGCTTCACTCTCGTCTACGGAAACATTGTAATGGATACAATTTTAGAGCGGTTCGCAAAATGTGCCGAGGCGGGACCCAAATACAAAGGGGTTGCGCGGGCGATCATCGACGCTGTTCGGGCAGGTGAGGTTCAGGTCGGTGAAAAGCTTCCTCCGGTGCGGGAACTTGCATGGAAGTTGAATATTACGCCGGGCACTGTTGCGCGGGCTTATACCATCCTGACCGATGATGGCGTGGCTATCGCCGAAGTGGGGCGTGGCACGTATATCGCTGATATCAATGCAAAACGTTCCGTCTCTAAGGGACGGGACGCTAAGCGCGATCTGAATTGGGAACGTCATAACGCGCCCGTGGATTCCGAAGTCGTCAGTTTGTTTTCGCCCAAACTTCCCGATTGCGGTCAGGTCGCATTAATCCGTGATTCCTTTGCCCGACTGGCCGACCGCCCCGCAGAAGATTTGATGAACTATCCATCTCGTGCCGCGTATAAACCGGCGCGCGAAGCAGTGGTACATTGGTTGAAAAATGTACCCCTTGGCCCGATCAATTCTGAAGATATGGTGCTGTGTCATGGTGGTCAAAACGGCATTTCATTGGCTTTGCAGTCCATTCTGACAGGTCCGAAGCCGGTCGTTTTGCTGGAAGAGCTGACCTATCCGGGCTTCCGTCGGGCGGCCGAACTGTTGCGTGCCGAGGTTGTCAGCGTTCCGATGGACGAGAAGGGGATCATTCCCGAAGCTCTAGAACGTCTTGCCCGTCAGCATAAGGCGCAGGTTCTGTGTACGACGCCAGAAATGCACAACCCCACGGGGCTCTCGACTCCCATGGAGCGGCGGATGGAGATTGCAGCTGTGGCCGAACGGCTTGGCCTCCAGATCATCGATGATGATTGCTACCGGATGGCGATATCGCATGAACCTTGTTACCGCGCGCTGGTGCCAGACCTGGCTTGGTATGTGTCTTCGATCTCTAAAATCATCACGCCCGCCTTGCGGATCGGGTTTGTGGTCGCGCCGCGTGGCAAGGTTGCCGACCTGCGCAGAGTGGCAGAGCACGGGTTCTTTGGTCTGGCCAGACCGTTGGCAGACGTCGCGGAAATGGTTCTGTGTGATCCGGGAATGCCAAAACTGAGCCAGAAGATTCGCGACGAATTCGCCAGGTACGTACAAGCAGGAGTTAATGTGTTGGGTGGCTATGATCTGGTCTGGCGCAATGACATGCCCTTTATGTGGCTGACGCTTCCTGCTGGGTGGCGGGCCGCTGCCTTTTGTCAGGCCGCCGAGGCGGAGGGGGTGCAAATCAGGTCGGCGGATGAATTTGCTTTGCGTGACGCGCGCGTGCCCCATGCCGTGCGCATTTCGATCAATGCGCAGGTCACGTTGTCCAGTTTTGAAAAGGCGATGGGGCGTTTGCGGGTGCTTTTGGACAATCCACCGGAAAGAATCGCGGTTTGACATTGGGGTATTATTATACCATAATTTTAAGATATTGTTTTTACTTAGTTATTTCGAACTTGTGCCGCTTGACTGCATTTTCGAGCCGAGTATAACCCGGCAATCGGATTTTTGGGCCGGTGGATTCCCGCTTGCCCCACTTTGAAAACAGGACCGACCATGAAAACCTATTCTGCAACACCGGCAGAAATCGAAAAGAAATGGTTCGTGATCGACGCTGAAGGCGTCGTTCTCGGCCGTCTTGCTTCGATCGTTGCTATGCGTCTGCGTGGCAAGCACAAGCCGTCTTTCACACCGCACATGGACACTGGTGATAACATCATCATCGTTAACGCGGACAAAGTACAGCTGACCGGCAAGAAGCGTGAAGAAAACTTCTACTGGCACACTGGCCACCCCGGCGGCATCAAATCCCGCACAAAACAGCAGATCCTGGAAGGCGCACACCCCGAGCGTGTCGTATTCCAAGCTGTTAAGCGTATGCTTCCCGGCAACCGTCTGTCCCGCAAGCAGCTGACAAACCTGCGCATCTATGCGGGCGCCGAGCACCCCCACGAGGCCCAGAGCCCCGAAGTGCTCGACGTGAAGTCGATGAACTCCAAAAACACCCGGGTGTGAATAAATGGCTGATCAAATCAATTCGCTCGAAGAGCTGAACCAGGTTGCCGGCGGCGCTGCTCCGGTTGCTGAAGAAACCGCCATCGTTCGCGAACCCGTTCGTGATGAACTGGGCCGTTCCTATGCCACAGGCAAGCGTAAAGACGCTGTTGCCCGTGTTTGGATCAAGCCCGGCTCTGGCAAGGTTGTTGTAAACGGCAAAGAAATGAAGGCGTACTTTGCACGCCCCGTTCTGCAGATGATCCTGCGCCAGCCGTTCACAGTTGCAGGCGTTGAAGACCAGTTCGACGTCATGGCAACCGTAAAAGGCGGCGGCCTGTCCGGTCAGGCCGGTGCGGTCAAGCACGGCATCTCCAAAGCGCTGCAGATCTATGATCCCGCACTGCGCTCGGCTCTGAAAGCCGCAGGCTTCCTGACACGCGACAGCCGTGTTGTTGAACGTAAGAAGTTCGGTAAGCGCAAAGCGCGTCGTTCCTTCCAGTTCTCAAAGCGTTAATTCTACCGCTTGCACAGATTTTCGGGGTCCCATGTTTGGGGCCCCGTTTTTTTGTGGGTTGAGCTACAATGCGCTTTGGTTGGACATCAGTTACGATCCAGCCTGAGTGCTTTCGATGGAGGCTGTGAATGAGTCCAAGATATCTTAGCTTCGAAAATATTCGTGAATTGGCCCCAATAGTATCAGGTGAGCTGAAGCCAGATTGTTTAACGTTGTTTTCTACAATGAAGAACGAAATGGACTTTCTGCCAGCTTGGCTGGATCATCATCGAAAAATTGGTTTTCAGCAGTTTTTAATTTGGGACGATAATTCTATTGATGGAAGTGGCTCGTATCTAGTTTCTCAGAAAGATGTGGTCGTCTTAAGGTCTAAATACAGTTTCGGCGATGCCGTGGCGTATTTAGAACCTGATGGCACTAAACGTTCTGTGCGTTTCGGAACTTACGTAAAAGTTGCAGCTCCTCACGTTTATCTGCCAAACAAGTTTTCTGCATACCTGGATGCAGATGAATTCTTGATACTGCCAGACGAGGTTAGCAGTATCGCTGATATTGTGGAGGCCTTGAAGGCAAATGGGGAAACCTCAATTCTCGCGTCCTTGATTGAATTTTTCCCAAGTAGCTTGGACAGCGAGTTCAAAGGATTTCCTGATAGTTTTGAAAAATTACTTGAGGCTTATCCGTATTTTGAAGCTGAACCGCTTTTGATACCTGAAGAAGGCAAGTCAAAGCCAATGTTTTTGTCGCAGTCAAAGACCGCAAAGTTGTATCAGGAGTTCAACATTTCCCCTCCGCTTGTAAGGAAGGGTTGGCACAAGTTCTGGATGCCGCGCAAAGTCAAGGCGGATCAGAGGGCACAAACGTCACCACGACATAAAACGCCATTAATCTTAAGAACCTCAAGTAGTTGGCAAGTAGGTAGTCATAATTCCAGCAAGGCGCCTGCGAGTGATCGCTGGTTAGCAATCGCGCATTTTGTGTTCACGCACAGACTTCGCGACAAGGCTGCCGCGGCAATCAAGACAGGTGCTCATGCTCATGGCGGTCGCAAGTATTACGGATATGCGCAGATTTTAAAAAAATCGGCCCATCAAGCAAACGGTCTGCTTAGTAAGCTAAGTGTCAAGTATTCGGGGGCGAAACAATTAGCGCAAATCGGTCTTATGCGTTGGTACTAAGCTCGTCGAATGTATAGCCGAAGGCATTAATTTCATTTTCATAAAGACGACCAACCGTATCCTTTAACTCTTGCGTGTAAAAAGAAGCCGGCAGCGCCTTTTTGCCAGATTTGGGGCGATGCCCACCCTTTGCGTTTGGGAGCCAGCCGTCAAACGGAATACCAAATTCTGTGCAGGTTTCTTGTACACCCGCCTTCAGTTTTTCGAATCGGATAACCCGATCTGCAACAATCTCATCGTCTATTGTGTAAATAGGCCAATTGTCGTGATACCGTAGCCGAACGATATCATTCAAGCTGTCCCCTTTTTCAATTGCTCGGATAAACTCCTCAAAACTGGGAGGCGACTGGATATTCTTAATGCGCCAGAAGTAATCCGAAACGGCTTTTGTCCACGGGTTCCGCACAACGCAGAATTTTCTGTAGTTCTTAAACTCATTGGGAAAATTGGATTGTATGCTCGTCGCATAGGAGTGTTGCGGTTGGCTTTCTCCAAGTTCATGGCGATACTTTTCAAGCAAGTATTTTTTTACATTTCTTGCTTTTTTCTCATTCGAAAGAGGTAGAAAGCGAAGTAGTTTTTGAGAGAGACTTTGCCTATCCATTCGCCAGGCCTCGGCTTCTTCTCGCACTCTTGTTGTGAATGAAATGCCCTCCTGAAAGGTCTCGGAAAGACCTGACAATTGAAGATCATTCGGCCCCAGTGACCTCGCCAAAGAAACGCAAATTGAACTTCCTGCAGTTTTACGGGAATGAAGAAAAATGTAACGATGTTCGTGGCTTATTATCATGAGTTTTGTCTATCAGCCCAGCCGTAAGAACTCCAGAGATCGTTGATCTGTGGAAATTCTTTCTCAACGGTTTTATACACAGTCGTCAGTTGTTGAGCTATTTTGCTCTCGGCACCATCACTGAGTTTTAACGTTCCATTTCGCGCATTCACCTTGGTGCCGCCTGCGTTCGTTGCCAATGGTACGCCTGAAAATTCAGATAGGCTTTGGACGCCTTCCGGTGTGAACAGCTCCTCGAAAAGACAGATGTGGGTTTGAGCTTTGGGAAAGGCCTCTTTGATATTGGCGAGCGTGAGATCGTATCGGCTTCGGGCCATACCTTCGTCGGATTTCGCGAACTCGACCAGTGCTGCATCGAAGTCTTTCGGTTCCAGAATACGGCCTTTCTGGATGTCCATGCGGAAGTGCGATTTCAGGCGGGCCACCGGATCGCGCATGGAAAAAATCACCTTGGTCTCGATTCCTCGAGTGGCAAAGCCGTAGCGGATCATGGCCAGCATATCGGCGGGCAGGGCGGCGTAGCTGGGGGTGATATCTCCAGTGCTCTGTATGCCCTTTTGGTCAAGCAAGGCGGCAAAATAGTCAAAATAGGCGTTGGGATCGGACTGTAGGCGCCAGCGAAGATGCGCCACAGGTTCCGGCGCGCCGACGGAGAGTTTCAGGCGTGTGCGCAGCTTTTCGAACTTGGAGGGCTCGGCCACATTATAGCGGGCGAAAACGCCGCCGAGTTGATGTTCCCAAACCTGATATTCGCCCAGACGCCCGAAATCGCTGCCCTCGGCCTTGGCCAGTTGGGCCTGAATCCAGCTTGAACCACATTTCTGGCCGCCGAGGCCCAGAAAGAACGTCTTGCCCATGTTGTCTGCCTATTCGTCCTGCGGGATCAGCCCCAGCCCGCGCAGATAGACGCCAATGCCGGTTTCAAGCAAGTCCTCAGGCGGGAAGGGGGATTGGCGACCCGGTGAATTCCGTGCGAAAAGTTCAACCACTCCGTGGCTGAGCGCCCAGATGTGGGCGGAAAACATGGCTGCGGGCGGACGTTTTTCAGCGGGAATGTGCTGGGAGAGATTGCCTGCTGCCTTTTCCAGAACACCCCACGCGCGTCCCGCGACATCTGCAAGTTCCGGCGAGTGGTTGATGGAAATGCCGCTTTCGAACATCGAAATGTAATGGCCGGGATGTTCCCTTGCGAACCATAGGTATGCGCGACCGGTGGATTCGAAGGCGGCCAATGCGGATGGATTGCCGTCGTTGAACGCTTTTTCCATCACCTCGACAAAGATTTCATACCCCTGACGAGCGGCCTCGGCGATCAGGTCTTCGCGCCCGGCAAAGTGGCGATAGACGGCAGCAGGGGTGACGCCCGCGCTTTTGGCGGCCTCGGACAGGGTAAAGCCGGTCGGGCCCTTTTCCGTAATCAGGATCAGGGCCGCGTCGATCAGGGCCTGACGCAGATTGCCGTGATGATAACCGCGTTTAGGCATCCCAGATGTCCACACCCCCAATGATTGTCGGGTCGACTTCGCCAAGCGCTTTTTCGTCTTTGTTGCTGTAATCAAGGGATTTCAGAACGTGACGGATGGCTTCAAGCCGCGCGCGGCGTTTGTCGTCGGACCGGATCACCGTCCAAGGCGCATCGTCATGGTCGGAGCGAGCCAGTGTTTCCTTGATCGCGTCGGAGTATTCGTCCCACTTTTTCAAGCCTTCAACGTCGATCCAGGACAGTTTCCAGTGTTTCAGGGCGTCGGTTTCACGGTCGATAAAGCGGCGCAGCTGTTCCGCGCGCCCGACGTTCAGCCAGAATTTGAACAGGTGGATATTGTCATCGACGAGCATTTTTTCGAAGTGCCCGACTTGGGCAAAGAAATGTTCGCGTTGGTCATCCGTGCAGAATCCGAACACCTTTTCAACCACGCCGCGGTTGAACCAAGAGCGGTCGAAAAACACGATCTCACCGGCAGTGGGCAGGTGTTGGATATAGCGCTGGAAATACCACTGGCCCTGTTCGGTTTCCGAGGGCTTGGAGAGCGCGACAACACGCGCTCCACGCGGATTAAGGTATTCTCGGAAGCGTTTGATTGTGCCACCTTTTCCGGCAGCATCGCGACCTTCGAAAACGATGGCAACGCGCTCACCGGTTTCCTTGGCCCACGCCTGCATTTTGACCAGTTCGATATGAAGCTTTTTCAGCTCTTTCTCATAGGCTTTCTTCTTCAGCACCTCGGAGTGCGGATAGTCGGGATCCAGCACATCATCCTTGTCCGCGCGCTGGATCGCTTCGCGGATCGGTTTAGGGGCGTCTTCTTCGTAAAAGTGGCTGATGGCGCCATCAAAAGGCAGGTCGGTCACAGCGTCGTCCTTATATCGTTCCCAGTTAATATGGGATGTTAAAAGGCTTAACGCAATTCGGCACGTAGCGCGGCGCGGTCAATTGCCGCCTCGACGTAGGCAGGCGCTGCGTGGTGGGGCATGTGGCCCAGATTGTCGACCAGTACGAGATTGCTGTTGGGCAAAAGATTATGCAGCGGTTCAGCGTGGACATGGGGCGGGACGGTGTCATCGGCGCGTCCATGCAGGATTTCCACTGGGATCGTGATGGTTTCATAGCGCGGGGCCATGTCCAGCAGCTGCGCGTGCAGGGTATTCACCTGACGCGCGTTGGCGCGGATTGCTGTCCGTGTCAGCGAAAGGCCGGGGCCGATATAGTCGACATAGCCTTCGGGCACCGGGTTTGGTGCAAAGATATCTTCGATGGTGCGTTCGATCAGGGGCTGTTTGACGTAAGCTGACGCCAAGGGCGCGGCGAGCGCTCCGCCAATGGATGATCCCAGGAAGCGGTATTGAAAGCCCAAGCCGCCTTCCCACGGGATTGTTGCACCAGAGACCACCACCAGAGCCGCAGGATCATAGTTCAGACCCCACGCCATGGCGACAGCGCCACCAAAGGAATGGCCAAGAACGATCTCGTCCTCGACCCCCAGTTTTTGGGCCGCAGCGTGAAGCAGGGCGGCCTGTTGCGCGGGCGTTTCCGCTGTGTTCGCAAAGGCCCCGTCCTGATCCGTGGCGCGGTCTGAATAGCCCAGACCGGGTCGGTCAAAGACGATCACGCGGTAGCGGTCTTTAACGCGATCGACGAACTGAAAGGTAAAGTCACGGATGTTGCCCGATGCCCCATGGATCAGAACAAGATCAGGTCCTGAGCCGGCAACAAAGGCGTGCACCTGTTTGCCGTCAACTTCGACAAACTGGCCCACGGGTGGCCACGTCTGAAGTGATTGTGCTTCGCGCCGCTCTGCGCGGTTCCCCACAAATGAACAGCCCGCAAGTCCGAAGGCCATTACGCCCATCAATGTCTTTGCAATCATACCAACGCCTTATTTGCGCAGATCGGTCGAGTCTGTCCCAATCCGGCTAATGTCATACGGGGTAGTCAGATAGATCTCTGATACCCAGTTTCCATACAAAAGATGGGCATGACTTCGCCAACGGTTCTGCGGTGCCTGCGTCGGGTCATCATCCGGATAGTAGTTGGCCGGAATGTTGATCGGCTTTCCTTCGGCAACGTCGCGATCATACTCTTCTTTCAATGTGCCACTGTCGTATTCGAAGTGGTTGAAGATATAGAGCGCGCGGTGATCCGGATCCTCGACCAAGGCCGGTCCGGTTTCCTTGCTGTCGATCAGAATTTTCAGGCCTGCGTCTTCGATCTCGTCACGGCGCAATTCGGTCCAGCGCGATACAGGAATGACCATATCGTCGGAAAATCCGCGCAGGTAGGGCGAGGCGGGATCACAGTTGCGGTGACGAATACAGCCAAAGGCCTTGGCGTCCAGGATGTGTTTTTTCACGCCATGGAAATAGTTGATCATCGCCATGCCACCCCAGCACACGCCAAAGGTGGAATGTACGTGGGTCTGGGTCCAGTCAAAGATGCGCTTGAGTTCGTCCCAATAGGTGACGGCCTCAAAATCCAGATGTTCGATGGGCGCACCTGTGATGATCAGACCGTCAAACTTTTCACCGGTTGCTTCGACTTCCGAGAACGGGCGGTAGAAGCTTTCCATATGCTCGGCCGCGGTGTTCTTGGTTTCGTGCTCGCTCATCCGGATCAAGGAAAACTCGATCTGAAGCGGGGTCGCACCGATCAGGCGGGCGAACTGGTTTTCGGTCGCAATCTTTTTCGGCATCAGGTTCAACAACCCGATGCGAATGGGACGGATATCCTGCTGGTCTGCTGTGCTTTCCGGCATGACCATGACACCCTCTTTCGAGAGTACGTCATAGGCAGGCAGATCGCGGGGCAGTTTGATTGGCATGGGAATGCGTCCAGATTGTCAGTTGTAAGAGTGTGGATTTAGGCGTTGCTTGTTTTGGCCTCAAGGGCCTTTGCGATGACATCTTCAAAGCTAGCTTCGTCGGTGACAGTTGCCATATCCGATGCCGGAACAGTGATGCCCCAGTTGTTGGCCATCGCCTCATACCGTGGCTGGCGATGGGCCAGTGCCTGCGCATAGGTCCAGCGGATGAACGCATCAGGATCCACATCGTCAGGTTTGGTGTTCATCTGATCCAGATAGTCGTTCCAGACCCGTGTCATAAACGCAGGCTGATAGGCCATCGGCTTGGGCGCGCGGTCAAAGCGGCGGATGAGTTCTTCGGTGTGGTCCTCGGTTCCTTTGATCCAGACCATCAGGCAGTGTTCCGACAGATGTTTCAGGATCGGATCATTGGGGTTTTCCGGATCGACCCATTCACAGATCGAGCCACCGGTATCACAAATGAAATGCGGGTAGCCGTAGAGGTCCTGCGCCCGCTGGATGAAGTAACCGGTGTCCAGTAGCGCCTGTTCTTCGGCGCGCGCGAACTGGTCCTGACGGGTGCGGTACACATCAATCGGGGTGCCGCCGGCATCGGGATTGCCGGGTTTTCCAAGATATGTGGACACAGGTGTCAGGTTCTCGAACGAGATGTTCGAGCCGATATAGATCGAATCCGAACGCAGCAGATCACGCAGGAAGGGGACCTTCATCGCCTCGCGTTTCGCGTTGTCGATGATGTATTCGCCCATATAGCGGGTGCCGATGCGGTAATCGATCGAATAATGAAACCACCCACCGTTTTCGCGCAGTAGGTTCGACACATGGGTTTTCCCCAAGCCGGACATCGCAAAAAACAACACGCGTTTTTGCGGGGCTTCGCGCCATTCTTTGGCAGAGGAATACAACATGGTCGGGCCTTCGAATTGGAACTCTATCTTCCGAGATGGGTAGTCAGAGCGGCGGGGCGCTTCAACAAAAAAACCGCCCGGCAGTGCCGGACGGTTTTGGATCGGGCATTTAGGCCCTGATTAGAAGGACATTTCAGCCTTAAAGCCGACGCCCCAGACGTGGTTGTCTTCGAACGACGCTGCTTCACGTCCGCCAACTTCAGCCAGCGCATCACCAACCTTGGTGTAGTTTACACCGCCAGAGATGTTCAGCGGGCCTTCCGAGTAACGTGCGCCGATGCTGACACCGAACAGACCGTTTGTCGGCCCAAGCGGGGACACGAGGTTATCTTCGCCTTCGGGTTCGTACGTCAGAGTGATCGAGGATGCCAACGCATCAGAGTAGCGGCGCGCCATACCGATCGAGTAACGGTGGCTGTCGTCAAGGTTCACAAGGTCAGAACCCAGTGCGTCAGGAATAACATCCACGGCCGAGAATTCAGTCCAGCGATAGCCAGCAGTCAGCAGTGTGTTGGCTGCGATACCGGTCTGGAATTCAAGGTTCACAGACTGCGGTGTCACGTACTCAACGTCACCTGTAACAACGGCACCAAAGATGTTTTCCGTTGTTTTCGCTTTGTGCTGGATCTCGGGCGAGTAGGTCAGAGCAAAGCGCAGCGCGATCTCGGGGATCTCGTATGCCGCACCCAAGATGTAACCAACCTTGGTGTCTTTCTCCATGTCGAAGGAGTAGCCGCCTGTCGTCAGAAATGTACCTGCTTGAGTGGCCACAGCCGTGCCCAGTGCGCCAACAGCTGCCAAACCACCCAATGCCGCGATGGCGTCTGGATCACCTTGCAAAGCTGCGCCAAGTGTCTCGGCCTCAACGCCAGGCGTTGCGCCAGCGACGGCGTTGACAGCGATTGCACTGGCGTAAGACGTACCGTTCAGGCTGACTTCGCCCTCAACAGCTTCGCCCTTGATGCCGCCGAAGAAGCTGATGCGATCGTTCAGTTTGAAACGTGCAACGAAGCTGATCGCCTGGCTGTCCAGATCTGCGCCTGTCCCGCCCAGGTTCGAAATGAACGGGTTGGTGTTGTAGGAAACGTCCGCGCCATACGGCTGATCAAAGATGACCGAGTAGTTCACTTTGTCGTTTATCGAATTCGTGTAGCTCAGGCCGATTTGCGAATAGTTGTTGCCAACGTCATAGCTTGCGCCTTGGCTGTCTGTACCCGTGATGCTGGGTGCGACATAGCCGAACGACAGGCTGGCTGTGTTGTCGTCTGCGAAGATCGCAGAAACGCTCTGACCAGAGCGGTCGAGACCACCGGCCGATGCGACGCTTGCCATCATCGCGAGGCCAGATACGCCCAAAAACAGATTTTTCATCTGAAGGTTCCTCATCCCTTTTGTCCTGCACTAAAGTCTAGGTGACGCATTTGTTATCGGTCAATTTTGACCCCGCGTTAGCTTTGTGCGAATCCGCACAAAGCGTCGCTACGTCACTAATTTGTCACAAACGTGTTTCGCGCCAAATATTGTAGTAATTGGCACCGAAAATGATGGTCGCACCTAGCAGTACCATCGGGTCCAGAGGCTCTTTGTAAAGAAGCATGCCCACGATCGCGATAATGGGAAGTCGTGTGAAGTCGATAGGAATGACGACCGTCGCCGGGGCGAGCTTCAAGGCATTGGTCAGACAGTAGTGCGCCAGCAAACCAGCCGCAGCAATCAGAACAACCCAAGGCCAGCTTTCGCCCGAGGGCAGGGCGATATCGCCGTCAAATCCGGCAAATGCCAAGCCGAGGATAGCCTGCACACCCGTCAGGAAAAACAGAATGCTCGAGATGGACTCGGTCCGTGTCAGTTTGCGCGTAAAGACGATTGTCAGGGCAAACCCGATTGCTGCCAAGGCGGCGGTGATGAGGCCGATGTTGATTGTCTCGGGAGACGGGCGGGCGACGACCAAGATGCCGATGAACCCGACAATGCCCGCAATGATACGGTGCTGGGTCAGCTTTTCGCCAAGAATGACCGTCGACAGGACAATCACCCAAAGAGGCGATGTGAATTCTAACGCAAACACCTGCGCCAACGGATTCACTGTGATCGCGTAAAACCATAAGTTCTGGCCGGTGAAATGTGCGATGTTTCGAAAGACGTGAAGGTCGAGCTTTCTGAACTGAACGTCCTTCAGCCGGTCCGTAACCGTCAGGATGCCCACAACGATCGCAAAACCAATCAGGCTGCGAAACAGCATGATTTCAAAGGTGTCCAGCTCAAAGCTCACCTCGCGGCCAGCGACCGCCATCGACGTGAAAGAGGCAATCGCCCCGATCATCCACAGACAGGCGCGGACCGTGTTGCTCATGCAAGCTGACCTTTGGATTGAGTGTGGATCACTCCCACTCGATCGTTCCCGGAGGCTTCGAGGTCACGTCATAGGTGACGCGGTTGATGCCTTTGACCTCGTTGATGATCCGCGTGGCTGTTTCGCCCAGGAAATCGTGGCTGAACGGGTAGTAATCCGCAGTCATACCGTCGACAGATGTCACGGCGCGTAGGGCGCAAGCGTAGTCGTATGTACGACCGTCGCCCATGACGCCGACTGTGCGGACCGGAAGGATCGCAACGAAGGCTTGCCAGATTTCATCGTAAAGGCCGTGCTTGCGGATTTGGTCGATGTAGACCGCATCTGCTTTGCGCAGGATTTCCAGCTTTTCGCGTGTGATCTCGCCAGGGCAGCGGATGGCAAGGCCGGGTCCCGGGAAGGGGTGGCGGCCGATGAAGCTGTCAGGCAGACCCAGTTCGCGACCAAGGGCGCGAACCTCGTCTTTGAACAGTTCGCGTAGCGGTTCGACCAGCTTCAGGCCCATTTTCTCGGGCAGGCCGCCGACGTTGTGGTGCGATTTGATCGTTACCGACGGACCGCCAGAGAAGGACACGCTTTCGATCACGTCCGGATAGAGCGTTCCTTGGGCAAGGAATTCAGCGCCGTCGATTGTGTCGGCGTGTTTCTGGAACACGTCGATAAACAGCTTGCCGATGATCTTACGCTTGGTCTCCGGATCGCTTTGACCGTCCAGTTCGCCAAGGAACAGTTCGCTTTCATCCGCGTGGATCAGCTGGATGTTATAGTTGTCGCGGAACATGGCGACGACTTCTTCAGCCTCGTTCTGGCGAAGAAGGCCGTGGTCAACGAAAACACATGTCAGCTGATCGCCGATCGCTTCGTGGATCAGGACCGCCGCGACCGAGCTGTCGACGCCGCCGGACAGGCCGCAGATGACCTTTTTGTCGCCGACCTGTTCGCGGATTTTACGGATCGCTTCTTCGCGATAGGCGCCCATGGTCCAATCGCCCGAGAAACCTGCTTCGCGAACGAAGTTTTCGTACAGTGTTTTACCGTTTGGCGTGTGGTGCACTTCGGGGTGGAACTGCACCGCAAAGAAGCGGCGGTCGACATCTGCCGTGATGGCAAAAGGTGCGCCCGGAGATGTACCGTAAACCGAGAAACCCGGTGCGATTTCAGCAACATGGTCGCCGTGGCTCATCCAGACTTGTTCACGTCCGTCGCCATCCATGAACCAGCCGTTCAGGAAGGAAAGGCGTTCGTCTGCGGGGCTTACATAGGCGCGGCCAAATTCAGCGGTGCCTTCGCCTGAAACAACCTTGCCGCCCAGATCGTGCATCATGACCTGCTGGCCATAGCAAATGCCCAGGATCGGAACACCAAGATCGTAAACCGATTTCGGCGGACGCGGTGATCCTTCACGTGTGACCGAGTCCGGGCCGCCGGAGAAGATCACGGCTTTGGGCGCGAAGTCAGCCAGAAACGCGTCAGTCACGTTCTGATAGGGGTGGATTTCACAATAGACGTTCAGTTCCCGCAAGCGGCGCGCAATCAGCTGCGTTACCTGCGATCCGAAGTCGATGATGAGAAGGCGGTCATGCTGGGCGTTTTCCATGTCTCGGCATTAAGCCGAGGCCGGATTTTGCGCAAGAGGCGAGTCAGTGATTTTTGTGCGGTTGGCACCTGTGGAAAGTGACGTTGGACTAAGGAAATGTCGGTTTCCACTCTCAGACGACGGAAACAGGCCAAGAATGGTCGCTGTGCTGGGCTATTGAGGCTTACCAAAATGCCGAAGGCGCAGAAAAAAGCCTGACACCAAGGGATTCAAAGCATGACAGATGTAGCGCAACGCAGACGTTCTCGGGGAACAGGAGGCGGCGCGGCTCGTCGTGCCGAACGTACGGCAGTAAATGTCGAAGTCGCGCGTTTTATCACGCGCAACATTCCGAACTTCGAAGTGCTGACAGAAGAAGCCATCGAAGTCATCGAATACAACGCCGAAACCGTTCTGGAAGAGATCGGCGTGGTCTTTGCCAATAACCCTGCTGCGCTTGATCGCTGGCGTGATGCGGGCGCAGACGTTGATGGTGATCGTGTGCGCATTCCACGCGGGCTGGCCCGCAAGCTGTGCGCAACTGCGCCGTCGACCTTTACACAGCACGCCCGTAATTCTGACCGCAACGTCGAGATCGGCGGCAAGAACCTGGTGCTTGCACCGGTCTATGGCCCGCCTTTCGTGCGCGATATTGACGGTGGCCGTCGCTACGCCACCATCGAAGATTTCCGCAAGTTCGTGAAGCTGGGCCACATGTCTAAGTGGTTGCATCATTCTGGCGGTACAGTTTGTGAACCGACTGACGTTCCGGTGAACAAACGCCATCTGGACATGCTTCTGGCGCACATGACGCTGACAGATAAGCCGTTCATGGGGTCGGTCACCGAACCGTCCCGTGCGCAAGACAGCGTTGATATGTGTAACATCCTGTTCGGTGAAGACTTTGTTCAGCAGAACACAGTTATGACCAGCCTGATCAACATCAACTCGCCGTTGACGTTCGATGACGTGATGATGGGCGCGCTTGAGGTTTATGCGAAAAACAATCAGGCCTGCATCGTGTCACCGTTCATCGTGGGCGGTGCTATGGCACCGGTATCTGTGGCGGGTACTCTGACGCAGGTTCTGGCTGAAACGCTGGCCGGTGTGGCCTATAGCCAGCTGATCCGCGCTGGCGCACCTGTGATCATGGGCGCCTTTGTGACATCGATCGACATGAACTCGGGCGCACCGACATTCGGCACGCCGGAGGCATCGCAGATCACATATGGGGCAGGGCAATTGGCCCGTCGCCTTGGCCTACCGTACCGGTCCGCCGGTGGTTTCTGTGGGTCCAAGCTTCCCGATGCGCAGGCAGGCTATGAAAGCGCGAACTCGTTGAACATGGGGCTGTTGTCGGGCGTGAACTTTATGCTTCACTCTTGTGGCTGGCTTGAAGGTGGCCTTGTGTCGTCGTTCGAAAAGTTCGTGATGGATGCCGATCAGCTGGGTGCGCTGCACCACATGGCAAAGGGCGTTTCGATCGACGAAAATGCGCAAGCGATGGACGCCATCCGTGAAGTTGGCCCTGGCGGTCACTTCCTTGGCTGTGACCACACCCAGCGCAACTTCAAAGAAGCGTTCTGGCGGTCGAATCTGTTGGACTACAAGCCCTTCGAGCAATGGAGCGAAGAGGGGGCACGTGACACCGTCACCTTGGCGTCCGAGAAGGTGCAGCACATGCTGAACACATATCAGCCGCCTGCTCTGGACGTGGCGATTGCAGAAAATCTGGCCGCCTACGTGGAGCAGAAAAAGGCGTCTATGCCAGACGCCTTTGCGTAAATCTCGGGGCGATTTTCCTAGACCATCTCGGGCTGTGCCGTTTGGTGCAGCCCTTTTTCTTTGATTTGCTGGAAACTCAGTTCAGCCAACAGAGCGGCCAGCACATCTACGTGCTGGCTGATCGAGTAGCTGAGTTCACCTGCCTTGCGGGACTGTTCGATGTCGCGTTCCAGACCCGACAGTTGATCGAGGATTTTCACGCCATCGCTCAGGTCGGAATGCCCCAGAAATCGGGGAAGGTGGATGTTTCGGTGAAACTCTTCCGCTCCGATGCGCGCGGCGCGTACCAGAAGGCGTGGGCGACGTAGGCTGGACAGATTGCCAAAGTGATTGTGCATGACGTTCCTCGTGTTCTTGGGCCGTCATTGTTTGCACGAGAATGCGGGGCGTTGCCGTCGAGGTAAAACCGTACGGTGGATTCACCATTGTTTACCTATCAGAAACGACCGTTGAGAAAGCGGAAACAGTTAATTTTTCCGTAACAAAATCACGCATAGGTTGCATAACAATTTGTGGGTAATTTTGTGGATTGAATTTAGACGGGGGTCAACATGACTATCGAAATGGTTGTCAAAGCGGAACGTAGCTTGCCGAATTGGGTGCCTGACGCAGCCAAGAATTATATCGCGCATACCGAGTACGGCGAAAGCCTTCGGGCTGTGGCGCGACGTCAGAACTGTCATCCGTCGACAGTTCTGCGGCAGGTACGCAAGCTGGAACAGCGTCGGGACGATCCGTTGGTGGATGCGGCGTTGCGTGGTCTTGGGGAATGCGGAAATTTTGAAGAGGGCGTAGATCAGTCCAAGGATAAATCCGATATGGTCAACCCTCTGAAAAGCGCCGCAAACCCTGTTAGCGAAGAGCGTCTGATGAAAGATGCGTATCGCGTCCTTCAGGTGCTTGCCCGGCCCGGTGCTGTGTTGGCGATTGCCGCTGAAATGCAAAAAGCAGTGGTTGTGCAGGGCTCTGATGCGACCGACAATTTCGGAAAACAGGTGGTCGAGCGTGATGTGGCCGAGGCCATGGCGCTGAAAGACTGGATTGCTTGCAGCACCACGGGACGGGTGTCGAAGTACCGGATCACGCCCGCGGGCCGAAGCCTTTTGAACCAGCTGACCGCCAAACGCGAAAACAAAGTGCGTGGCTTTGCAGAGTCTCAGGCGGGTTTTGATACGCGACGGGCCCGCAGTATTGATCTGCCCGATGCCTTTCAGGCAGGGCTGGAACGGAATGGTCGGTTTGTTCTGCCCGAAAGTCCGTTGGCGGCGCTGTCGCGTCGTCGGGACAAAGGCGGTGATCCTTATCTGAAGGATTTCCATGTGCGTGCGGGCGAAAGGCTGCGTGAGGATTTCGAACTGGCCAAGGCAACCGTGCCGGATCGGGCGGAATGGTCGGAGCTTGAGGCATCTGGCTCCAAGGCATTTCTGGCGTTTCCTGGCGAAGATGACGCAGGCAAAGGGGCTGTTGTTGCCAAAGGCCGTCTGATCGCTGCGCTGGAAGATCTCGGGCCGGAACTGTCTGAGATTGCTTTGCGCTGCTGCTGCCTTTTGGAAGGGCTTGAAACCTCGGAACGGCAAATGGGTTTTGCGGCGCGTTCTGGTAAAGTTGTTCTGCGGATCGCTTTGATGCGTCTGCATCGCCACTATGATCGCGAGGCGTTTAATGGCGGTGACTTGATCGGCTGACGAACCGTCGAAACGGCCCAGCCGAAAGGGGCGGTCGGGCCGCGCAGGTCGCGAGAGCGCGAGGGGCAGAGGATACTCTGGAAAGGGGGCGCTCATCGCAAGGCCGCTATGCCGAAGCAAGTACTGGCAAACGCCTCTGCCACGCATTACTATGGCTCCAAAGTGTTAAGGAGCTGAGAAGCGATCATGCGTGATCTGAAAATTCCAAGCCAGCGTCATCCGGAAAAGGCGCACCGGCCCGATAAGGCTCAGCCCAAGAAGCCTGACTGGATTCGTGTACGCGCGCCAGGTGGAAAAGCCTATGCAGACACGCGCCGCATTATGCGGGACAACAACCTGACCACGGTTTGTGAAGAAGCAGGTTGCCCGAACGTTGGCGAGTGCTGGTCACAGGGCCACGCCACCATGATGATCATGGGCGAAATCTGTACTCGTGGCTGCACGTTCTGCAACGTGGCCACCGGTCGTCCGGACGCGCTTGATGTGTTTGAACCCGGTCGTGTAGCCGACGCAGTTCAAAAACTGGGTCTGAATCATGTAGTCATCACATCGGTTGACCGTGACGATCTGGATGATGGTGGTGCGGAACATTTCGCGCAAACCATTCGCGCCATTCGCCATCGCTCGCCCGACACAACCATCGAAATCCTGACGCCCGACTTCCTGAAGTGCGACGACAGTGCGTTGGAAATGGTGGTTCAGGCACGTCCCGACGTCTTCAACCACAATCTTGAAACCGTACCCGGCCTGTACCCGAGTGTTCGCCCCGGCGCGCGGTATTTCCATTCCTTGCGCCTGCTTCAGCGCGTCAAAGAGCTGGATCCGTCGATCTTTACCAAATCCGGCATCATGGTTGGTTTGGGAGAGGATCGTTCGCAGGTTCAGCAGGTGATGGACGATATGCGAGCAGCCGACGTAGATTTCCTGACCATCGGTCAGTACCTGCAGCCGACGCCAAAGCACCACCACGTTGATCGTTTCGTGACGCCGGAAGAGTTCGAGGCTTATGAAAAGGCCGCGTGGGGCAAGGGGTTCTTGATGGTGTCCGCAACGCCTCTGACGCGCTCGTCTTACCACGCGGGCGATGATTTTGCGCGCCTGCGGGAAGCGCGCGAGGCCAAACTGGCGCGCAAGTGATTTAAGTAATTAATCGGCGGTTGGCAGGGCCTTTAGGTACTGTGCGACTGCCGTGCGATCTTCGGCGCTGAGTTTTGCGAAGTTATCGACGACTTCGACCATGTGCCCACCGACGCTGTCAAAGTCGGGCGTAAAACCGGATTCAAGATAGTAGGCAATATCCTCGCTCGCCCAATCCAGTTGACCTGGGGTTAGTGCGGGGATGCGTCCGTCACCAGCAGGATTAGGGGCGCCGGCCAACCAGTTGTTACGATCCAATCCGCCGAGCGCGTTGCGCGGGCTGTGGCATTCGCCGCAATGGGCCAAGGCTTCGACCAGATAGCGGCCCTTGGTTTCTGCTTCGGTCGACACGTTTTGCACAACCCATTCATCGGACATGAATAGCAGCTTCCATCCCCCCAAAGAGGCGCGGATGTTAAACGGAAAGCCGACTTCATGTGGTTGCGAAGGCGCGTCCGACGCAGGAAGCGTCTGCATGTAGGCCCATAGGTCGGCCACGTCCTGATCTGTCATCTTGGTGTAGGACGTATAGGGAAATGCGGGATAGTAGTGCGCCCCGTCCGGCGACACACCTTTGGTGACCGCACTCGCGAATTCGTTCAGGCTCCAGCCTCCGATCCCGTGTTCCGGATCACTTGATATGTTGGGGGCGATGAATGTCCCGAAGTCGCTGGGAAACTTCTGCCCCCCAGTCAAAACCAGCTTGGCATCCTTTTCTGCGTCCGGTGCGTGGTGGCATGACGCGCAGCCCGCAGCGGTAAAGATGATCTGTCCGTTGTCGGGATTGCCGCTCAGTGCGGCGAACCGGTCTACGTCGACAGGCGATGCACGTAGCACGCCCCATGCAACGCCAGAGCCGACAGCAACCAATGCGATCAGAATGCCAAGCTTGTTTTTCATATCAACCGTTTAGTTTGCAGATGCCCGATAGGTATCATGGCAGGCTTTGCAGGTGCCGCCAATCTGACCCAGCGCCGGACCAATGGCTTCTTGCCCCGTGCCCGCGACCGAGACGAGGTTCTCGGCAGCTGTTCCCAATGCATCCCACTTAGACGAAAAGTCTGCGAAGTCATCCCAAATCATAGGCAGGGCGCGCGTGCCATCGATGGACATGTTGTCCGACCCTTCTGGCCAGAGAGCGGCCTGATGCACCATTGAAACGCCATGGATGCTGTTTGCTGCTGCTTCGGCGGCTGCGGCGTCGTAATCCATCTTGCCTTTGGCCATATCGCCAAGAATGCCTAGGTTGATCGCCAGAATGCGGAACTGGCCCTGACGGGCTTTCAGATTTGCTGAAAAATCTTCCTGTGCCATGGCACTGCCTACAAATGCGATCGAGGCGGCGGTGGCGAACGTAAAAATGGCCTTCATGGTGTGTCTCCTATTCAATCTATGCGTTCACGTTACGCATGACCTGAAAAAATCAGGTGACACATTTCCGTGAACGCATGTTTTAAGAGACGTCTTGCCGATCCCTAGCTGCGCCGGCGCGAGACAAAGCGCGGCAACATCGCCGAAAAGTCACGACCCTGTCCGCCTTCGTCTTCAACAAACTGGCGGTACTGTTCTGCCGCAAGCTGGCCCATCGGCGTATCCGCGTCCGCGCTGGTTGCCGCGTCCTGTGACAAACGAAGGTCTTTCAGCATCAGTTCTGCGGCAAACCCCGGCTGATAGTCATTGTCGGACGGCGATGTCGGGCCAACACCCGGAGCGGGGCAGTAGGCGTTGATCGACCAGGATGCGCCCGAGGACGTCGAAACAACATCAAACATCGCCTGACGGTCCAGACCCAGTTTGTCGGCCAATGCAAAGGCTTCGCAGGTGGCGATCATGGTGACGCCAAGGATCATGTTGTTACAGATCTTCGCGGCTTGCCCATTGCCGGAGGGGCCGCAGTGCACGGCCTTCTGACCCATGATGTCGAACAGCGGCTTTGTCTTGTCGAACGCCTCGGTGCTTCCGCCGACCATAAACGTCAGTGTGCCAGCATCCGCGCCGCCCACACCGCCGGATACGGGCGCATCTACGGGCATGACACCCAAAGCTTGGGCTTGTTCCGCAACGGCGCGCGCGCTGTCGACGTCAACGGTGGAACAGTCCGCAAAAACGGCGCCAGCCGACATAACCGGCAGGATTTCATCAGCCACCGCGCGTAGGATCGCGCCGTTTGGCAGCATGGTTATGACAACATCCATGCCCTTGGCGGCTTCAGCTGCGGTGCCAACTTTGGAAACGCCTTCAATCGACACATCCGCTGTATCGAACCCTGTCACCTCATGTCTGGCGCTGGCCAAATTGCGCGCCATATGGCCGCCCATGTTGCCCAAGCCGATGAAACCGATCTTCATTGCCGTCTCCTCCTGATGGAACTGAAGCTTAATGCCGGGAATGGGGCGCAGCATCTTGGACACATCCACCAAGGGCAGCGCCTCAAGCTTGCGCGTCCATTGCGGGCTGCGATCCTTATCGATGATCGCGGCGCGGATGCCTTCCAGAAAATCACCATCCTCGTGCGCGCGATGGGTGAAGCGGTACTCCAGCTCAAGCGCCTTTTCGACAGTGGGTGTGCCCATGCGCAGACGGTGCAGAATTTCCAAAGTCGCGCCCATGGCCAACGGGTCGTTGCGTTTAAGAACCTTCAGGCTGGCATCGGCAAAGTCGCTGGGCATCGCGGCAAAGCCATTCAGAATGTCGCCCAAACGTTCGCCACCGAAATAGCGGTTGATCTGGTCTTGCTGCTGGGCCAGTTCGGACTCTGGGGCAGGGGCGCTGTATTGCTCAATGGCGGTCACATCACCTGTGGTGATCAGCGCGGCCTTCAACAATTCCCATTTGTCCTGCGGCACAAAGCTATCGGTAAAACCCGCATAGATCGCATCACCTGCTTTCATGCGTGTTGCCGTCAGCCCGAGATATTCGCCCAACCGTCCAGGGGCCGAGGCCAGCAGATACGTGCCGCCCACATCCGGAACCAAACCGATCCCGCATTCCGGCATCGCGATCTGTGATGTTTCACAAACGATCCGGTTCGAACCGTGGCAGCCAACGCCAACACCGCCGCCCATGGTGAAGCCGTGCAAAAAGCTGACGATTGGCTTTGGATAAGAGGCCATAAAGGCATTCAAACGATATTCGTCGCGCCAGAACTGGCGTCCGTAATCATATTCGCCCGCAATGCCGGTGCGGTACATCTCGGAGATATCGCCACCTGCACAAAACGCCCGCTCGCCTGCGCCTTCGATAATCACCAACGCCACGTTCGGGTCGTGGCGCCACGCCAGCAGCGCGTCTTCGATGGCTAGGCACATCTCGTAGCTGAGCGCGTTCAGCGCGTCGGGGCGGTTCAGCGTGATGCGACCTGCTTGGCCTTGTGTGGTGATCAGGATGTCTTGCGTCATAAATCGGTCCGGTTCGTCTTGGGTCTGGTCACGCGACCATAGTGCGCGCAACGATCATGCGCATGATTTCATTGGTGCCTTCAAGGATCTGGTGCACCCGTAGGTCACGCACGATCTTTTCGATGCCGTAATCCGCCAGATAGCCATAGCCACCGTGCAATTGCAGACATTGATCTGCGACTTTGCTGCCGGTTTCCGTGACGAACTTCTTGGCCATCGCCGCGTATTTCGGGGCCTCGGGATGGCCCGTGTCCACCATCCACGCCGCCTGCCGCAACATCGTACGCGCGGCGGTCATTTCGATTTCCATATCGGCCAGACGGAATTGCAAGGCTTGGAACTGGTCGATGCTTTTGCCAAAGGCCTTGCGCTCGCTCATATAGGCCAACGTGCGGTTCAGCGCATCCTGAGCGCCGCCAAGCGAACAGGCCGAGATATTCAGGCGACCACCATCAAGGCCCTGCATGGCATAGCGGAACCCCATGCCTTCTTCGCCTACAAGGTTTTCAGTCGGAATTTTGCAGTCGTCGAACTGGACCTGACGGGTGGGCTGGGATCGCCATCCCATTTTGCGCTCGGTGATGACCAGCAGGCTATTTTCGACATGGCTTATGCGTTCGG
>NZ_CEYADA010000016.1:0-107249 GCF_982780845.1 Thalassococcus sp.
GATGTACATCGGCGCGGGCGAGGCACCCGGCATTGCCGTGGCGGCCACTTGGGCGATGGCAATGGCCAGTTCGCGCGGCGCAGGCGGCAGGGTCAGAGGCGCGGTTTCTTGGGCGTCTGCGATTGGCAGCAGTTGCGGTTCGGGGCCAAGGTGCATGACATACACATGATCGCGCGGGGCGGGGACGGCGGGCGTTGCCTTGGCGTCGATCTGTGTGATCGCCTCAAACGTCGACACACCAATCGCGGGAATGTCCAAGGCCAGAGCCAGACCACGTGCGGCGGATACAGAGATGCGGATACCGGTAAAGTTGCCGGGGCCGACGCCCACGCCAATGCGGTCCAGATCGGCCCATGTCACGTCTGCGCCAGACAGCATGTCTTCGATCAGCGGCATCAGGTTTTCGGCCTGTCCACGCCCCATATCTTCTGCGGTTGCGGCGAGGATTTCATCACCCCGTAACAAAGCGGCCGCGCAATGCGCGGCCGATGTATCAAAGCCGAGTGTGAGAGGCTTAGACGCCAACGGGGCGGACCTCGGTCACTTCGGGGATGTAGTGGCGCAGCAGGTTTTCGATGCCCATTTTCAGGGTCAGTGTCGAAGACGGGCAACCCGCGCAGGCACCTTGCATGTGCAGATACACCACGCCGCGTTCAAAGCCGTGGAAGGTGATGTCGCCACCGTCCTGTGCCACAGCAGGGCGCACGCGGGTGTCGAGCAGTTCCTTGATCTGGCCCACAACCTCGGCGTTTTCGCCGTCGTGGTCTGCGTGGCCGGATTGCGGCTGGGCATCGTCGGCCATCACAGGCTGACCGGACTGGAAGTGTTCCATGATCGCGCCAAGGACGGCGGGCTTCATGTGGTCCCAATCCACGTCATCTGCTTTTGTGATGGTCACGAAGTCATTGCCGAAGAAAACGCCACGGACGCCTGCAACTTCGAACAGGCGTGTGGCCAGCGGAGATGCGCCTGCGCCGTCGGCTGTCGGGAAATCAGCTGTGCCAACCTCTAGCACGGTCTGGCCCGGCAGGAACTTAAGCGTTGCGGGGTTCGGGGTCGATTCTGTCTGGATGAACATGATGCGCAGCCTTTCTGGGTTCGCCCTCTATATGCTTGTGCAGGGCGGGTCCGTCAAGGTTTGGAATCATTCTAAACTGTGATACGGGGTGCGGTCGTGCGACCGCACGCAGGTTTATCTCGGGTCCTGCCTGTGGCCGGACCCTCGGGTGGGTGCCCCGTGTCTGGCGGCGCGCGTCAGGTGATCGCTTCGAGTTGTTCTTTGGACAGATCGCCCGGAACGATGGTGATCGGGATGGGCAGGCTGCCGGAGTTGCGGGTCAGTTGGGTGACCAATGGGCCGGGGCCTTTTTTGTCGGTGCCTGCGCCAAGAACCAGCACGCCGATTTCGGCATCGTCCTTGATCTGGGCCAGAATTTCGCTGACCGGATCGCCTTCGCGGATGACCAGTTCGGGATCGACGCTTTGCTTATCGCGCATCCATTTGGCGAAGACCTCGAAGTGGGCCTCGATCCGTTCGCGGGCTTCTTCGCGCATGATGTCACCGACGCCGATCCAGTGGTTGAATTCATCCGGCGGGATGATCGACAGGATCGCAACACCACCGCCGGTGTGCGATGCGCGCATGGCGGCAAAGCGCATGGCGTTCAGGCATTCGCGGCTGTCGTCGAGCACGACAAGAAACTTGCGCATGTGGTTTAGCCCTCCTGTTCCTGTCGCATCATGGCGAAGGGGTTGGGGCCTGTCTACTACAATGAGATCAGGAACTTGCGGCCCAGTCCCAGTAGAGTTCGCGCACGCGTTTGGTCATGGGGCCGGTCTGGTAGGAGATGTCTTCGAAGCCTGTGACGGCGGTGACCTTGTTCATATTGCCGGACAGGAAGACCTCGTCGGCTTCTGCGAAGTCCTGAAAGCCGAGGACGCATTCCTGCACCTCGACCCCATCGGCGCGCAGGTTGGCGATGTGACGGGCACGGGTGATACCGGCGAGGAAAGTGCCGTTGGCGACCGGCGTCTGGACCACGCCGTCGCGCACCATAAAGACATTGGCTGTGGCGCTTTCGGCGACATTGCCAAGGGCGTCGGCCACTAGCGCATTGCCAAAGCCGCGGGCGCGGACGTCGGCCAGCATGCGGGCGTTGTTGGGATAGAGGCATCCGGCCTTGGCGTTGACCACCGCGTCTTCAAGCACAGGTCGGCGGAAGCGGGTGCGGCCCAGTGTGACCGAGGCCGTGTCGGGGGCCATGGGGATTTCTTCAAGACAGAGTGCGAAACCGGTGGCGTCGGGCGCTGGCATGATCGCCGAGGCATCGCCGTGGATCGCCCAATACATCGGACGGATATAGACCGCGGCACCCGGGGCGTAGGCGCGTAAGCCCTCTTTGACGATCTCGACCATGGTGTTGGTGTCCACGGTCGGGGTGATCATCAGCGCGCGGGCGGATTGGTTGACCCGTTCGCAGTGCAGATCGAGATCGGGCATCAACCCATTCACGAAGCGGGCGCCGTCAAACACCGAGCTGCCCAGCCATGACCCGTGATCGGCGGCGCGCATCACGGGCAGGTCGCCATCGTGCCAAGCGCCGTTGAAATAGGTGCGGATGTTTTTACCGGTTGCCATGGTGCGCCTCCCTTGTTCGGGGCGGAGGCTAGGGGCCTTGGATGGGAAGGTCCAGACGGGAAATGGGGTTGTTTTTGTGGAGTGCGGGCTTGCGCCCGCACGCAGGTTTATCTCGGGCCACGCCTGTTGGCGCGTCCCTCGGATCTGGCGCTTTTGGTGTGGGGTGTGGCGATTTGCGTCGGTTGTGCGTGTGGTGGGGCCGTGATTGTCTGATGGCGTTTAGAGGAATGATTTTTCGGGGATTATTATGGATATCTCTGCCGATCAGGGGCTTTTGGGGCCCAGAGATGCGCTTGATTATTATCACACAGCTTTTGTCGATTTGCCGGTGGCTGTGACGCCGCTGGAGGGGTGGAACATCATCACTGGTGCGCCCAATCCGTTTTTACAGTTGGCGTTTGATATCCGCGACGGGATTTCCGCGATGTTCGGCGTGCAAAGGATTGCGGGGTTTTCCGGTAAGCAGATGACGGACGTGCAGGTCGGCGACCACCTAGATTTCTTTCTGGTCGAGCATAGCGCGCCAGACATGTTGGTGCTGACCGCGCGAGACCAGCATCTGGATGTGATGACGACCCTGACGGTTGAGGGCACGCGCTATCGCATCACGTCGTCTGTGGTGACCCATAACTGGTTTGGTCGCGCTTACATGATCCCTGTGGGGATTGCGCATCGGGTGATTGTATGGGCGTCGCTGCGGCGGTTGCGGAAGGCGCTGACAGCGCAAGACCGGACGTGAGGATGGGGCGCAGGGGAAGTTTTGCGCCCAGCCGTGCGGCCAGCAGGTAAAGACCCGCCACTTTGCGGTGCAGGAACAGCGTGTCTGTGGGGGGCGCGACGGCAAAGTTGCGATCTTTTGCAAAATCCTGGGCAGCTTCGGTCATTTGACGGGCGAGCGGTGAGGTTGCGAAGTCGAAGGGCTGGTCGCTTCTCAGCGGTGCGGTGGCGGTTTCCATCAGGTCCAGAACGCGGGTGGTGTGGTGATCGGCGGTGTCGGGCGTCAGGTAATTCGCGTTCAGCGCGGCGGCATGTAGCTGAGCGCGGTCGCCGGACAGGGCGGTGGACAGCAGTTGGCGGTATTCGGCGATCCGTTGGTCAGGGAAGCGGCGAGTGGCGCCGAAATCCAGCAGGACAATGCGGTCGGTTTCCGGCTGGTAGCGAAAGTTCGCGAAATTGGGATCGGTCTGCATCGTGCCAAGGTCAAAGAGTTCGCGGCAGGTCAGTGTGATCAGGTCTTCGATGATACTGTCGCGGATGTTCTGCGGCGCGGTTGCCATCGCCTCAATCGGAACACTATCGATGAAATCCATGGCAAGGATGTCTTGGGTCGAAAGATCGGTTGCGGGACTTGGGACGACAAAGCGGGGATCATCTGACAGCGCATCGGCGTAGGCCCTCATGGCGCGGGCCTCTTGGCTGTAGTCGGCTTCTTCGTGCAGCTGTTGGCGGGCGTCTTCCAGAAGGGCATCAATATCGATCCCTTTGGGCAGCAATCCTGAAAGCTTCATCACTGAACCAAGGTTGCGAATATCGCTGTCGATGCTGTTGCGAATGCCGGGGTATTGCATCTTGATCGCCAGTTCGCGTCCGTCTTTGGTGGTGGCGCGGTGGACCTGCCCGATGGAGGCTGCGGCAATGGGGCGGACGTCAAATTTGCGGAATCTGCGCAGGAAATCGGGGCCCCAATTGCGGATCAGGACCGTTTTCAGCTGCGCCGGTGGCATGTGGTGGGCCTGTGCCCTGAGGCGGGCGAAGATGTCGGACAGTTCGGGCGGCAGCACGTCGCCGGTATCCATCGACAGCAACTGACCCAGCTTCATGGCCGCGCCGCGCATTTTGGACAGTTCATCTGTGATGCGTCGGGCATTTGCGGGCGTCAGGACCAGATCGGAAAGCCGCGGTTTGCGGCCTGCCAACAGGCTTTGCGCCCCGCCTGCGACGACCGATCCCAAAAGCGTGCCGCCCAATCCGCCCATGCGGGCTGCGCGCGCGAGGCGGGTTGACGGAACGGCGGATGTGTCAGGGTGCGTGTTGTCGGCCATAGGGCAGAGTTAGAGTGTCGTGAAAGGTCTTCCAGTCAGAGGAGTACATGATGCAAAAATGCGGTCAGTGTAATGCTGCCGGTTTACACCGGTAGACACATTCCATATTTGACGGACACACCTTTGACGGGTATCTTTCCCGTGTTTTTAGGAGCTTAGATACATGAAACTTAAAATTCTGGCCGCAATTGCTGCGGCAACTGCGATTGCACAGCCGGTAGCGGCTGATCCGGCGTTCAGCCTTGGCGTCACATTTAATTTTGGTGGACAGAATGCAAGCGGCATCGGCATCACGGCAGGTGTCTGGTCGGACAACACTGAGGAAGAGTTCACAGGCGGTCTGACGGGTACGTTCTATCCGACGAGCAATCAGTTCGGCGCAGGTGTGGCCGTTGGCTATAACTTTGAAAACGGCGTGGGCATGCTGGGCTATGACTTCTTGCAGCGCAACGCGCAGTTCGGTGTCGGCTTTGCCAATATCGAAGGCAAGGATGATGACGACCCCGCACCGCAGCCAGAGCCTGAAGGCGAACCTGAAATCGTGGTCCAGGATCCGACCTAAGCAGGTTCATCAAGATACAAAAAAGGCCCGGATCTTCCGGGCCTTTTTTCGTTTCAGGGAATGGTGATCAGCGCACCATGCCGACGATTTCATACGTCTTGGCCAGAATAGGCGACGCGATTTCGCGGGCGCGTTCCGAACCACGACGCAGGATTGCATCGATTTCGTCCTGATGTTCCATCAGACGCGCCATCTCGGATGAGATCGGCGTCATCTTGGTGACGGCCAGTTCCGACAGCATCGGTTTGAATTCCGAAAACTGCTTGCCACCGACATCGGCCAGAACTTGTTCGACGGTTTGGTCGGACAGGGCGGCGTAGATGTTCACAAGGTTGCGCGCCTCGGGGCGGCCTTCGAGACCGTCCACTTCCGAAGGCAGAGCCTCGGGGTCGGTTTTCGCCTTGCGGATTTTGGTGGCGATGGCGTCGGCGTCATCGGTCAGGTTGATGCGCGACATGTCCGATGGATCGGACTTCGACATCTTCTTGGATCCGTCCCGCAGCGACATCACACGCGTGGCCGCGCCTTCGATCACCGGTTCGGTCACAGGGAAGAATTCAACACCGAAGTCATTGTTGAACTTGATCGCGATGTCGCGTGTCAGTTCAAGGTGCTGTTTTTGATCTTCGCCCACGGGCACATGCGTCGCGTGATACAGCAGAATGTCTGCCGCCATCAGCGCCGGATAGGCAAACAGGCCCAAAGACGCGTTTTCCTGGTTCTTACCGGCCTTGTCCTTCCACTGGGTCATGCGCTTCATCCAGCCCATGCGTGCGACACAGTTGAAGATCCACGCAAGCTGCGCGTGTTCGGGCACTTGGCTTTGGTTGAACAGGATCGATTTTTCCGGATCGATGCCCGAGGCAATAAAGCCTGCGCACAATTCGCGTGTGGCATGGGCCAGCTTGGCCGGATCCTGCCAGACGGTGATCGCGTGCAGATCGACCATGCAATAGATCGATTCAATCCCCTTGTTCTGGGTGTCTGCAAAGCGCTTGAGCGCGCCAAGATAATTGCCGAGCGTCAGGCCACCCGAGGGTTGGATGCCTGAGAAAACACGCGGCGTGAAAGCGGGAGAGGTTTGGACCCCCTCGGTCATGGGCGTTCTCCATCTGGTGTTATTGTGTCCGAGGGCTTACCCATGGGGCGAAACCCCGTCAAGCGAGCGACCATGACACACGACCATAACGCAGCCCCCGTAAACCCGATCCCGCCGGTTGTAGTGGCGCTGTTTCTGATCATCGCGGGCGTCGAGATCGCCTTCTATCTGGGATCAAAAGGGCTGGTCGGTGGGCCGTCGGCGGTGGGCTGGCGCATTGCGGCGGTCGAGAAATACGGGTTTTTCGGTGACGTGGTGAAATGGATGTGGGGCACGGGCCGCTATCCTGCGGAACATGTCATGCGGTTTTTCACCTATCCCTTTATCCACGGGGCCTTCACATCAACGCTGTTTGCCTGCGTGATGCTTCTGGCGCTGGGCAAGATGGTGGCCGAGGTCATGGGGCCGGTGCGCATGGTTGCGATCTTTTTCGCCTGCGCGGTGGCGGGTGGTTTGGCATATGCTGCGCTGCCAGTGGGGCAACCGCCCCTGATCGGCGCGTTTCCGGCTGTCTACGGGTTGATCGGGGCGTTTACCTATTTGCTGTGGCTGCGGCTGGGGGCCTTGGGTGAATCGCAAATCCGTGCGTTTTCGCTGATCGGCGTGCTGCTGGCATTGCAGCTGATCTTCGGGCTGTTCGTGACCGTTGGATATTATTGGGTGGCCGAGGTCGTGGGCTTTGTCACCGGTTTCGCGCTGTCTGTTCTGCTGGTGCCCGGTGGCTTCCAGCACCTTCTGAACCGCATCCGCGAACGGTAATCCCTAGAACATATCGTTGGGCAGGATCGGCATAAGCCGCGAAAACTTGCGCGCGCGGGTTAGCGGGTAGGGCAGGACAAAGCCTGCGCGCTCTTCCGGCGAAAGCGCTGCGTTCTTTTGTGCGGCTTCGTTCCAGACGTTCGCGCGGGTTACGTCCGGCAAATCGCCGTCGATCCCCAGCCATTTACGTGCCAGACGTGACTGAATGGTCTGGATCAGATCGGGATCGGTGAAAGCAACCGAGGCTTCGGTATCCCAGCGCAGGGACCGTCCGTTCAGGTTGGCCGACCCGACAATGCCCAGACGGCCATCAATCAGCGTGACCTTGGAATGCACGTAAACAGGGCCTGCGGCCTCAAGCTCGCCATTCATGTCCTCAGGGGCGCGTTCCGGTTGGGCCGGTGAAATCAGCGCCAGACGGTCGCCGAAGGCATCGCGCAACCGGTGCAGCAGGCGCGATTGCAACGCGTGGGCATGGCGTGCGTCCCAGCCAGTGTGCCCGTCAAACAGAATGCGCTCGGGCTCGGGCGGCATGACGATGATCAGCTGCAACACGGACGATGCGCTACCTGCGGCCAGAATGGCGTCTGCCACGGGTTTGTGCCGCAGGAACTGGGTTTCGATGTAGATGTGATCCTTGGCCGTCTTCAGCTCCTTAATCAGCACATCTTCGTTTTCGGTGATGTGGTGGCGCGGCCCAAAGGCAAAGGCCCCGTCGCGCGGCAATGACACGGTGCGCAAAAGGCGCAGGTCCTCGGTCGTCTGGGGGCGATTGGTCAGCTTGATCGGATAGGCTTTGCTTCCGACGGATCGTGCCTGCCCGTGGTCCAGCGCGGCGTTCCACGTGTCGATCAGATGGCTGCGCAGGGCATCCGCAAAGCGCCCGTCGATCTGAAGCGACACATCATGCCACGTCTGTTCCGCATCGCCCTGATGGTTGTTGTCGTCATAGCGACGAGGGTTCACGTCGATCCCGCCGATGATGCAGTGTTCGCCACCCGCGACCGCGCATTTCTGGTGCAGTGTCGCAGGGCGCAGCATCGGACCGGATCGCAGAACCTCGCGCTGAACAGGGGTCAGGCGGTTGCTGTCAGCGTCCCGCAGAATACGCATACGGCGGCGGATCATCGGCCAGAGAAGGGTCGTCCACGCTTTGCCGACTTTCTGGTGATGGGGCGCGCATAGGATTTGCGCGTCGCCTTCGATCCCGTCGGCAAAGCCGGTTGCGTGTAGCCAAGCCGAGCGGTGCAGTTGCGGGGTAAAGACCGGATCAAAATCGCTCAGGATAATGCGGATTGCCACGCCTTTGCGGGCCACCCAGTGGATCAGATCGGCCCATGTGTTCAGTCCGCGTTCCAGCAGATCGGGCGACATGATGGGTGTCTTGTGATCGAAGATGCGGAACGACAGGATCAGTTCCTGTTCGGCATTGGCCACCAGTTGTTCAAGCGCGGGGTATGCTTCTGATGCTGTGATCAGCGGGGTGATCGCCATGCCTAGCCTTTCTTCCGTTTGAAGGCCGAGGCAAATTCAGACAACCGGAACGCCCCCACCGCTTGGCCGATCAGGCCGTAGCTGACGATACCAGCCATGATCAGAATGACCAGAGCGGGATAGCGCCAGCCAGCAGCATTGAGCAGCGGCGTCAGCGCCCAAAGTGCGGCCCAAAGCAGCCCGCCCATGGCGAGCGAGGCAATGCAGATGCGGATCACGCGCTTACGGAAACGTTCGTCGAAACGCGCGACCTCGCCCATGCGGCGCCCGCCGATCATCAGCAGGAACACCATGGCCCAGCCTGCGGTCGTTGTGGCAATGGCCGGTGCGATCCAGCCCAGATAGGGGGCAAGGCCGATCGCTAGGGCGGCGTTCACCACCATTGCCACCAGCGCATAGCGGAAGGGCGTCTTGGTGTCTTCGCGGGCAAAGAACAGCGGTTGCAGCACCTTTTGCAGCACGAAGGCTGGCAGGCCCAAGCCGTAGATCGCGACCGCCAGCGCGATGGCGGCCGAGTCATTGGCGCTGGTTGCGCCGCGTTCGAACAGGACCGACACGATGGGCAGCGGGATCACGATCAGCGCGACAGAGGCAGGGATCGTCAGGGCAAGCGCGATTTCACCGGCGCGGGAAAACGCCGCGCGCCCGCCTGCGGTGTCATCGGCTTTCAGGCGGCGGGACAGGTCAGGCAGCAGAACGATGCCCACCGCAATGCCCACCACGCCCAAGGGAAGTTGATACAGACGGTCGGCGGCATAAAGCCAGCCCACGGCCTTATCGAATTGCGAGGCAACCTGCTGGCCGACCAGCAGGTTGATCTGCATAACGCCACCAGCCAGCGCGGCGGGGATCGCCACGCGCACCAAGTTGCGCATGTCATCGGTCCAGCGCGGGCGACCAGGGCGAAGCTTTACGCCCGCACGCTCTGCCGCGACCCAGACCAGCACCAGTTGCGCAATGCCTGCCAGCGGCACGGTCCAGACCAGTAGCGTGATCGCCTCGGCCCCGAACAGTTGCGCGCCAACCAACGCCGTGATGACAAAGAAGTTCAGCAAGACAGGCGCTGCTGCGGCTGCCGCGAAATGGCCTGTGGCGTTCAGTGCGCCGGAAAACAGCGCAGCGAGCGAGATAAACAGAATGTAGGGGAACATGATCCGGCCATAGCCGACCGTCAGATCAAACCGCGCGTCGCCTTCGAACCCGCTGGCCGTGGCATAGACCAGCGCGGGCATGAAGATCATCGCCAAGGCCGACAGGATCAGCAGGACAAAGCCCAAACCGTTCATCGCATCGCGGGCGAATTTCAGGGGGTCTTCGCCGCCCTCGTATTTGCGCGAAAACATCGGGACAAAGGCCGCGTTGAACGCGCCCTCGGCAAACAGGCGGCGGAACATGTTGGGCAGGCGGAAGGCCGCGACAAAGGCATCCAGCACGGGGCCGGGGCCGATCAGCGCCAGCAGAAAGATTTCCCGCACCACGCCCAGCACACGGCTGGCCAATGTCCAAAAGCCTACGGTCATGACGCCGGAAATCAGGCGAATGGGTTTCATAAACTGCGGTCCTGCCCCAAGAATTCTGACCACAGATACCCCATTGCGCAGGCACTAAAAAGGCCCGTCGCATTGCTGCAACGGGCCGTTTGTCATTTGGGTCGCGGTTATGCGCCGATGATCAGAGACTGATCAGAAATCCCAATCTTCGTCTTCGGTGGCGACGGCCTTGCCGATCACATAGGACGACCCCGAGCCCGAGAAGAAGTCGTGGTTTTCGCTGTCCGGCGACAGGGCGGCCAGAATGGCGGGGTTCACTTCGCACAGTGCGGGCGGGAACAGGGCCTCGTACCCGAGGTTCTGCAACGCCTTGTTCGCGTTGTAGTGCAGGAAGGCTTTGACGTCTTCGGTCAGGCCGATGTCGTCATAAAGCTCGGCTGTGTATTTGCACTCGATCTCGTAGAGTTCGAACATCAGGCCAAAGGCAAAGTCCTTCAGTTCGTCCTTGCGTTCGTCCGACAGTTTTTCCAACGCGCGCTGGAATTTGTAGCCGATGTAATAGCCGTGCACCGCTTCGTCGCGGATGATCAGGCGGATCAGGTCGGCGGTGTTGGTCAGCTTGGCGCGGCTGGACCAGTACATCGGTAGATAGAAGCCCGAATAGAACAGGAAGCTTTCCAGGAAGACCGAAGCAATCTTGCGCTTCATCGGGTCTGCGACGGCATCGTATTTATCAAGGATCAGAGCCGCTTTGGCGCTGAGGTGTTCGTTTTCCTCGGACCAGCGGAAGGCCGCGTCCACTTCGCGTGTCGAACACAGGGTCGAGAAGATCGACGAATAGGACCGTGCGTGCACCGCTTCCATGAAGGCGATGTTGGTCAGAACGGCCTCTTCATGGGGCGTCTGCGCATCGGGCATCAGGGCAGGGGCGCCCACGGTGTTCTGGATCGTGTCGAGCAGCGTCAGACCGGTGAAGACACGGATCGTCAGTTGCTGTTCTTTTTCGGTCAGGGTGGCCCAGCTTTGGACATCGTTGGACAGCGGCACCTTTTCCGGCAGCCAGAAGTTCACGGTCAGACGGTTCCAGACCTCAAGGTCTTTGTCGTCTTCCAACCGGTTCCAGTTGATGGCGCGGGGGATGGTCGGGGATGCAAGATCTTTCATAGCCGGTCCTCAGAGCGAGCAGGAAACACAGCCCTGCACTTCGGTCCCTTCAAGGGCTTCCTGGCGCAGGCGGATGTAGTAGATGGTTTTGATGCCCTTCTTCCACGCATAGATTTGCGCGCGGTTGATGTCGCGGGTCGTGGCCTCGGCGGGGAAGAACAGCGTCAGGGACAGGCCCTGATCGACGTGTTCGGTCGCAGCGGCATAGGTGTCGATGATCGCCTCGGGGCCGATTTCATAAGCATCGCGGTAGTATTCGAGGTTCTCGTTGTTCATGTAGGCCGCCGGATAGTAGACGCGGCCGATTTTGCCCTCTTTGCGGATTTCGATCTTGGACACGATGGGGTGGATCGAAGAGGTCGAGTTGTTGATGTAGCTGATCGAGCCTGTGGGCGGCACCGCCTGAAGGTTGCGGTTATACAGCCCGTGTTCGGCCACGTCCTTGGCCAGCTTGGCCCAGTCATCGCGCGTGGGCAGCTCGATGCCTGCGAATAGCTCGGTCACTTTGTCCGAGGTCGGCAGCCAGTCGCGGGTTGTGTATTTCTCGAAATAGGTGCCGTCGGCGTATTTCGACTTCTCGAACCCTTTGAAACTTTCGCCCCGTTCACGCGCCAGAATGTTGGATGCACGGATCGCGTGGTAGGTGATCGCGGCAAAGTAAACAGACGTGAACTCAATGCCTTCCGCGCTGCCATAGTGAACGTTTTCACGCGCCAGATAACCGTGCAGGTTCATCTGGCCCAGACCGATCGCGTGGCTTTCATCGTTGCCGCGGCGGATAGACGGGACCGAGTCGATCGCCGACATTTCCGACACAGCGGACAGGGCGCGCACAGCGGTTTCCACGGTCGCGCCAAAGTCAGGCCCGTCCATGGTTTTCGCGATGTTCAGCGACCCGAGGTTACAGGAAATGTCTGTGCCCAGATGGCTGTAGCTGAGGTCATCGTTGAACTCGGATGCCTCGTTCACCTGCAGGATTTCCGAACACAGGTTCGACATGGTGATGCGGCCCTCAACGGGGTTGGCGCGGTTCACCGTGTCTTCGAACATGATGTAGGGATAGCCGGACTCGAACTGGATTTCCGCAATCGTCTGGAAGAATTCGCGGGCGTTGATCTTTTTCTTGCGGATGCGGCCATCATCGACCATCTCGGCGTATTTCTCGGTGACCGAGATTTCCGAGAACGGCACACCATAGACTTTTTCCACGTCATGCGGCGAAAAGAGGTACATGTCCTCGTTTTTCTTCGCCAGTTCGAACGTCACATCGGGAATGACCACGCCCAAGGACAGCGTCTTGATGCGGATCTTTTCGTCGGCGTTTTCGCGCTTTGTATCAAGGAAGCGCAGAATGTCGGGGTGGTGGGCGTTCAGGTAAACTGCACCGGCACCCTGACGCGCGCCCAACTGGTTGGCATAGGAAAAGCTGTCTTCCAGAAGCTTCATGATCGGGATCACGCCGGACGACTGGTTTTCGATGCCTTTGATCGGCGCACCCGCTTCGCGCAGGTTGGTCAGCATCAACGCCACACCGCCGCCGCGCTTGGACAGCTGAAGGGCCGAGTTGATGGAACGGCCAACGGATTCCATGTTGTCTTCCAGACGCAGCAGGAAGCACGAGATCAGCTCGCCACGGCTTTTCTTACCGGCGTTCAGGAATGTTGGTGTCGCAGGCTGGAAGCGGCCCGAGAGGATTTCTTCCATCAGGCGTGTGGCCAGTTTTTCGTCGCCGCGTGCCAGCGCCAGCGCGACCATGCAAACGCGGTCTTCGTAGCGTTCCAGATAGCGGCTGCCGTCACGCGTTTTCAGCGTGTAGGCGGTGTAATATTTGAATGCGCCCAAAAATGTCGGGAAGCGGAACTTTTTCGCGAAAGCCGCGTTCCATAATTGGTGGACGAAGGTGCGATCATATTGATCAAGAACCTCTGCCTCGTAATAGCCTTCGTCCACCAGGTACCCCAGCTTCTCTTCCAGCGAATGGAAAAAGACGGTGTTCTGATTGACGTGAGTCAGGAAATACTGACGCGCGGCCATACGGTCGGCATCAAAACGGATTTTGCCGTCCTCGTCGTAAAGGTTCAGCATCGCGTTCAGCGCGTGGTAATCCTGTGTGCCGTTCAGGCCGTGATCAAGCATTCCGTTCTCCAGAATTTGTCCAGCCCGGCTTTCACGCGGGCGATGTCGGTATCAGTGCCAGCCAGTTCGAACCGGTAGAGCACGGGAACATTGCATTTGCGGGAAATCACTTCCCCCGCCAGCGCGTAGGTCGCGCCGAAATTCCGGTTGCCGCCTGCGATAACGCCGCGCAATCCGGCGCGACGTTCAGGGGCGTTCAGGAACCGGATCACCTGTTTTGGGACCGCCCCGCGCCCTTCGCCATCTGCGAATGTGGGGGTGACCAAAACAAAAGGTGTGGTGGGCGCTGGCATCGCACCGTCGGGATCGCGCGGGATGCGGAAGGCGGGCAGTTCCAGCCGTTCCACAAAACGTGCGGTATTTCCCGAGCGGGATGAAAAATAAACCAGCGCCGACATCGGTCCTGACGGATCAGGCCAAAGAGCCGATCAGGTCGGGACGGAAGCCGGACCAATGCGCGTCGCCGGCAATCACAACGGGGGCCTGACGGTAGCCAAGATCGGTCACACGCTCCATCGCGTCGTCGTCTTCTGTCAGATCGACCACGTCGAATTCGATGCCTTTAGCTTCAAGTGCGCGGGTGGTTGCTGTGCACTGAACGCATGCCGGTTTGGAGTAAACTGTGATTGTCATTGTGGGCCCCTCTGCCTGTCGGTTTTTTGATCGCAGGACACGGGTGCCGGGCAGAAAAACCGCCTATAGCTCACAAGGAACCAGCGCCCCGAACCCTCCGTTCGTGGTCGTAATCTGTTGTGTTCCAGCCGGTCTCCTGACTTGTGGCTCGGTCGTTTTTTGCCCGCCTTCCCAGCGCCTTAGCGCCAGTGGATTATGGGCATAAAACTCACCACTCACAGTTGCGGGGGCAGTGCCGGATTTTCACCGGTCTTCCCTTTTCACGACGGCGTGTGCTGCCGCTGCTAGAACACCGCTGATAGTATCCCTAGGGGCGGTCGCGTCAATATCTTGTATCTTCCGACAGGTGAAATTTTTTCGATTTTTTCGACAATCAGGGTCTGGAACTCTCGTGCTCAAGTCGGATAAGGCGCGAATCTTTTGGGCTTTAATGCAAGAAACTTCGGTAACTTTTGCTGTTCGAATTCTGCGCAAAAAACCGGCATCTGAAAGGTGCGATAAATGAGCGTTGCAAATAAGCGTCGCAATTGAACCCGACCGTGTCGCGGATAAGCGCGTCGCTTGACACGGGTCTGGCAGTTTTGGGGAGGCCACCCTGTTTAGGGGCGCCAGTCCTCCGTCCAGCAAAGCATAGCGCCATGTCGAATGATTCCCTTTTGCAGCCTTATCAGCTCAAGCATCTGACGCTGAAGAATCGAATCATGACCACAAGCCACGAACCGGCCTATCCGGTCGATGGTCTGCCAAAGGAACGCTATCGCGCCTACCATCAGGAACGCGCTAAGGCCGGTGTCGCGCTGACGATGACAGCAGGATCCGCGATTGTGTCGCGCGACAGCCCGCCGTCGTTCAACAATATCCTTGCCTATAAGGACGAGGTCGTGCCGTGGATGGCCGAACTGGCCGATGCCTGCCACGAACACGGCTGCGCGGTGATGATCCAACTGACGCATCTGGGCCGCCGGACCGGATGGAACAAGGGCGATTGGTTGCCGTCAGTGTCCACAGGGCATGAATGGGAACCGGCGCATCGGGCGTTTCCCAAGAAGCTGGAAGATTGGGACATCGCGCGCATCATCACCGATTATGCCGATGCGGCGGAACGGATGCAGGCGGCAGGGCTCGACGGGGTCGAGATCGAATCCTACGGCCACTTGATGGATGCCTTCTGGTCGCCACGGTTGAACGAATTGGATGCGCCTTATGGCGGATCTTTGGACAACCGGATGCGCTTTACCTACGACGTTCTGAACGCGATCCGCGAACGGGTGGGGCCGGAGTTTATCGTGGGTCTGCGCTTTACGGCGGACGAGACCATCGAAGGCGGCATCACACCTGACGAGGGGCTTGAGATCGCGCGGCGTCTGAAGGACACCGGTCAGGTCGATTTCCTGAACGTCATTCGCGGCCGTATCGATACCGACGCGGCGCTGACCAATGTGATCCCTGTGCAGGGTATGAAGAACGCCCCGCATCTGGATTTTGCCGGACGCATCCGGTCCGAGATCGGATTGCCGACCTTCCATGCCTCTAAGATCCCTGATGTAGCGACAGCGCGCCATGCGGTGTCGGCTGGCCTGTTGGATATGGTCGGCATGACCCGCGCGCACATGGCCGATCCGCATATCGTGCGGAAGATTGTCGAGGGGCGTGAGGATGATATCCGTCCTTGCGTCGGCGCGACCTACTGTCTGGACCGCATCTATCAGGGCGGCGAGGCGCTGTGCATCCATAACGCGGCCACGGGTCGCGAACTGACGATGCCGCACGACATTCCCCGCGCAGAGACCGCGCGCAAAGTGGTGATCATTGGCGCCGGCCCCGGCGGGCTAGAGGCCGCGCGCGTTGCCGCAGAACGCGGGCATGATGTGACCGTGTTCGAGGCCGCGGGCGACGCGGGCGGACAAATCCGCCTGACCGCGCAAAGCCCCCGCCGACGCGAGATGATTTCGATCATCGACTGGCGCATGGCGCAATGTGCCGCGCGGGATGTGGAATTTCGGTTCAACACTTGGGCCGAGGCCGAAGATGTGACCGCCCTGAACCCCGATCTGGTGATCGTGGCCACGGGCGGCATGCCCAACACCGATGTTCTGAAAGGGGGCAACGATCTGGTTGTGTCCACATGGGACATCCTGTCGGGCGATGTGAAGCCGGAGTCCAAGGTGCTGGTCTACGACGACGCGGGCGACCACGCAGGTCTGCAAGCCGCCGAAGTGATCGCGCAATCGGGTGCCGAGGTCGAGATCATGACACCGGACCGCAGCTTTGCGCCCGAGGTCATGGGCATGAACCTGACGCCCTATATGCGCAGCCTGCAAAAGCTGAAGACAACCTTCACCGTCACCTATCGCCTGACATCCGTGCGCCGTGACGGCAACCGTTTGATGGCGGTGATCGACAGCGATTATGGCGATCTGGGGTTGGAGCGTGATTTCGACCAGATCGTTGTGAACCATGGCACGCTGCCCTTGGATGATCTCTATTTCGATCTGAAACCGCTGTCGTCGAACCTTGGCGCGGTGGATCATGAAGCGCTGATCAACGGCCGTCCGCAGGCCATCGCCACAAACCCCGATGGCCAGTTCCAATTGTTCCGGATCGGCGATGCCGTATCCGCCCGCAACACCCATGCTGCAATTAATGATGCCCTGCGACTGGTCAAAGACCTGTGACCGGATCGCGTGAAGTTAAGGACTCCTCCCATGCTTAAAGATTCTGACATGCTGTCCCACCTGATGCGGCGAAAGCCGAACCACTCGCTGCCGCGCGATGTCTATGTGGACCCTGCGATGCACGATGTGGATATGCATCACATCTGGTACAGCGACTGGATTTTCGCGACACCCGCCTGTGCGCTGCCCAAGGCGGGCAACCATATCGCGCTGCAAATCGGCGATTACGGTGTGATCATCGTACGCGGCAACGACGGCGTGATCCGCGCGTTCCACAATGCCTGCCGCCACCGTGGGTCGCGCCTGTGCAAACCCGGTATGGGCTCGTCGCCAAAACTGGTCTGCCCTTATCACCAGTGGACCTACGATCTGGACGGCAAGCTTCTTTGGGCGCGCGAGATGGGCGATGATTTCGATCCGTCGCAACACGGCCTGAAAACCGTTCATTGCCGCGATGCAGGGGGCATGATCTTTATCTGTCTGGCCGATGAAGCGCCTGCGTTCGATAAGGTCGAGGAAAACACCAAGCGTTACTTCGCGCCGCACGGGCTTGATAACTGCAAGGTGGCGCACACCAGCAGCATCGTCGAACAGGCGAACTGGAAGCTGGTGATGGAAAACAATCGCGAATGCTATCACTGCTCGGGCTCGCACCCTGCGCTGTGTGTGACGTTCGATGACAACCCGAACATCGCGGGTAACGGTGACGGCATCGCCGATCCGGTGATCGAAAAGCACCTGTCGCGCTGCGAAGACGCTGGCCTGCCGTCGCGCTTTGTTATTGCGCCCGATAGCCAGTGGCGTCTGGTGCGCGTGCCGCTGTTGGGCAAATCTGTCAGCTACACGATGGATGGTGGCCCGTCCTGCGAAAAGACGCTGGGCACTGTGCCGTTCCGCGATGCGGGCTCGCTTTTGTTCTTCCACTACCCGAACACATGGAACCACTTCCTGTCCGACGTGGTCATGATGTTCCGGATGCTGCCCATCAGCACAACCGAAACCGAGGTCACAACCTTCTGGATCGTCAGAAAAGACGCCGAAGAGGGCGTGGATTACGAAATGGAGCGCCTGACCGATGTCTGGACCCACACCAACGATGAAGACCGTGCCATCGTTGAGGAAAACCAGAAAGGCATCAATTCGCCCGCCTACGAACCCGGACCGTATTCCACTGTTCAGGAAAGCGGCGTGATCCAGTTTGTCGACTGGTACGCAGACACCATGACCCGTCGCCTGACGGGCCGGAAACTCTTTGCAGCGGAATGATTTGATGGCCGGAGCACAAAAGAAAAACGGACCTTGGACAGACGCCGAGGAACTGGAATGCGCCATGGTCATTCCGGAAACGCGGAACGTCGCAACATTCGCGTTCCGCGCGCCGTCGGGGGCGTGGTTCGATTATAAGCCTGGGCAGTTCATCACGCTTGAGCTACCAGTGCCGGGCGGGCCGCTGTCGCGGACCTATACGCTGTCGTCCAGCCCGTCGCGGCCATTGAACATCAGCGTCACGGTTAAGGCCCAGCCCGACAGCATCGGCACGCGCTGGATGCTGGACAACCTGCGTCCGGGCATGAAGATCAAGGCCTATGGCCCGTCGGGTGTCTTTACTCTGCCGGAAAACCCCAAGGGCAAATACCTTTTCATCGGGGCGGGGTCGGGCATTACACCGATGATGTCCATGGCGACTTACCTGTACGACTTGGGCGACGAACCCGATGCACGGGTCATCGCCTGTGCGCAAAAGCCGTCCGACCTGATTTTCCGTGAACGTCTGCAACATATGGCCAGCCGAGTGGATGGTCTGCGCTTGTCGTTTCTTGTCGAAGAAGAAGACCCGCGGTCTGTCTGGACGGGTTATCAGGGCCGTTTCAACCAGCTGATGATTGGTCTGATTGCGCCGGACTATCTGGAACGCGATGTCTATTGCTGCGGACCGGAGCCATTCATGCAGGTCGTGCGCGACAGTCTGAACGCGCTGGGCTTTGACATGAACCGCTACCATCAGGAAAGCTTTCAGGCCCCTGCCGCAGCATTGGCCCCCGAGGCGGACATCGACGACGTCGTCCCGCAGGAATCCGTCATGGCAGAGGTGTCCTTTGCCCGTTCGGGCGTCACCACGACCTTGCCGGAAAACGACACAATTCTGTCTGCTGCGCGGACGGAAGGGGTACGCATCCCTTATGGCTGTACATTCGGGGTCTGCGGCACGTGCAAGGTCAAGAAACTGTCCGGTGATGTGCACATGGTGCACAGCGGCGGGATTTCGGACGAGGATATCGAAAGCGGTTATATTCTCGCATGTTGTTCGAACCCGATCGGGAAAGTCGAAGTCGACGCCTGATATATTTCGCTTTCAGGAATGCGAGACCCGCGCAGGTAGTGCGGGTTTCGCCAAGTGCCAGCCAAAAGAGCGAATTGGTATCAAAAGACAAAAAATGGTCACACTTCTGATCGTTGTTCGCCCAGCTTCACCGCCATTCATAGAACTTGCTAAGGCACAGTCTGTCCTAAGCTCTGTTTGGGGAAACAATAATAAGACTGACACGTGCTTTGCTCGGTAACGGGTAACAGTTTGTAACCTGCGCCGATTGTTTTTGGTGGGTAATAGGCAGGTTTAGCAGTGGACTTCTCAAACGCACAAAAGCTGGACTTTGATGTACAGGATTTCGAATTTCCTGTGCCCAGAGATCGCAAGAAAAACGCGTATGCAGCAACTTTATCACCGTTTTCGGAGCAATCCGGAATGGTGTGTTTCGCGGCCGGAACACAGATTCTGACGCCCCGTGGTGAAATTCCGATCGAATATTTGCGCCCCGGCGATCTGGTGCAAACCCGTGACAACGGCATCAAGCCGATTGTGTGGGCTGGTTCCAAGACACTCGACGCCAATACGCTGTCACGTGCGCCCTACCTTAAGCCCATCTCGCTAAGCCGTGGTGTGATCAACTCCAGCCAGCGTATGCTTGTCTCGCCCTTGCACGGTGTCGTCATGCGCCGCCGTAACGGGGATGAGTATCTGGTACGTGCGATGGATCTGGCCTGCATGCCGGGTGGTAAGGCCCGCGTGGCCGAGGGCATCAAAACGGTGACCTACGTGCACATCATGTTCGACCAACACGAAATCATGTTTGCCAACGCCGCTCCGGCAGAAAGCTTTTATCCGACCGAAACAACGCTTCACGCGATGGATCAGAAGAAGTCGGCTGAAATCTATGATCTGTTTCCGGCGCTTCAGCGCAACTCGACCCTGTCGGGCTACGGTGAAATGGCGCGCCCGATGATTGCGTTCAACGATCTACCCGAACACGAGCGGGCATTGGGCGGCTGGTAAGCCGCCCGCCGATCCTTAGGTCAGCGCCCGTTCAGAGCCTGCTGCGATCGCTTCGCGCAGCTTGTTTTCCAGAGACCGCTGTTTGCCTTCCGCATACATTTTCAGCCCGAACATGTCTTTGACATAGAAACTGTCGACCACCTGTTCGCCATATGTCGCGATCACCGCCGAGGCGATGTAGATGTTCTGGTTCGCCAAGGTGCGCGTCAGATCATACAGCAGCGCGGGCCGGTCGCGGGTATCCACCTCGATGATTGTGTAGATTTCCGACCCTTCGTTGTCGAAGGTGATAGATGTCGGCACCTTGAAGGCGCGTTCGCGTTTCTTGATCTTGTCCTTCGACTTGATCGCTTCGCGCGCCACAACCTCGCCCATCAGTGTCTTGCGGATCATGTCGCGCAGACGGGGCAGGCGGGCGGCCTCGTAGGGGTGGCCATCGGCATCCTGAATCCAGAAGGCTGCGGTGACGTAGCCGTCTTTCGTGGTGAAGGTACGGGCGTCTACAACGTTCGCACCAACCAAAGCCAAGGCGCCAGCCAGACGCGAGAAGATGCCAGGGTGATCAGTCAGCGCAAAGCAGGCGCGTGTCGCGTCGCGGTCCTCGTCCGGGTGCAGGTCGATGCGGATTTCGTCGTCGGCCAGATCCTTAAGCAGGTTGGCAAAGACCACATGCGCGGTGACGTGCAGGCCCTGCCAATAGGGCGGATAATGGCGCTGCGTTTCGGCGCGTATGTCTTTGCCGTCCCAATCTGCCAATTCTTCCCGCAGCAGCTTTTTCGCCTCGGTCCCGCGGTTTTCCCGGTTCAGTTCCTCAAGGCCGGTTTCCAGCGCACGGCGGGTCTGACGGTAAAGCGCACGCAGCAGCGCGGCTTTCCAGTTGTTCCACGTATCAGGGCCGACGCCGCGGATGTCACAGACCGTCAGCACACAGAGCAGATCCAGACGGTCCTTGGTTTGTACCGCCTTGGCAAAGTCGCGCACGGTGCGCGGGTCGGCGATATCGCGTTTTTGCGCCATGTCAGACATCAGCAGGTGATGACGCACCAGCCATTCCACGGTGGCGCTGTCCTTGGCCGACAGGCCCAGTCGCGGTGCGACCTTGCGGGCGATCTGTGCCCCCAGAACGCTGTGGTCTTCATCGCGGCCTTTGCCGATATCGTGCAGCAACAGCGCGACGTACAGAACCTTGCGGTTCACGCCTTCTTTCAGAATTTCAGACGCAACGGGCAGTTCTTCGACCAGATGTTCGTGTTCGATTTCGGACAGGTTCCAGATGCACTGGATCGTATGTTCGTCGACGGTGTAGTGGTGATACATGTTGAACTGCATCATCGCGACGATGGGTTCGAATTCGGGGATAAACGCCGACAACACGCCCAGTTCGTTCATCCGGCGCAGGGCACGGTCGGGGTTGCCGTGTTTCAGCAGCAGATCAAGGAACAGTTTCCGCGCATCTTTGTTGTTGCGCATCTCTTCGTCGATCAGATGCAGGTTGGCCTTGATCAGGCGCATCGCATCGGGGTGAACCAGCAGACCGGTACGCAGGCCTTCTTCAAAGATGCGCAGGATGTTCATCTTGTCGGCCAAAAACGCCTTGTCGTCTTGCGGCGCGATACGTCCGTGCACCACCTGAAAGCCTTTGCGGACACGCGGCTGGCGTTTGAAAATCCGCATGATCAGCGGGGCTTCTTTGGTGTGATCGGCCTCTAGCGATGTCAGCAGGATGCGGGTTACATCACCAACCGCCGTCGCATGGCGGAAATAGCTTTGCATAAAGACCTCGACGCCACGACGCCCGCCGCGATCCTCGAACCCCATGGCAGCGGCGACCTCGACCTGCATGTCAAAGGTCAGCTGTTCCATCGCGCGACCGGCGATCAGATGCAGGTGGCAGCGCACAGTCCAGAGGAACTGGTCCGCCTGACGGAAGGTTTCATATTCTTCAGGGCGGAACACGCCCATGCCCACAAGCCGTTCGGTGTTGTCGATCTGGTAGACGTATTTCGTGATCCAGTACAAAGACTGCAGATCGCGCAGGCCGCCTTTGCCCTCTTTCACGTTGGGTTCAACCATATAGCGCTGGCCGCCCTGCTTTTCGTGGCGGGCGTCACGCTCTTCCAGCTTGGCTTCGACGAACTCGCTTTCGGTGCCTTTGAACAGATCGCGCCACAGCTTGGTTTCCAGATCGCGGGCAAGGGCGCGATGGCCGATCAGATAGCGGTTTTCCAGCATCGCTGTGCGGATTGTGAAATCTTCGGCTCCAAGGCGGATACAGTCTTTGACCGTGCGGGACGCGTGACCGATCTTCAGCTTCAGGTCCCAGAAAATATAGAGCATGGATTCAATCACGCTCTCGGCCCATGCGGTGACCTTGTAGGGCGTCAGGAACAGCAGATCGACATCCGAGAAGGGCGCCATTTCACCACGCCCGTAGCCGCCAACGGCCATAACCGCCAGACGTTCGCCCTCGGTCGGGTTGGGGTTGCGGTGCAGGCGTTCTGTCGCGACCTCGTAGGTCAGGGTGACAAGGCAATCGGTGATCCATGTATAGGCATGGGTCACGCGGTGCGCTTCTAACGGTGTGTTTTTGAAAGCTTGGGCGATGACGTCGCGGCCCTTGTCGCGGGCTGCGCCCAGTACGGCCACGGTGGCCTTGCGTACGGCGCGTTCGTCTTCTGCGTCTTCGATGGCCGCCCACAGGTCTTTGCGGATGGCGCTCCGGTCAAAGATATCTTCGACCGGAGCAATTAGGTCTAGGTTCGGATTGTTAAGTGTTGCGGGCTCAGAAGCCTGCGCCTCCGAAAGAGCGTGGGGCTGGGTCAAGGATCACTACCTGTTGGTTCCGCACGGTAGCCACGCCCATGGCGCGCTGGTTCGTGCCGTTGTTCAACAGGCGGAATACACCGCTCGCCCCTTGGAAGCCAGCGCCTTGCGTCAGGGCCGAACGCGTCAAAGCGTCGTTGCGACCTTTTTTCAGCAGTGCGCCCACGGCGGCGACGCCATCAAACGCCAGACCGGCCAGCGCGTGGGGTTGTGCGCCGTAGCGCGCGGCGTAACGCTGCTCAAAGGCGGCGGTCGATGCATTGTCCGGAACCGCGAACCACGCGCCCTCGATACCCGGCAGTTTGAAACCGTCCGAACGCACATCCCAACGGGTGATGCCAGCGTATTGCGTCGATGCGGGCGAAACGCCCTGTTCCGGTGCCAGTTGCAGAACCACAGACAGGCCGCCATCCCAGCTGTCTGTCAGATAAAGCGAGTCAGCAGTGCCACCGGATGTCGCCGATTTCACGCGACCGATTGCGGCGGTCAGGCTTTCTGTGTTCAGCTCATAGCCTTCTGCTGCAACAACCTGCCCACCATTGCGCGTTGCCGCACCCTGTATCGCGTTGCGGCCAAGCTGGCCTGCTATGTTGTTCTGATACAGAACGGCGATGTTCTTTTTGCCGTTGCGGGCACCATAGCTGACAAGACGTTCGGCGGCGCTGTCAAAGGTCGAGCCCAGAATGAACAGGTTGCCGCCCGCAATCGTGGTGTTGTTCGAGAAGCTCAGAACATTCACACCTTCGTCGGCCACAGCTACGGCTGCTGCGTTGGCGGCTTCACCAAAGAGCGGGCCAAGGATCAGTTTCGCGCCTTCATCAACTGCGCGCTGTGCCTGCGCTGCCGCAGTGCCTGCACGACCTGCTGTGTCGTATACTTTCAGTTCAATATTTGCGCCCGGGATCTCGGTAATCGCTAGACGCGCCGCGTTCTCGAGGCTTTGCGGAATATTGCCGGTGTTGGGGTCGGATTGCGGAATCAGCAGCGCGATCTGAACGGTTTCACCCGATTTCAGATTCGGACCGCTGCCGCTATCGGACCCGCCACTGGGCAGCATGGTGACGTCACAGGCCGCCAGCGACAGCACGGCGCCAGCCGTCAAAATGCCGCGGATCGCCTTGCGGGCTTTGGAAAAACAGTTGAGCATGGTGAAAATGGATCCCCCGATATATGACGCGGGGCCGAAGGTGTCCGCGTCGTAAGACACGTTGATCTTAAAACAGCCGAAGGACAGGTCCAACAATGAATCCGGTCAACACGCGCCTCGCGCCCGGTCTTTACCTTGTAGCGACGCCAATTGGCAACGCTCGGGACATCACATTAAGAAGTCTGGATATCTTGGCAAATGCAGATGTTCTGGCGGCCGAAGATACGCGGTCTTTGAAGCGGTTGATGGAAATCCACGGCATTGCTCTGAACGGACGCCCCGTATTGGCCTATCACGATCATAACGGGGGCAAGATGCGGCCGCGGATCATGGCCGATCTGGCCGAAGGCAAATCCGTGGCCTATGCCTCCGAGGCGGGCACGCCGATGATCTCCGATCCCGGCTTTGATCTGTTGCGCGGCGCGATAGAAGAGGGCCATCCAGCCACCGCCGCGCCGGGGGCGGCTGCGGTAATTATGGCGCTCACGGTTGCGGGCTTGCCCACCGACCGGTTCCTGTTCGCGGGGTTCCTGCCGAACGCGTCGGGCGCACGAAAGAAAACACTGACCGAACTTGCAGGCGTTCCGGCAACCTTGGCGTTTTACGAGTCGCCCAAACGGATTGCAGGTATGCTGGGGGACGCCGCCGAAGTGCTGGGCGGTGATCGCAAAGCAGTGGTGTGTCGCGAATTAACCAAGAAGTTCGAAGAAGCGCGACGCGGGACGCTATCCGAGCTAGCCTCGTACTACGGGGATAACACCGCCAAAGGCGAAATCGTCGTGCTGATTGATCGGGGGCATTCGGAAAATATTAGCGAATCCGATGTTACGACAGCTTTGGAAGAGGCGCTGAAAACCATGTCGGTGCGGGATGCATCCGATTTTGTCGCAAAAATGCTGGGGCAGCCACGGCGCCCGATTTACCAGCAAGCCATGAAGATGAGAAACGATGACCATTCATGATCCGCAGATATCCCGACAGGCCGCTGAAAAGGCGATGCGCGGGATGTTGGCGTATCAGGCAGGACAATCTGCCGAACAGGGCGTTGAACGTCATTACCTTGAACGCGGCGGGGTGACTTTGGCACGACGCTGGCTTGGCAAGGCCGGCGAAATTGATCTGATCATGGATGATGGTGATGGCCTTGTGTTCGTCGAGGTCAAGAAAAGTCGCTCGCATGCCCGTGCGGCGCAGGCCGTGTCGCGGCGGCAGATGGAACGGTTGTGCCTTGCGTCGCAGGAATTCATGGATGCCAATGGTTACAGCGCGCTTACCAATGTGCGCTTCGACGTTGCTTTGATGGACGGGCAAGGTCACATCGACGTGATTGAGAACGCTTTCGGCGCCTGATCCTATTTCCGACACTTGGGGGCATTGCCTGTCCCGCCCGTCTGCGCCATGTATCTGGGGCGTAAAAAGCGGGGACCCCCATGAAGATCGCCTTTCAGATGGACCCAATCGGTCCGATCAACATCGACGCAGACAGCACATTCCGCATCGCCGAAGAGGCGCAGGCGCGGGGGCATGAACTGTTTTACTACACGCCCGATCATCTGGCCTTTGAAGAAGGCAAGATCACCGCACGCGGCCATTCGCTAAAGGTGCAGCGGGTCAAAGGTGACCACGCGATCCTCGGGCCGTTGGAAAAGGTCGATCTGGCAGATTACGACGTGGTCTGGCTGCGTCAGGACCCGCCGTTCGACATGCATTACATCACGACGACGCATCTGTTGGACCGCTTAGCGGGCAAGACGTTGGTGGTGAATGACCCGTTCTGGGTGCGGAACTACCCCGAAAAACTTCTGGTTCTCAGCTTCCCTGATCTGACGCCGCCCACGGCCATCGCGCGTGATCTGGAAACGCTCCGCGAATTCCGCGCCAAACATGGCGACGTGATCCTGAAGCCGCTTTACGGCAACGGTGGCGCGGGCGTGTTCAAGCTGGATGAAAACGACCGCAACCTGTCGTCGCTGCACGAACTGTTCACCGGTTTCTCGCGTGAGCCGCTGATTGTGCAGAAGTACCTGCCTGCGGTCAGCAAGGGCGACAAGCGTGTCATCCTTGTGGATGGTGAACCCGTCGGCGCGATCAACCGTGTTCCGGCCGAAGGTGAGGTCCGATCGAACATGCACGTGGGTGGCCGCCCTGAAAAGATCGCACTGACCGACCGCGACCGCGAAATCTGTGCCGCGATTGGCCCGCTTCTGAAAGAGAAAGGTCAGGTCTTTGTCGGCATCGACGTGATCGGCGACTGGCTGACCGAGATTAACGTGACCTCGCCCACTGGCATTCAAGAGCTTGAGCGGTTTGACGGTGTGAACATCGCCCAAAAGATCTGGGTCGCGATCGAAGCACGTTGCGCGGCGATGTCCGCCTAACTTTCCTTTGCCGACATGAGGCGGAAACTGAGTGCCTCGGCCAGATGTGGCCGGTGCACGCCCTCGGACTGGTCGAGATCGGCAATCGTCCGCGCCACCCGCATCACCCGATGATAGCCACGCGCGGACAGGCCGAACCGGTCCGCTGCCTGCACCAGCAGAATGCGCGCCTCGGCGTCCATTTGTGTGATCTCCTCCAATTCCTGTCCCTCGGCGTCTGCATTGGTGTGAACGCGCGCGTTCGCCGTAAAGCGGTTGGTTTGCAGATCACGCGCGGCAGCGACGCGGGCAGCAACGGTGGCCGAGGTTTCGCCGGACGCGGGCAAATCCAGATCGGCGTGGGTGACGGGCGGCACTTCGACCCGCAAATCAAAGCGGTCCATCAGTGGGCCTGAGATACGGCCCAGGTAATCCTCACCACACAGCGGCGCGCGGGAACAGGCGCGGGTGGCGTCGCCCATAAACCCGCATTTGCAGGGGTTCGCGGCAGCCATCAGCATAAACCGGCAGGGATAGCGCACGTGGGCGTTGGCGCGGGCGACCATGACCTCGCCCGTCTCGATGGGTTGACGCAGGGTTTCCAGAACGGTGCGGGAAAATTCCGGGAATTCGTCGAGGAACAGAACGCCGTTATGGGCCAACGAAATCTCGCCCGGTTTGGCGTTGCGCCCACCGCCCACGATAGCCGCCATGGATGCCGTGTGATGCGGTTCGCGGAAGGGGCGCGTGCGGCTGATGCCGCCGTCGTCCAGCAATCCGGCCAGCGAATGGATCATCGATGTTTCCAACGCCTCGACCGGTGACAAGGGCGGCAGGATGCCGGGCAGGCGGGCAGCCAGCATGGATTTGCCCGATCCCGGTGCGCCGACAAACAGCACGTGGTGGCGACCGGCGGCCGCGATTTCCAACGCGCGTTTGGCCTTTTCCTGCCCTTTCACATCGCGCAGGTCGCGGCCTTGGAAGGGTTGGCTGACTTCGCCTGCAGTGGCGGGCGACAGGACCGCGGCACCGGTGAAATGCCGAATCGCGTCGTGCAGGGAATTCGCGCCGATCACGCGACAGGCCTCGACCCACGCGGCCTCTGGCCCGCAGGCCTCGGGGCAGACCAGATCGCGGCTGTGTTCGGCGGCGGCCATGGCGGCGGGCAGGGCGCCCAGCACCGGAACCAAGGTGCCGTCCAATGACAACTCGCCCAAAGATACCGTGCCCGCGACCACATCCTTGGGAATGATTTCCAGCGCAGCCAAAAGGCTGAGCGCGATGGGCAGGTCAAAGTGCGACCCTTCCTTGGGCAAGTCCGCAGGCGACAGGTTGATCGTGATGCGTTTTGACGGAAGAGCGATTGACAGGGAGGATAGCGCAGATCGCACACGGTCGCGCGCTTCGGACACCGCTTTGTCGGGCAGGCCCACGATGGAAAAGGCGGGCAGGCCGGGGCTGACGGCGCATTGCACCTCGACCGAGCGGGCCTCGACCCCTTCGAATGCCACCGAATAGGCATGTGCGACCATCATGTTTCCCTGCGCGACCCTTATCGGCAAAGATCGCGCAAGGAAGGTTTCTGATTGGTTAACGGCTTAGAGCAGCGCCATGAACTGTGGCCATGCCTCGGGGTCGGCCACGGTTTTGTCGCGGCAGAAGTCGTTGCAGAAGCCGAAGATGCGGCCATCCAGTTCCAGCAGATGCGTGATAGGCAGGCCGGAGTAGGGGCAGGCATCGTTTTCAGGCGTGCCGCTGTCGACGGCCTTGGCGGCCAAGGGTGTCGGGCCGGGCCACGGTTTCTGCGGATAGTCGCGGGCGTACCACGGCAGATCAGCGCCTTTGATCAGGCCCATCGCGCGCCAGCGGCGGAAGGCACCGTCGTTCAGGTGTGCGTTGACGTAGTCCTGCGTCACTTGGCTGACCGGCAGGGAATAACCCGCGATCCGCGCGGCGACGGGGGCATAGAAGGCATCGGCGATTGAATATTCGCCACAAAGCCACGGGCCGTTGCGGCCGAACTTTTCGCGCGCCATGCCGAAGATCAGATCAATCCGCGCTAGATCGGCCTTCAGGTCGTCAGACACAGGGCTTTCGGAATAGGCGACGCGCATGTTCATCGGGCAGTCATTGCGAAGCGTGCCGAAACCGGAATGCATTTCGGCGGTCAGGGCGCGGGCCACTGCGCGTGCGGCGGGGTCGGCGGGCCAAAGGTTTGCGGCGGGGTAGCGGGTTGCCAGTTCTTCGGCGATGGCAATGCTTTCGCCCAGAACGTCACCGTCTTCTGTCACCCAGATCGGCACGGTTTTGGCGGGCTCATAGGCCTTGACCTGTTCGGCCACGCTTTCGTCGGCAAAGAAATCCAACAACGTAACTTCGGCCGGAATGCCAAAGCGGCGGAACAGCAGCCAGCCGCGCAAAGACCAGCTTGAATAGGCGTAGTCACCGATAATCAGTTTATTCGTCATAAGAACCCCTTTCATGGTGGGGCGAGTCTAGTCGCCTGAATAATTAAAGAAAAATTCAACTTTGTGGGAAGCACCATCAAAATCTGTGAAGGGTCAATATCACGAAACCGTTAGTGCCACATGTTTTTGCGAAACCAAAACTGATCCGACTGCGTTCCTCTTGCGTAAAGGTAACGAAAACAAAAATCGCTTACACACCCAGGGGAGAACGCCAATGGCACTGGATGCGTTTAACGATCAGACGCTGTCACGCCGCGCAATGAAGGCTGAATTGCTGGATGCCGAGACAGAATTAAAGCTTGCTTACGCATGGCGCGATGAACGCGACGAAGCCGCGCTGCACCGCTTGATCACCGCCTATATGCGACTGGCTATTTCCATGGCTGCCAAGTTCAAACGCTACGGCGCGCCGATGAATGATCTGATCCAAGAGGCAGGTCTTGGCCTGATGAAAGCCGCTGACAAATTCGACCCTGATCGCGGTGTGCGTTTTTCGACTTATGCAGTCTGGTGGATCAAGGCATCCATTCAGGACTACGTGATGCGCAACTGGTCCATGGTGCGCACAGGCTCTACCTCTTCCCAGAAATCGCTTTTCTTCAACATGCGCCGTGTGCAGGCCCGTCTTGAGCGTGAGGCCGCAGCCGCAGGCGAGACGCTGGATAAACACCAGCTGCGCCAGATGATCGCGACCGAGGTCGGCGTGCCGCTCCATGACGTTGAGATGATGGAAGGCCGTCTGTCCGGTTCTGACTACTCCCTGAACGCCACCCAATCGACCGAGGATGAAGGCCGCGAATGGATCGACGCGCTGGAAGATGACTCGGCGCAGGCCGCTGAAACCGTGGAAGAACGCCACGACAACGACCAACTGCGCGAATGGCTTTTGTTCGCCATGCAGCAGTTGAACGACCGCGAACGGTTCATCGTCCGCGAACGCAAATTGCGTGATGATGGTCGCACCTTGGAAAGCCTTGGCAACGAACTGGGCCTGTCTAAAGAACGTGTCCGCCAGCTTGAGGCCGCCGCCTTTGCCAAGATGCGCAAAAGTCTTGAAGCACAGTCGCAAGAGGTGCATGCATTCCTGCTATGAGGCATTGGATCATAGCAGCATGTGTTCTGGCACATCCCGCGTTTGCGTTGGATGTGCCCCGCGCTGACATCGTGTTTCTGGGCGAACAACACGACAATCCCGAACACCACCGTTTGCAGGCGCAGGCGGTGGATTTTTTATCGGCCAAGGCGTTGGTCTTTGAAATGCTGACCGCCGAACAGGCGGCGCGGATCACGCCGGAACTGTTGGGCGATGAGGCCGCATTAGAACAGGCGCTGGGCTGGAACGACAGCGGCTGGCCCGATTTTTCGATGTATTACCCGATATTTGCGTCAGCCACGGGCGCGGCATTCTACGGCGCGGCGGTGCCACGGGAAGAAACGCGTGGCGTGTCCGATCAGGGATTAAGCGTCGTCTTTGGCGACGGGGCAGAGCGTTTTGGTCTGGACCAACCGCTGCCCGCCGATCAGCAGGACACGCGCGAGGCGATGCAGATGGCGGCCCATTGTGACAAACTGCCGGAACAGATCCTGCCCCTCATGGTCGATATCCAACGCCTGCGTGACGCGCGTCTGGCTGAACAGGCCTTGCAAGCGCTGCAAGATACCGGCGGGCCGGTCGCGGTGATCACTGGCAACGGCCACGCCCGCAAAGACTGGGGCGCGCCGTATTACGTCGCCTTTGCCGCGCCGGATGTCAGTGTCGCCAGCCTCGGGTTGGGCGAAGAGGGCGGTGCGCCGGATGGGGGCTTTGACACCGTGGAAAGCACCAAAGGCGTGGACCGTGGCGATCCTTGTGCGGCTTTCGACAAATCGTGACCGCCTTTCTGGCAATTGAGTTTCGCGTTCCAGCCCCGTAACAAGATGGGGAAACAACTGGCGGGCATCGCGATGCTGCAAGGCAAACGTATTCTTTTGATCATCGGCGGCGGGATCGCGGCCTTCAAATCGCTGGACTTGATCCGGCGTTTGCGCGAACGCGGCGCCTCGGTCACGCCTGTCCTGACCAAGGCCGCGACCGAATTCGTGACGCCCCTGTCGGTGTCGGCGCTGGCCGGTGAAAAGGTTTACACCGATCTGTTCGATCTGACGGATGAGGCCGAAATGGGCCATATCCAGCTTAGCCGCGTCGCCGATCTGGTGGTGGTGGCCCCAGTGACCGCCGATCTGATGGCCAAGATGGTGGGCGGTCATGCCAATGATCTGGCCTCGACCCTGCTGATGGCCACCGACACCCCTGTGCTGATCGCGCCGGCAATGAACGTGCGCATGTGGGATCACCCCGCGACCCAGCGCAATCTGGCCCAGCTTTTGGCCGACGGCATCATGGTCACAGGCCCGAACGAAGGCGACATGGCTTGCGGTGAATTCGGCCCCGGCCGCATGTCGGAACCGATGGAAATCGTCGAGGCGGTGCAAAACGCGCTGTCTGATGGGCCATTGAAGGGCAAGCGCATCGTCGTCACCTCTGGCCCGACGCATGAACCGATTGATCCGGTGCGCTACATCGCCAACCGGTCGTCCGGTGCGCAGGGCACCGCGATTGCCAGTGCGCTGCGGGCGCTTGGTGCGGATGTGGTGTTCGTCACTGGCCCCGCCGATGTGCCGCCGCCGCAGGGTGTTGAGGTGATCAAGGTCGAAACCGCGCGCGAAATGCGTCAGGCGGTGTTGGACGCGCTGCCTGCCGACGCGGGTATATTCGCCGCCGCCGTGGCCGATTGGCGCGTCGCGACCGAGGCAAAATCCAAGATCAAGAAAACCAAAGACGGCCTGCCGACACTGGAGTTTGCCGAAAACCCCGACATTCTGGCCGAAGTTTCCCAAATGACCAAAGGCCGCCCGCCGCTGGTTGTTGGCTTTGCCGCTGAAACCGATGACGTGATCGCCAATGCCACCGCCAAACGTGCGCGCAAGGGCTGCGACTGGATCGTGGCCAACGATGTGTCGCCCGCGACGGGGATCATGGGCGGATCGGAAAACGCCGTGACGCTGATATCAGCCGACGGGTCCGAGGCATGGCCGCGCATGGGCAAAGACGCCGTGGCGCGTCAACTGGCCGACCGTATCGCCGCCCATCTGGGCGCAGACTGAACCAACAGAAAGACAACTGCCGTGGTGACAATTCAATTCCTTTGGGATGAAGGGGCGGATCAGTCCCTTGGCCTGCCGTTCTATGCAAGTGACGGGGCGGCTGGGGCCGACCTGCGTGCGAACATGCCGGACCGCGGCGAGATCACGCTGGAACCCGGTGGCCGCACGCTGGTGCCCACTGGCCTGCGCATGGCGATCCCGGATGGGTACGAGGTCCAGATCAGACCGCGCTCGGGGCTTGCGTTAAAGCACGGCATCACGCTGCCCAATTCGCCGGGCACCATCGACAGCGACTATCGCGGGCCGTTGGGTGTGATCCTTCTGAACGCAGGAACCGAGCCCTTTACCATCGCCCACGGCGACCGGATCGCGCAGATGCTTGTCGCGCCGGTTTTGCGCGCCACTTTTGTAGAAGTGGCCGCGCTGGATGATACCACGCGCGGCAGCGGTGGCTTCGGGTCGACTGGAAAGGGTTGATATGGGTCTGGTCCTGTTCTTGGCGGTGCTTTTGTGGGGTTTGGGCGTTCTGATGGGCACCCGTCGTTCGGTGCGGCTGAACATGATCGGATTGCTGCTTTTGGGCGTTGTGATCCTGCAAGTGATCCTGCCTATGGGCCATCCGGTGCGCATGGCGACAGGTGGGTCGGCGGCACCTTGGCTGATCTTGTTCGGGCTTGTCGCCATCGGGTTTGCCTATGCGCTGGTGGTTAAACGCCTGCGCAAAAAGGCGGGGACGGATGACGATAAGATCGTTGATGAGCCTGCACCCAAAACGGGTAGTTTTTCGGCATCAGAACTGGATCGCTACGCCCGCCACATCGTGTTGCGGGAAATCGGCGGGCAGGGGCAGAAAAAGCTGAAAAACGCCAAGGTGCTGGTGATCGGCGCAGGCGGTCTGGGGGCACCTGCGCTGCAATATCTGGCGGCGGCGGGTGTGGGCACCATCGGTGTGATTGATGACGACATCGTGGAAAACGCCAACCTGCAACGGCAGGTCATTCACCGTGACGAAGATATCGGTATACCCAAAGTATTCTCGGCCCAGAACGCGATGCTGGCGCAGAACCCCCATGTGACGGTCAAACCCTATCACCGTCGTCTTGAGGCCGATATCGCGGAAGAGCTGTTTGGCGAATACGATCTGGTTCTGGACGGCACCGACAACTTCGACACGCGCTATCTGTCGAACCGCGCGGCTGTGGCGGCGGGTATACCGCTAGTATCCGGCGCGCTAAGCCAGTGGGAAGGGCAGCTTTCTGTCTTTGATCCAAAACACGGCACGCCCTGCTATCAATGCATCTTCCCCGAACCGCCCGCTGACGGTCTGGCCCCCAGCTGTGCTGCGGCTGGTGTGATCGGGCCATTGCCCGGCGTGATCGGTGCGATGATGGCGGTTGAGGCGGTCAAGCTGATCACAGGCGCGGGCCAGCCCTTGCGCGGTGAGATGATGATCTACGACGCGCTTTGGGGTGAAACCCGCAAGATCCGGCTGAAACAGCGTGATGATTGCCCTGTTTGCAAGGATGCGGACAATCACGCGTAAATTCCGCAGGCTTTGAGTTGCAGCGCCCACAAGTCGGGCCTAGCTATATTCCAAAGCTTACGGAGTTCTTCGCAATGACCAATATTCTTTTGCAACAGTGGGACACGCCCTTTGGCCTGCCGCCCTTCGATCAGATCAAGGACGAGGATTTCGCGCCCGCCTTTGATGCAGCGATGGAGCAGGATCTGGCCGAGATCGAGGCTGTTGCGAACAACCCCGATGCGCCGACGTTTGAAAACACGATCGAGGGTCTGATGTGCACTGGCAGGACCTTGGACAAGGTCGCAGGTGTTTTCTACAACATCGCAGGCTCGGACAGTAACGAGACGCGCGAAGCGATCATGCGGGACTATGCGCCAAAGTTCGCGGCGCATGGGTCGAAAATCTATTCGAATAAGGCGTTGTTCCGGCGCATTGCTGCCGTCTACGATGCCCGCGACAGCCTTGATCTGAACGACGAACAGCAGCGCGTTCTGATGCTGATGCATCGGAACTTTATCCGTGCCGGCGCCGCGCTGGAAGGTGACGAGGATGAGGGTCTGAAAGTCATCAAATCGCGTCTGGCAGAGCTTGGCACGCAGTTCACCCAGAACCTGCTGGCGGATGAACGCGGCTGGTCGATGGAGCTGGCCGAGGACGATCTGGAAGGCCTGCCGGATTTCGTGATCAGCGCCATGCGCTCCGCGGGTGAAGAGCGGGGCAAAGGCCCATGCGTGACCCTATCGCGGTCGGTGATCGTGCCGTTCCTGCAATTCTCGCCCCGTCGTGATCTGCGGGAAAAGGCCTATCGCGCGTGGGGTCTACGGGGTGCCAACGGGGGCGATACCGACAATCGTGGCATTGCTGCGGAAACGCTGAAGCTGCGTGAAGAACGCGCCAAGCTGTTGGGCTATGACGATTTCACCGCCTACAAACTGGCGACTGAAATGGCGGGCAATGCGGACAACGTGCGCGGTCTGTTGATGGACGTTTGGGGCCCTGCAAAGGCCGCCGCAGATGCGGATGCGAAAGTGCTGGAGGGCATGCTGCACGCCGACGGTATCCAAGGCCCGCTTGAGGCATGGGACTGGCACTATTACGCGCAAAAGCGCCGCATGGCCGAACACGATCTGGATGAGGCGCAGGTCAAGCCGTACTTCCAGTTGGAAAACATGATTCAGGCGGCGTTCGACTGTTCGACCAAGCTGTTCGGGCTGGAATTTGCGCCCTTGGACGTGCCGCTTTATCACGATGACGCCCGCGCGTGGGAAGTGACACGCGATGGCGAAACGGTGGCTGTGTTTATCGGCGACTACTTTGCCCGAGGCTCGAAACGCTCTGGCGCATGGTGTTCGGCGATCCGGGCGCAGCGCAAGTTCCCCGATGTGCAGGTGCCGCTGGTGGTGAACGTCTGCAACTTTGCCAAAGGTTCGCCCGCGCTGCTGTCTTATGACGATGCGCGCACGCTGTTCCATGAATTCGGCCATGCACTGCACCAGATGCTGTCGGATGTGACTTATGAAATGATCTCGGGCACGTCCGTGGCGCGGGACTTTGTGGAGCTGCCCAGCCAGCTTTATGAACACTGGCTCGAGGTGCCCGAGGTGCTGGCGGAATACGCGGTGCATGCAGAAACCGGCGAGCCGATGCCCAAGGACCTTTTGGACAAGGTGCTGGGTGCTGCGACCTACGATATGGGGTTCCAGACGGTGGAATACGTGGCCTCGGCGCTGGTTGATCTGGCCTTTCACGCAGGCCCCGCACCGGCGGACCCGATGCAGAAACAGGCCGAAGTGCTGGAAGAGATCGGCATGCCCCGCGCGATTTCCATGCGCCACGCGACACCGCATTTCGCGCATGTCTTCTCGGGCGACGGATATTCCAGCGGCTACTACAGCTACATGTGGTCCGAGGTGATGGACGCCGACGCCTTTGCCGCCTTTGAAGAAGCCGGCGATGCGTTTGACCCTGAAATGGCCAAGCGGTTGGAAGGCTTCATCCTGTCCAAAGGCGGGTCAGTTGATGCCGAAGACCTCTACACCCAGTTCCGTGGTCGGATGCCGGGTGTTGATGCGCTGTTGAAAGGCCGTGGCCTGATCGCGGCCTGATCAGAAGGGGCGGCGTTCCAGCAGGAACCCGCGTTCGGCAAGCAGGGCCAACAGGCCCTGTTCGCCAGACAGATGCGCGGCGCCTGCGATGACTGCGACAGGGGCGTCGGGGGTTGATCCCTTCGCCGCGTCGGCGATTGTCTGCACCCAGCGTTGATTGCGGCTGTCCAGAAGGAAGTCTTCCATATTCCGGAAGGCTGCTTCGATCCGCTCGGGGTCCTGAGCGGCCGAGCGTTTCGTCAGCAGGCGGGACAATTCCCATGCCTCGGCGTGCTTTTCTTCGAAATACTGTTTGAACATGGTGGCGTACATGTCTTCGGTCAGGATCGGATCAAAGATCGCAGCCAGCAACATGTCCATCTGTTGGTCGAATGGCGCGTTGTTAAAGAAATCCATGACGGTGTGGTAATCTTCGAGCGCGCGCACAGTGCGGCCCGCCGAATAGGCCACGTCCTGTAATCTGTTGTCTAATCCACCGGCCAGAGCACGTTCGAGGGACATGCAGGGCGGCATGGCCAGCATCATCGTCAGATACCACGGGCGGAATTTGGCGGTCATGAAGGGCGGGTAGCCACGTTTCTGAGCAGCATTTGCCAGCATCGTCCATGTCGGTTCGTCCATCACCTCGGGCAGGGTGGTGTCGGACATGATCAGCAGGTCGGGATTGTCACGGAACTCTTTCTCCATTTCGCGTCGATCGTTGAGGGTCATCTCAAAGAACGCGACTGACGCCGTTTCGATAACCGGAGCAAGTCTGTCGACGTGGTTCAAAAGCGACGGGTGGTCGATGTGGATGCTGCCGATCAGGTGGATCGTTTCCGCATCACGGGTCGCAACCCAATGGTTTCCCTCGGCGTAGGGCGTTTCATCGACGGCATTTTGCAGGTGCTGTCGTTCTTGATCTTCCAAAGTCGGGCGGAGGTCTTGGCCACTGCAATTCGCAGAAGCGGTTCCCCCGATCATCAACAATGATAAGATAAACAGAAAGACGCGCATAAGTATGCCAATAGATATCCAAAATGACAGTCAAAGGGTAGTTTACTATATACCTTTGATCAAGAGGGCGAGTAGGCATTTAGATGGAGAAGGAAACGGAGCTTTACCAACCGGTAAAGGCATTTCTGGAAGCCCAGGGCTATACCGTCAAAGGTGAGGTCGGGCGCGCTGATCTGGTTGCTCGGCGCGGAAATGAGCCGTTCCTAATAGTCGAATTGAAGCTACGGATTAATCTGACGTTGATTCATCAGGCGATTGATCGGCTGTCCCTGTCCGATCTTGTCTATATCTCGATCCCCCGTCCCAAAGGCCGGACAGCCCGCCGGACAATGTTGGAGAACACGCGGCTGTGCCGGCGGCTTGGGTTGGGCTTTATGACGGTGCGCGAAGATGGATTGGTCGAGGTCGCCTGCGACCCCGGCCCCTATGCGCCGCGAAAGAACAAAAAGGCGCAGGCGCGCCTGTTGCGGGAATTCGAACGCCTAAGGGGCGATCCCAACGCGGGCGGCGCCACGCGGCATGGGATTGTCACGGGATACAGGCAGGACGCGCTGGCCTGTGCGAGATATCTGGCGGAAAACGGCCCCTCTAAGGGCGCATTGGTTGCAAAAGCCGTCAAAGTCCGTCAGGCAACCACAATCATGCGGACCAATCACTATGGCTGGTTCGAAAAGGTCGAGACCGGTATCTATGCGCTTTCTGATGCAGGGCGTCAGGGGCTTATTGACTGGGCCGATAGCTGATTTTCGCGGAAACGGGATGTTTCCGAGGGAAAGCGCGGAAAATTTCACTGATTTGGTTGACTCACAGATTTGCTGTGCCTAACTGTGCGCCGTTAGCACTCGGATGTGCTGAGTGCTAACGGCTCTGCCAATTGATGGGGGGCCAAGTTAACCTTTGTACCTAGGGAGCTACAAAGATGGCATTCAAACCGCTTCATGACCGCGTGCTTGTGCGTCGCGTTGAAAGTGAAGAAAAGACCGCTGGCGGTCTGATCATTCCTGACAGCGCAAAAGAAAAGCCTGCCGAAGGCGTGGTTGTTGCGTGTGGCGACGGCGCGCGCAAAGATTCGGGTGAGTTGATCGAAATGGCCGTATCGGCCGGCGACAAAATCCTGTTCGGCAAATGGTCCGGCACTGAAATCACCGTAGACGGTGAAGAACTGCTGATCATGAAAGAAAGCGACATTCTCGGCGTTCTGTCCTGAGACTGACCTTTCTGAACGCATTCTAGACATAGGAGATACTCATGTCTGCCAAGGACGTAAAGTTTGATACAGATGCCCGTAACCGTCTGCTGAAGGGTGTGAACATCCTCGCTGACGCGGTGAAGGTCACTCTGGGCCCCAAAGGCCGTAACGTTGTGCTTGAAAAATCCTTCGGCGCACCGCGCATCACCAAAGACGGTGTATCGGTAGCCAAGGAAATCGAACTGGAAGACAAGTTCGAAAACATGGGCGCACAGATGGTGAAGGAAGTTGCTTCCCGCACCAACGACGAAGCCGGTGACGGCACAACAACAGCAACAGTACTTGCACAAGCCATCGTTAAAGAAGGCATGAAGTCCGTTGCTGCTGGCATGAACCCGATGGACCTGAAGCGCGGCATCGACATGGCAACTGCAAAAGTTGTCGAAGCGATCAAAGCTGCTGCTCGTCCGGTAAACGATTCCGACGAAGTTGCTCAGGTTGGTACAATCTCGGCAAACGGCGAAGCGGAAATCGGCCGCCAGATCGCAGACGCGATGCAGAAGGTTGGCAACGAAGGCGTTATCACTGTCGAGGAAAACAAAGGCCTCGAGACAGAGACAGACGTTGTTGAAGGTATGCAGTTCGACCGCGGCTACCTGTCGCCGTACTTCGTCACCAACTCGGACAAGATGATTGCCGATCTGGAAGACGCTCTGATCCTGCTGCACGAAAAGAAACTGTCCTCGCTGCAGCCGATGGTTCCGCTGCTCGAGCAAGTGATCCAGTCGCAGAAGCCGCTGCTGATCATTGCAGAAGACGTAGAAGGCGAAGCGCTGGCAACTCTGGTTGTCAACAAGCTGCGCGGTGGTCTGAAAATCGCTGCTGTTAAAGCACCGGGCTTCGGCGACCGTCGTAAGGCCATGCTGCAGGACATCGCGATCCTGACAGGCGGTCAGGTCATCTCGGAAGATCTCGGCATGAAGCTTGAGAATGTCACAATGGACATGCTGGGCTCTGCCAAGAAAATCTCGATCACCAAAGACGAAACAACCATCGTTGACGGTGCAGGCGACAAAGCCGAGATCGAAGCACGTGTTGGCCAGATCCACACACAGATCGCTGAAACAACTTCCGACTACGACCGTGAAAAGCTGCAAGAGCGCGTTGCCAAACTGGCAGGCGGTGTTGCCGTTATCCGCGTTGGCGGCATGACAGAAGTCGAAGTGAAAGAGCGTAAAGACCGTGTTGACGATGCTCTGAACGCGACACGCGCTGCTGTTCAGGAAGGCGTCATCGTTGGTGGTGGTGTTGCTCTGGTACAGGCCGGCAAATCGCTGGAAGGTCTGGAAGGTGCAAACGCTGACCAGAACGCAGGTATCGCAATCGTTCGCAAAGCTCTGGAAGCACCGCTGCGCCAGATCGCCGAGAACGCAGGCGTCGACGGTTCCGTCGTTGCTGGCAAGGTTCGTGAAAGCACAGACCTGAAGTTCGGCTATAACGCACAGACAGATGAATATGGCGACATGTTCGGCTTCGGCGTTATCGATCCGGCCAAGGTTACACGTACCGCTCTGGAAGATGCGGCATCGGTTGCTGGTCTGCTGATCACAACAGAAGCCATGGTTGCAGACAAGCCGTCCAAAGACGGTGGCGCACCTGCAATGCCCGACATGGGCGGCATGGGCGGCATGATGTAATCTGCCAACTGCAGAAAATACCGAAAGGGGTCGCGTTTCGCGGCCCCTTTTTCTTTGGCGCGTTTCATCTGTTTGTGACTGGTACCTTGGCGCGATCTTGGGCAGTGTCGGGGCAACACCGACGGTCCAGAAGGGGGATTTATGTTTCTATCCGGCACATTGCGCGAATTGCGCCGCGGCGAAGAACCCGCAGCCGAGGCGCTGCTGCACCGCGCGTTCCCCTCTGACGAAGAGGCGCGACTGGTCGCCAAGCTGCGTAAATCGGGCGCGATGGCGGGCGAACAGTTGCTGGCCGACGGTGACACTTTGCTTGGTTACTATGCACTGTCCCAAATGCAGGGGCCGAAGGGCTGGCTGTGCCTTGCCCCCGTAGCCGTTGATCCGGATCACCACGGAAAGGGCCTTGGCCGCCGCATGATGCGCTGGCTGGTGGGCTGGGCCGAACAGACGGGGCAAACTGTTGTCGTTCTGGGCGATCCGGCGTTCTACCAACGCTGCGGATTCCGCATGGCCGAGGGGCTGACGTCGCCCTATCCGGTGGATCACACGCTTGTCGCGGGGCCCGCCGGTGCGGGTACATTGGTCTATCCCAAGGCGTTTGAGGGCCTGTGATGCAATTGCTTGCGCTGACCGTCGTGGTGATGGTGGCCTTTGCCGCGAACTCGGTCTTTGGCCGCATGGCGCTGGTAAACGGCGACATGGACGCGATGGGCTACAGCACAATCCGCATGGCCGCTGGCGGGGCGATGCTTGCGTTGCTGTGCATTCTGTCGCGCGGATCGGTCGCTTTGGGCGGTGAAGGCCGCGTGACAGGCGTCTTGTCCTTGCTGCTCTATATGGCGGCGTTTTCCCTGTCCTACGTGGGCATCGACACAGGCATCGGCGCGCTGATCCTGTTCGGCTGCGTGCAGATCACAATGTTCGCAGGCGCGCTTATCGGCGGGGAACGCCCACCGTTTACCAGATGGGCAGGGGCCGCGATGGCCTTTGGTGGTCTGGCCTGGCTTTTGTGGCCCGGAAGCGCGGTTCAGGTCAGCGTTTTCCACGGTCTGCTGATGGCTGCATCGGGTATTGGCTGGGGAATTTATTCGTTGATCGGTCGCAAAGCCAAAGATGCGCTGCAAAACACCGGCGCGAACTTTATTCTCGCTACTCCGGCAATTTTGATTGTCTGGTTGTTAGTTGGGGTTGGCGAAATGACAAAACAGGGTGTCATATTGGCGGTTTTGTCGGGGGCGATCACGTCGGGGATGGGCTATGCATTGTGGTATGCTGTGCTGCCAAAGCTGTCAGCGACCACCGCGTCGGTTGCGCAATTGACCGTGCCGGTGATCGCCACGCTGGGCGGCTGGCTTTTCCTGTCTGAAGCGGTGTCTTGGTCCTTTGCCATGGCCTCGGCCATCGTTCTGGGTGGCGTCGCGCTGTCGGTTGTGCCGCGCCAAAGGGGGCTTTCGCGCGGCTGACTTCCGGCTTATCAGGGCGCGGAACGTAAGGTGGTTGTGCGATGTCCCTGACGCTGAGATTTGAAAACGCCGAAGTGCTGAAACCCGAGGGCTGGACCACGGATAGCGTGGGTGTGGCGGGCGGCGTGCTGAACGCCGATGCGGATGGACGCGCGGTTGACCTAAGCGGTTATCGCCTGCTTCCCGGTATGATCGATCTGCACGGTGACGGGTTCGAACGCCATGTCGCGCCCCGTCGTGGCGCGATGCTGGACCCGCGGGGGGGGATTGCCTCGGTCGAGGCTGAACTGGCCTCAAGCGGGATCACAACCGCCTATCTGGCGCAATTCTGGAGCTGGGAAGGCGGCATGCGCGGGCCTGAATTCGCACGTAAGGTTTTTGCCGCGATTTCCGATCTGAAGGCCGATTTCGCCACCGATCTGCGTATTCAGCTGCGTCTTGAAACACATCTTCTGGCCGAATTTGCTGCCGCCGAGGCCGAGTTGGACGCCCATGAAATCGATTATCTGGTGTTCAACGACCATCTTCAGCACGACCGTCTGGCCGATGGACGCAGGCCCAAGCAGTTGAACGGTCAGGCGCTGAAAAGTGGCCGCTCACCCGAGCGTCATCTGGAATATATGCAATCCCTTCATGCACTTGGCCCAGACGTGCCTGCCGCGCTGGATGCGCTGGCGGAACGGCTTCGCGCCCGTGGCGTTCGGTTGGGCAGCCATGACGACAGCACGCGCGCGGACCGTGATCAGGCCAAAGCGCGTGGAGTGACCATTGCGGAGTTCCCTGAAACGTTTGAGGCCGCCGAGGCAGCGAAAGCGATGTGCGACGGCGTGGTAATGGGCGCGCCGAACGTGATGCGCGGGGCCAGCCACAAAGGCAACGTATCGGCGATTGATCTGGTGGGGGCGGGGCTGTGTGATGCACTGGCGTCGGATTACCACTACCAATCGCTGGGCAACGCGGCGCTGAAGCTGATCAACGACGGCGTTTGCGACTGGGCCACGGGCTGGGCGTTGGTGTCGTCCGGGCCTGCGCGCATCATGGGGCTGGATGATCGTGGCGCGATCGCCAATGGCAAGCGTGCCGATCTGGTCGTGCTGGACCAGAACAACCGTATCGCGGCTGCTCTCGCCGGTGGTCAGGTCAGCTATATGCGCGGGGCAGTTGCCGAAAGGTTCTTTGGTTAGAACTACTTACGGACGATGCGGTTGATGTGACCCATCTTGCGGCCCGCTTTCACATCGGCCTTGCCGTACAGGTGAATTGCGGTGTCCGGCTGGGTCGCCAGTTCGGGAACGCGGTCCAGATCGTGGCCGATCAGGTTCTCCATCACCACATCAGAGTGACGCTGGCCATCGCCCAACGGCCAACCCGCGACAGCGCGGATATGCTGTTCGAACTGGTCCACGGCACAGCCGTTCTGCGTCCAGTGGCCCGAGTTATGAACGCGCGGCGCGATTTCGTTCACGATCAGCCCCTTGGGCGTCACAAACAGCTCGACCCCCATCACACCAACATAATCCAGCGCATTCAGGATCTTAGCGGCAAGCAGAACCGCATCCTGACGGTGGCCCGGCGTCAGGCGGGCGGGCACGGTTGTGGTGTCTAGGATGCCGTCTTTGTGGACGTTTTCACCGGGATCATAGCAGGACACCGACCCATCAGCGGCGCGGGCGGCGATGACCGACACTTCGTGGCTGAAATCAACGAAGCCTTCCAGAATCGCAGGCGCGCCAGCCATGTCTGCCAGCGCCTTATCCGCATCGTCCGGCGACATGATCCGCGCCTGACCTTTGCCGTCATACCCGAAACGGCGGGTTTTGAGGATCGCAGGCGTGCCGATGTCTGCCAAAGCGGCGTTCAGGCTGTCTGCGTCGGTGATGTCGGCGAAGGGTGCCGTTTGCAGGCCCAGATCGTTCAGGAATGTCTTTTCGGTCAGGCGATCCTGCGACACGCGGAGCGCTTCACGGCCCGGATGGATCGGGCGGATCGCGCTCAGGATATCCAGTGCTTCGGTCGGGATGTTTTCGAACTCATAAGTGATGACATCGACCGCTTCGGCAAAGCGTTTCAGCGCGTCTGCGTCGTCATAGGCGCCGGTCGTCACCTGATCTGCAACCTGACCCGCAGGCGGGTTCGCACCGGGTTCGAAGATATGGCTTTTCAGGCCCAAGCGGCTGGCCGCAACAGAAAGCATACGGCCCAACTGACCACCGCCGATGATGCCGATTGTGCTGCCTTGGGGAAGGGGATTTGCCATGGTGATTTGCCTTGACGGAAGGTTGGATATTTCAGGTATATCGTTCTTATTCAGTGGGTAAGCCGCGCTCGGGCTCGTCCGCGATCGACGCTGACAGGTCTGCGCGCCACTTGTCCAGACGGGCGGCAAGTGCCGCGTCATTCACCGCCAGAATACCCGCAGCCATCAAGCCTGCATTGGCGGCACCGGCTGCACCGATTGCCATGGTGGCCACAGGAAAACCGCGCGGCATTTGCAGGATGGAATAGAGGCTATCCACACCAGACAGGGCGCGCGTCTGAACCGGCACGCCGATGACAGGCACGCGGGTTTTCGACGCCATCATGCCGGGCAGGTGTGCGGCACCGCCGGCGCCTGCGATGATCACGTGAAGGCCGCGATCAACGGCGGTTTTGCCGTAGTCCCACAGGCGGTCGGGCGTCCGATGTGCTGACACGATTTTGATCTCGTGCGGGATTTCCAGCGCGTCCAGCATGTCGGCGGCTTCTTTCATTGTGGGCCAGTCCGATTGGCTGCCCATGATGATGCCGACTTTGACGGTGGCTGCGTCTGCCATAGCTTGCCCTTTCCGTGATGCAGGTCTTGGGGTGGCTTATAAACAGAATGCGGTCTTGCGCAACGTCAGGCGATGATATCGGGGGTCAGACGGTCTTCAATCAGGGCAATCTGGTCTTTCAGGGCCAGTTTTTTCTTCTTGAGGCGCTGCAAGGTCAGGGCATCGGCACGGCCGGTTTCCTGAAGGGCGCGGATCGCTTCGTCCAGATCCCTGTGTTCGCGGCGAAAAACGGCAAGTTCTACACGCAGAACTTCTTCGGTTTTCATGGAGAGATCGTTCGGGGCGTTCATAAGGCAGGTCCGTTTCACGTCTGAGATGTCAGAATAACGCTTCTTTAACGCGCGGCAAAGAGGCTTCCGCGCCGCATGGGCTTGCGAAAGTGCAAAGAGACACCCATATTTCTTCTGCAGGGTCGCCAACTTGGGGCCCGTAAACCAGACGGTCGCTTGCAACGAGGATGCGTCGATGACGAAAATGACATTTGGTTCATACCCGCACATGCTGGGTTTCGAACAACTTGAGCAGCTGCTGGAGCGCACTGCCAAGTCCAGTGAGGGCTATCCCCCTTTCAACATTGAACAAACCGGCGAGGATTCGTACCGCATCACTTTGGCGGTTGCGGGCTTTTCCGAAGATGATCTGTCGATCACGGTCGAGGACCGGCAGTTGGTGATCCGTGGACGCCAGCAAGAGGACGTGCGCGAGCGCATCTTCCTGCACCGTGGAATCGCCTCGCGCCAGTTTCAACGCAGCTTTGTGTTGGCCGACGGGGTCGAGGTTGGTGACGCGCAGATGGAAAACGGTCTGTTGCATGTCGATTTGAAAAGACAGCGTCCCGACACAGTTATTCAAACCATCAAGATCAGAAAGGACTAAGCCATGCAGACAAAGTTCGATTTCAAATCCCTTGATGACGGTCGCACGGTCTATGTCCGTCGTGTGGCAACCGCCGACCTGCCGCTGGACGTACAGGAACAGGCCGAAGGCGCAGAGCAGCTTTATGCGGTTCATAACGCTGATGGCGAACGGATCGCGCTGGTCGCGGATCGCAAGATGGCCTTCATCCTTGCGCGGCAGAACGATCTGGCCCCTGTTGCGGTGCATTAAGCGCCACACAGATATGACGATGCAAAGCCCGCCTTGTGCGGGCTTTTTCATGCCAGCCCCGGAAACAGCGCGGTGATTTCGCGATAGAAGTGATCCCAGCTAATCGTGGCTTTGTTGTTCGCGACGCCTTTGTAATAGGACCGCCCCGTCGCGGTGGGCAGACCGGCCCAGATTTTCGCTAGGTTCAGCATGAAATCCCCGCGGGTCATGGTGCCGTTGGTAAAGGCGTTCAGGCCTGCCTCGACCAGTAACTGGTGCGCCAGTTGATCCTGCACTTGCGGTGAAAAGCGCGTGTCGGGTGTCAGCCCCTGATCCTTGACCAAGCGGCGCAGGGTGGCGGGGATGAATTGATAGCGGCCGATTGCATGTTGCTGGCGCGGGGTGCTGCGCGTCCATGTTTCGATCTCGGCCAGCGTGAGTTGCGTGGGCGGTCTGCGTGGCTGGATTTTCGCGCCATATTGCACCGCGTCATAGCCCTTTGGTCCGGCTTCGGCGCGGGCGATCAGGTCAAGGATGCCCTGCACCTGATCGTGGACGCTGCCAAAGGGTTGCGGGGCAGGGCGGGGGGCAATGGGTGCAAACAGACCACCGGCGGATTTATCGAGAAACAAACTGGCCGATCTGCGCGTCGCGATGGACGCGTCAGAGTGAGAGACCGGCAGAAGGGAACCGCGTGTGGAAATGACGGGCAGGATACCCGCGCTTTGCACGGTTTCGGCATGGGTTGCCACCATCGAGAGACACAGGGCAACAACAGAGCACAGGGCACGGAACAGCATTGGCAACCTTCTGTCAGCAACGATGCCGCCAATTTTCCCCAAATTACTTTACAGAGGCTTTCCGCCACTGGGTCGCAACAAAAAAGGCCGCCGGAAAATCGGCGGCCTTTGTGTAAAATTTTAGGGGCTTCAGAAGTCCATCTGGTAGCTCAGGCGCATGCTGGCATCGCGGGTGTCTTCCAGAATTTGACCGCCCGACAGATCAAGCGACAGCGTGCCGGCGGCCCCTTCATAGCTGAAACCAGCGTTCACGCGCGGCGATGCGAATTCCTGCACATCGTTGATGCCATCGTCGAACTTCCGCATGTCCACGCCCACACCCAGATAGGGGCGCAGCGGTTTGCCTGAGTTGAAGATCGCCTTGGTGCCGATCGCGCCCAAAAGCGATGACACGGTGTGGCCGTCCACATTGGTGCCGTCGATTGTCACCTCAGGGTGTTTTTCCGAGAAACCGGTCAGGCTGGCGTAGGAATTCACCTCGGTCTGGCCCAGCGTGTAATCGGCATCGAACTTGATCCCGCCGCTCAGACGCTTGGCGTCATATTCGGTGCCGTCGATGTCGTACTCGGGCTTGGACATGACCACAAAGGCGGACAGTTCGTAGATGTCAGACAGTTTGTGCGACACGTAGGGGCCGAAGGACAAAGAGTCGATGTCGACGCTGCTGCCATTCACATCCAGATCAGAGCGGCCTTTCGACAGGATCAGACCGACGCGGGTCGACGGCGCGACAAGCGTGTCCATGCCCAGCGTGAACTCAAGGCTTTTGCCATCCACATCGCCCGAGAACTGACGGGCGTGCAGCGATCCCCATGCGCGGGCGGTGCTGCCTTTGCCTTGCGTCGACAGGAACACGCCATTGCGGGTCAGGCGCGCGCCGCCTGTTGTGCCGCCAAGGGCGTTGTCGATGGCTTCTTCAATCGCGCTGGTCGAGCTTCCTGCACCAGTTGCAGAGGCTTTGCCCTGCGTGAGGCCGGGGTTGGATACTGAAGCGGGCGTACACTGAACGGTACCGGGGGGAACCATTTGCGTAGATGAGACTGCATTTGCCTTAGCGTCGGGCGGCAAGAAGCCCGGAGGCATTTGATAAAGCAGGGATACGTAGTATTCACCGGCCGTTGGCGCCGTGAAACTGCTGGTCGAACATGAGCTGGGTGCCGCGATCGAAATGCCAGAGTTCACGAAAAAGCAGGCGTTTTCTTCCAGATTGCTGAAGTTAAGCGTGTCACCGGCTTCCATCGAAATGTTTGCGAAGTAAAGACTGGTTGGCGCGCTGAGGTCGTCGCAGGTGTACGTGGCAGATTGGGCGACTGCCGTGCTTGCCAATAAAGTCAGGCCGATGGCTGCATAGATAGATTTCTTCATGGGTCCCCTCGTGAAAATATTTTGCGCTGCCTAGCCAAAGCCTGCGTCGCAATTTCTTATGAGGTCGGGTGTATACATTTCCGTTCTGCAATGTGTGTCATTCGGCACATTGGGGTATCGGGATACGGGTTTGTTGCAAAAATCATACGGCTGAATTGCGTGTTTTTGGCAGGTGCGCCCAAAGCTTCGGCGAAAGCAAAAAAGCCGGCGCTGATGCACCGGCTTTTCCGAAAAGTATAAGGCTGCAGATTACAGGCGCGAGCTTGCGATCAGGCCCATGGATTCCAGCTTCAGCAGAACCTGATGCGCGCAGTTGTCGACATCTGTGCCTTCTGTTTCGACGCGCAGTTCGGGGTTTTCCGGGACATCGTAGGGATCGGAGATACCTGTGAATTCCTTGATCTTGCCTTCGCGTGCCAGCTTGTACAGGCCCTTGCGGTCGCGGCGTTCGCATTCCTCGATCGAGGTTGCGACGTGCACTTCGACGAAGGCACCATACTGTTCGATGCCGTCACGTACCTGACGACGGGTCGATGCATAGGGTGCGATCGGCGCACAGATCGCGATACCACCGTTCTTGGTGATCTCAGAGGCAACGTAGCCGATACGCTGGATGTTCAGGTCGCGGTGCTCTTTCGAGAAGCCGAGTTCCGAGCTGAGGTTCTTACGAACAATGTCACCATCCAGCAGCGTCACCGGGCGGCCACCCATTTCCATCAGTTTGACCATAAGGGCGTTCGCGATGGTGGATTTGCCGGAACCCGAGAAGCCGGTGAAGAACACGGTGAAACCTTGCTGCGAACGCGGCGGCTTGGTTTTGCGCAGTTCGGTCACAACTTCGGGGAACGAGAACCACTCGGGGATCTCAAGACCCTCTTGCAGGCGGCGACGCAGTTCTGTGCCGGAGATGTTCAGGATGGTCACGTCATCCTTATCCGCGATTTCGTCGGCGGGTTCGTACTGGGCGCGTTCCTGCACATAAACCATGTGTTTGAAGTCGACCATTTTCACGCCGATTTCATCTTCGTACTGACGGAACAGATCCTGCGCGTCGTAGGGGCCGTAGAAATCTTCGCCTGCGCTGTTCTTGCCGGGGCCAGCGTGGTCACGACCAACGATGAAGTGCGTGCAGCCGTGGTTGGCGCGGATCAGGCCGTGCCAGACCGCTTCGCGCGGGCCAGCCATACGCATGGCAAGGTTCAGCAGCGACATGGACGTTGTGGCCGCCGGATACTTGTCCAGAACCGCCTCGTAGCAGCGAACGCGGGTGAAGTGGTCAACGTCGCCCGGCTTGGTCATGCCCACAACGGGGTGGATCAGCAGGTTGGCCTGTGCTTCGCGTGCGGCTCGGAAGGTCAGCTCCTGGTGCGCACGGTGCAGCGGGTTACGTGTCTGGAACGCAACGACCTTGCGCCAGCCCAGCTTGCGGAACAGGGCGCGCAGTTCGTTCGGCGTGTCGCGACGACCACGGAAATCGTAGTGAACGGGCTGTTGGATGCCTGTCACGGGGCCGCCAAGGTAAACACCGCCCGCGATGTTGTGCAGGTAGTGAACAGCAGGGTGCGCCTGATCGTCTGCGCCGAACACCTTTTCAGCTTCGCGTGCTTTGTTCGGGACCCATTTGTCGGTGACCGTCATGGTCGCCAGAATGACGCCTTCCTGATCGCGCAGGGCAATGTCCTGACCGATTTCGATGGTGTCTGCATACTCGGGCATAACGTCCAGAGTGATCGGCATCGGCCACAGCGAACCATCTGCCAGACGCATGTTTTCAACAACGCCGTTGTAGTCTTCTTCTGTCAGGAAGCCCTTCAGCGGGTTGAAGCCGCCGTTCATCAGCAGTTCAAGGTCGCAAATCTGGCGCGGTGTCAGATCGTGCGACACCAGTTCGCCTGCTTCGACTTTCAGCTTTTGGGCGCTGTCGTAGGACACGTACAGCTCGGGGATCGGCGCGAGGTTGGATTGCATCAGGGTGCTCCTGTACTTCAGTGGGATGAGGTCCTTAACAGAACCTGTCAGCTCTGTATGAAGGGCCGCGTATTCGGCGAATTTCCGTGTCAGGAAGGACTTAACAAGACGTTCCTTCATATCGTGACCCGCAGGGGTCAGAGCGTAGGCGAACCGCTGGCGGCGATCGTTGCCCTTGCGTTGGGTGACAGTGATGAGCCCTGCTTCGGTCGCAGACCGCAATTGCGCGTTCAAACCACCCAGCGACACGCCAAGGGCTTCTGCCGTGGCGCGCTGGCTTGCCTCTGGCGCATGGTCAAGCTGACGCAACAGCTGAAACAGCTGGTCGTCTTCTGGCCGCGACGGCGTAGGGACTGAGGGTGCGTTCATCAGGTGGACTCAATGTGTGTTCACGCGTGAACACATGTCACCCTTTGCAGCCGCAGAAAACCCTTTTCTGAAAAATTGCGCGGTTTTTTGCAGATCGCGTGGGGGTGTGACCAAAAGGCAATGACCGCAATCTGGCCACGTTCGACAACCAATAGATGTCCAAATGCAACCCGAGGTCAGCCCTACTTTGGACAAAAAAGTAAAGTTTTATCGAATCCTGCATTGATACGTGGCTGCTGGGTCATGGGGCCGGGATTGGAAAATGGGTAGAATTCTTCGCGTTCTAGCGGTGTTTGTCGCCGCGAACTTTTTCTTTGGCCTGATCCTGATCGCGCTCAGCGTTCTGGGCCTCAGCTTTCCGATGCTTGATTTTGTACCGCCCTGTCTGGCGGCGATGACGGCCGGATACCACTATGGTTCGCACTATGGCGAAGCCCCAAGCAATCCTGTGATCCATTCCTTCAACATCATCACAAGCGCTGTGGTGGTTGTTTTGGCGACGGTCGGATATTTTCTGATCCGGCACGAGATCGCGACTGCTGAAATGGCACGGTTCCAAACGAACCTGATCATCGAAACCGCTGTCACGTGCTTTTTGCTGCGCGTTTGTTTTGTCTATGGCGGCGATAAAGCCGAACAATGGATGGCCGAGGCCGCATAACCGGCCCAAAGCAAAAAGCCCGGGCTAAGCCGGGCTTTTCATCGTCTCAACGATCAGATTTTCAGGCGCTTGCCGGTTCGTTGGCCGCTTCCGGTGCAGGCTCGCCTGCCTCTTCGTGATCTGCCAGCCAGCGCTCGGCCTCAAGCGCGGCCATGCAGCCCATGCCTGCCGATGTGACCGCCTGACGGTATTTGTGATCCGTCAGGTCACCCGCGGCAAAGATGCCGGGGATCGAAGTTTCGGTGCTGTCCGGTTTGGTCACGACATAGCCGCCCATGTGTGTTTCCAGCACGTCCTTGACCAGTTCGTTCGCAGGCGCGTGGCCGATCGCGACGAAAACACCCTTACAGGGGATTTCGGTGATCTCGCCGGTGTTCACGTTTTTGGCGCGGACGCCTTCAACTCCCTTGGGGTTCTCCGAACCGAAGACTTCGTGCAGCTCGTGGTGCCACAGGGTTTCGACCTTGGGGTGCTTGAACAGACGATCCTGCAGGATTTTTTCCGCGCGCAGCGTGTCGCGGCGGTGGATCAGCGTGACCTTGGAGGCAAAGTTCGTCAGGAACAGCGCCTCTTCTACAGCGGTGTTGCCGCCGCCGATGACCACGATTTCCTGACCGCGATAGAAGAAGCCGTCACATGTGGCACAGGCAGAGACGCCAAAGCCCTTGAACTCTTCTTCTGTTTCCAGACCCAGCCATTTCGCGCGGGCGCCGGTTGCCAGAATGACGGCATCTGCCGTGTAGGTCGTGCCGCTGTCGCCGTGGGCTACGAAGGGGCGCTTGTCTGTTTCCAGCTTGGTGATGATGTCGCCGATGATTTCGGTGCCCATGGCGCGCGCGTGCGCTTCCATGTTGATCATCAGTTCGGGACCCTGGATTTCGGTGTGGCCCGGCCAGTTTTCAACTTCGGTCGTGGTGGTCAGCTGACCGCCGGGTTCGATGCCCTGCACCAGAACGGGATTCAGCATGGCGCGGCTGGCGTACACACCTGCGGTATACCCTGCCGGGCCAGAGCCGATGATAAGAACCTTCGTGTGTTTCGTGTCTGCCATGCCGGCCTCCGATCGCGTCTTGTATATTCCGAGTCAGATTGGGATATACGCCCGCAACAACCGCCGCGCAAACGCTGCACACGGAAAAGAGACCTGTTGGCGCATTGAATATTTTTTGCGCAAGATAATTTCTCTTTAGTGAAATAATATTGCGCGTGATGGGTGGCGTGATATAACTTCGCAAAATTTCTGGGAGATACTGGCACATGCCCAGCCACAGGCTTGATCCGATTGACCGCAAGATCCTTTCCGAGCTGCAAGCAGATGGTCGCATGACCAACGTCGAGCTTGCAAAGCGCGTTGGTATTTCGGCTCCGCCCTGTTTGCGTCGCGTTCGCGCGCTGGAAGAACAGGGGTTCATTCGCGGCTACCACGCCGAGGTTAACCCCCGCGAACTGGGTTTCGAGGTTCAGGTTTTTGCGATGGTGGGTCTGCAAAGTCAGGCTGAATCCGACCTGTCCGCGTTTGAAGAACGCTGCAATGAATGGTCGCTGGTTCGCGAATGCCACATGCTGAACGGCGAGGTGGATTTCATCCTGAAATGCGTGGCACCGGATCTGTCGACCTTCCAGACATTCCTGACATCCGAGCTTTTGACTACGCCCAACGTGGCCAGCGTCAAAACCTCGTTGGTTATTCGCGGTGCCAAGGACGAACCCGGTGTGCCGTTTGATGTACTGGAAGAGCGTCTGGCCCAATTGGCCTGACGCATTTGGTCCGGTGTGCGACCTCGGGTCAGCCCGAGGTCAGTTGCCGGATCACCTCAAGACGGGTGCGGGGCAGGGCCATTTCGCCGAAGTCTTCGAAATCATGAACATTCGGGAACAGGCTTAGGAACTGGTCGTACTGATCAGGGCCCAAAGTGCGTTTGATGTTCGGGCCGGGGTGATATGTTTCGACGCTGACGCCGCCCACGTTGATCATCGCATGGTGACGCAGCGCGATGTGGAACATCTGGACCGAGCTGGCAGGCGTGATTTCGATCAGGCGGTCGCCATCGATCATATCCGCCATGGGCAGCAGAACGCTGTCATTGCCGATCAGCGGGCGCAGATGGGCGCGCTGGTAGCGTACACGGGCGGCAGGGCCGAACATCGTGTCGGTGATCGGGCCGTGATCGCCATAGGCACCGGCGTTGCTGCGGTACAGGCCTGTCAGACTGCTGTCTGTGCCTTCGATATTGGGAACGTAAGACGTTGATCCGATCCAGACGACGGGTTCGGGGCCGTGTTCTGTTTCGACGAAATCGCCGGGGATCAGGTCTTCTACAGCGACGGGGCCGCTGACTGTCGGGATAATGGTGCCGCGGGCAAAGGCCGATGCGGTGTCTTCGAAAACAGACGTGGCCGGAGCAACAACCTGTTTGGTTTCGATTGAGAGATCAGACATCAGGGCGGCGACCTCGTATTTGCGCTGGTGAGAGAGTTTGCGCTGAGGTCGGCCGCCATCCGATGGAGTAAACTGGCCCTGTTGGACCGGTACGGAAACATTGTCGCGGATACGCCCGCTGAACTGGAGACTCGACATGTGAACACCCGAAGGTTGGCCACATCCATGTTGGTCCCCACCAACTATCACAGACGGACGTTTACGACTTGTTGACCATGTTTTGGCCTTATTTCCGCAATTGTGTCAAAAAAAAACCGAACTGGTCCACGTTAACGGACCAATCCGGTTCTTAGGGGAGGAATTGTTTTCGTAGGTCTAGCTAATGCGCCACATTTCGCGGCGCGTCAGCCGAATCGCTGTCCAAATTACGCCCGTTTTTGTGCTGCCGGTTGCGCGTCGCGCTTGGCGATCATCGCCTGACGTGTGGCGCCGCGTTCCCAAGGAAGCTTGGTTTCGGTTGTTGCCGCTGTTTTCAGAACGGATTTGATAAAGCGTGTACGAGTTTTCATTTTGCTGCTCCTGAACCTGCCATTAGGCTTTTATCTTGTTGTTAAAGACAATTTGACCGGCCATCGGGGCAGGGTTTTGACAAGAACGAGACAATTTGACGGTTTTCGTCACATTGTCCGGTTTCGCGGGAAAATCGCGGTTTTTAGCCAAAAGCAGCAACAAACAGGCCCAAAGCGCCTGATTGTTTCCACGTGATTTGGGGAAATGTGTCGTGAATAAGGCCCGATTTCGGATGTTACAGCCGGATGACCGAGATCAGCCTGCCATAATCGGCCTCTTTTGCGTGGGTCGCGCGGCGATACGAAAAGAAGCGGTCAGCATCGGAATAGGTGCAATGGCGCGTCCATTCCGCGTTCACTCCGGCAGAGCGTAGTTTGTGCAGCCCGAAGGCGGGCAGGTCGAAATGCATCCGGTCACCTTGCCCCCCGGCAAAGAAGCGGGCGTTGGCTTGGTCTTCCATCAGGAAGGCGTCCAGAAACTCTGGCCCGACCTCATAGGCGCGTTGGCTGATCGACGGGCCGACGACCGCAGTGATGTTATCGCGGTTCGCGCCAAGGGCGATCATAGCATCAACGGTGTTTTCCAGAATGCCGTCCAGCGCACCGCGCCATCCGGCGTGGGCCGCCCCAACAACGCCTGCCTTGGGGTCGGCAAACAGCACCGGCTGGCAGTCAGCCGTCAAAATCGCCAGCGCCAGACCCGGCTGGTTTGTCACCATAGCGTCCGCGCGGGGGCGGGGGGCTTTGGGCTCCATCGGGTTTGTGATGGTCACCACCTCGGCCGAATGGATCTGATGGACAAACACCAGACTGTGGTCGGCCACGTCCATGGACTTCGCCACGCGGTCGCGGTTGATCTGCACGATATCGGACTGGTCCGAAGACCCCGCACCACAGTTCAATCCGTGGAACACGCCAGAAGACGCGCCGCCCTTGCGGGTAAAAAACCCGTGGTGGACGGGTGAAAGACTATCAGATGTGATGATCTCAAGCGTCATGGTTCCAGTCCGGGCGGAGTCGTCGATGCATCAGGTGTGATACCGATTACCTTGAACAGCAACCCCATTTCATCGGGGTGGGTCAACCGGCGGTGTGCTGCAATATGGGTTTCCAACGCATCGCCGCTTAGTTTCGCAGCAAGCGCCTGCGCACGAGGCGTAATGCCCAACCGTTCCAGAAACACCCCTTGGGGCGTCAGGCGGCTGTGCACGGCGGGGGCGCAGGATTTCGCCAAGGCCTCGAAATCCACATGGGCAGTCAGATCGGCGTTGCCGGGGTTGTCCAGCGGGCCGACCTTTTTCTGCGCCTGAAGCGCCTGGAACGTATCGCCCAAAGACCGCCAGTCACCATAGTCGATGATCAGGGCCGTACCGCCGTGTGCACCGATCATCGCGCCAATATGGGACATGATCGTTTGCGCAGGCGTGCAGGTTTCCACCAGATCGCCGTCTTTCGTATCGTCCAGCCGGTGATCCAGTTCCGACAGCGGCAGGGCATCTGTGCGGCCAAAGGCCAGTTCACCGTCGGCCAATCCAATCACACGTTCCGCCCAACCGTCGCCATCGCGGATGAACTGGCGGATGGGCAGGGCATCAAAGAATTCGTTCGCAACTAGGAACAATGGCGCATCGGGCAGGGCGGTGACGGTGTCGTGCCATTCAGGTGCGTGGCCCTCGAGCGTTTCGGCCTGCACCTGCCGCAGGGTCGGCGATGCCTCGACCAGATGAATGTTCGCGGCGTCGTGAAAGCCCGGCACCCGTGCGGTCGCCCGCAGGATATCGGCCATCAGCGTGCCGCGACCGGGGCCGAGTTCGGCGAGTGTAAAGGGCTTGGGCGCCCCCTGATCCAGCCAGCATTGCGCAAGGCAGAGGCCCAGAAGCTCGCCAAACATCTGGCTGATTTCCGGCGCGGTGATGAAATCGCCCTGCGCGCCGAACGGATCGCGGGTGCTGTAGTACCCGTGTTCGGGATGCATCAGGCAGGTAGCCATATAGTCGGCGATGCTCATCGGGCCGGTCTGCGCAATGCGCGAGGTCAGGATATCGCGCAGTCCGCTCATGCCGCGCGCCGCGCCCGCAGGATCAGGTAGAGCCCGAACAAGATCATCGGTAGCGACAGGGTTTGCCCCATAGTCAGGCCAAACTCGCCAATCCGGTAGGCCAGACCCAACGGGTTGTCGGGTGTCTGGAACTGCACATCAGGCTGGCGGAAAAATTCGACGATAAAGCGCGCCATGCCATAGCCCATGACAAAGACGCCCGTGGTCAGAAGCGGCGTTTTCAGCGCGCCTTTGCGGAACACCAGCCAGAGCAGGACAATGCCCAGAAGCAAGCCCTCAAGCCCCGCTTCATACAGCTGCGACGGGTGGCGGGCGCAAAGCTCGCCGAAGGGCTGGCCGCAGGCCTGCGCCAGTTCGCCCGGAAACACCACGCCCCACGGCAGATCGGTCTGACGGCCCCAAAGTTCGGCATTGATGAAATTCGCAATCCGCCCCAGCAACAGCCCAGGCGGTGTGGCCAGCGCCAGCATATCGGCGGTCTTGGCCATGTTGATCTTGTTCTTCAGGCAGAAACCGACGGCTGCGATAATCACGCCCAGAAAACCGCCGTGAAACGCCATGCCGCCCTGCCAGATCGCAAAGATCTGCAAGGGATTCGCAAGGTAATAGGCGGGCTGGTAAAACAGCACGAACCCGAGCCGCCCACCCAGAATGACGCCCAGAATGATCCAGGTCAGCAGTTCTTCGACCTTTTCAGGGGGCATGGGCGGTGTGTCATCGCGCCACAGGGCGGCGCGTTTGACCGCCATCACAGCCAGCCGCCATCCGATCAGGATGCCCGCGATATAGGCCAGTGCATACCAGCGCAAAGCAAAGGTCATTCCGAACAATGAGACGGAAAACACATCGGGTGAAATGGCGGGGAAGTTGAGTGCTGCGGGAACCATGGATGCCTCTGTGCAAAGGGATGCGGCTTAAGTCAACCTTGTGAGTCGGGCCATTGCACCCCATATAGGGATCAAGTGTTACAGCAGAGAGAGCCCCATGCAGACTCGTAACAAAGTGTTCGACGATATTTCGCAACTTATGACCAACGCGATGGGCGTGGCCCAAGGCGCACGGCAAGAAGCCGAGACCGCTATGAAGTCCATGCTGGACCGTTGGCTGGCGGATCGTGATTTTGTGACCCGCGAAGAATTCGACGCGGTCCGCGCGATGGCCCAGAAAGCCCGCGAGGAAAACGAAGCGCTAAAGGCCCGCCTTGACGCGCTGGAGAAGGATAAGGGCTGAAGGCTCTGACTTTCCGATGATAAAGCCCCGACGCACACGCGTGCGGGGCTTTTCTTTTAGGCGATTGCGTAAAGGGACACCTTCACCGACTGTTTCTGCCTGCCGCCTGTGCCCACAAAAAGCGTGCGGTTGACCCACTCATAGCGGGGATCGCCCGTTTCAAGCCGCGCGTGGGTGCGCATGTAATAGTCGCTGACGGGCACGTCTTCGCCACGGGCCACAGCGGCCAGCACCTCGGCCGGACCATGGCGGTAGCCGTAGTTGATGATCTCGATGATCGCGCCGTCGTCGGTTTCCATGGCATAGCGCGTGTCCAGTTCGGCCATTCCGCCGTCAAACACCGTTTGCCAATCCGCGCCAAGGTTCAGGATGCGTCCGTTCAGCTTTGGTCCCTCAACGCGACCACCTATGATCGGAATGATCCGGCGATGTCCCGCGCGGCCCTGACCCATTTCGGTGATCGGATCCAGTTCGACATAGAGGTCGCACACGTGGTCCAGAGTCGGGGCAGGGATGATCATATACTCGCCTTTCAAATCGTTTGAGGGGAATGGATCAGGAATGGCCTTCGGGTTCAAGCATGAACCGAGCTGGTTTCCAGACGGTGCGCATCAGGTTTATGATAGCGCAAACGTCACAGGGGAGCCGTTCGGCATGAAGCGATCAACCATCAACGATATCATGGCCGCCGCAGATGATCTGATCCGGGAGCACGGCTTTGCCCTGCCGCCTTTTGCCTATTGGACGCCGGACGAATTCCACGCGCGCCAGTCCGAGGCGCGCCATGTGATCGACGCGCGCTGCGGCTGGGACATCACCGATTACGGGGCAGGGCGGTTCGATGAGATGGGGCTGTTCCTGTTCACCCTGCGCAATGGCCGTCTGGCCGATCTGCAACGGGGCGGCGGCATGTGTTATGCCGAAAAGCTGCTGATTTCCCGTCAGGATCAGTTGTCGCCAATGCACACCCATGTGATCAAGGCCGAGGATATCATTAACCGCGGTGGCGCGGATTTGGTGATCGAACTGTTCGGTTCCGATGACCAAGGCAACTTTGCCGAAGATCAGGGCGGCACGGTGTGGTGCGACGGGATCCGCCGCGATTACGCCGCCGGTGAAAAGCTGGTCTTGCGTCCGGGGGAAAGCGTGACCCTGATGCCGGGGGATTGGCACGCGTTCTGGGGCGAAGGCGGTGACGTTCTGATCGGTGAAGTGTCGACGGTGAACGATGACGAAACCGACAACATCTTCCGCGAACCCATAGGCCGCTTCGCCGAAATAGACGAAGACGTTGACCCGACGCATCTTTTGGTCAGCGATTACGGGACGTGGTTCCGCTGAGGCGGGTTTGGGGCGCTATGTGAAGGTCATGCGCCCCAATTTTAAGAGCGCCCTCTAATTTTGTAAGTAATTTTAAGGAATTGAGTAAACGGTGTGGGTGGAATTTTCGACATCATCGCATCAACGGAATTTCGCAACACGATGTACGGCCTGTCCTTCGTCTGCCTGATTTTGGCGGTTGGCGTGGCTATGGTCGCAATGGTTTTCTATGGCAGAGCGCGAGAAATAGAGGGCGTCTCTAAAGAGCAGGAAAAATGGGTGCTCCTTTTCGCAACATGGCGGGACAGCCTGATCATTACGTTGCTCTATACGTCAGAAAGCATCGTCTACAGGTTCAGTGAGTTCAGCGGCCTGTCCGAGGTCATGTCCGAGCGCATCTATCTGTTCTCGCCCGTCGTGCAGCCGGTGTTCAGCCTGATCACATCCGTTCTGATTTTCATGATCGTCGTGACACGCGTGATCGCCATTTCCAGATGGCTGGGGTCACAGAAAGACACTCAGTAGACGCGTCATTGATCGTCCTAGTGTTACTCGCGCCACTGGTCTTCGCTAAAAATTTGAGCGCCTTGGTCGAAGCTTAGTGCTCAACCATGGCTCTCTATCACTGAGTTTGATGGAAAAGATCATGATGGTGTGCGTTAAGGCGCGAACCCGATTGGGTGAACGCAATGCAGAAGGGTAACTTCACCTGCAGCAAGGGAAAGGCCGAAGCTTACACTAGGAACCACGGCGAAGTGTCCTCGAGTTCGAATATTTATTGAAGCCCAGGCAAGCTTAGCTCGCGTTCATTTGCCACGAAGTCTGAAATAAGTGAGCAAACGTAATAAATAGCGGTATGGAAACTTCACGCGTAGTGCCGCGTCTATTTTCAAGGCAGTTGCGATATAATTTTCCTCGATGGCCTCCTTAGGAAGTCTAGCATTAAGACACGTTTTTGGAATTAATGCCGCACCTTCAAAATTTTCCAATCTCTCAGGTGAAAGGAGAGATTGGAGAATAGTCTTTCCAGCGAACCCTGTCTTATATTTTTTAAAAGAAATTGAGTTTACCTCTCCCGAAATTACTTCAGAAAAATTTTTCTGATGCCGCCAGTAATTTAAAGAGAATATATAATTAAAATGCTGAGTGGATACAAAAAGAGTCCCGCGCGTTTCCGCTGCTTTCATCATAGTCGCCCTGTCTAGCACTACTCCGTGCTTGCTCATTTCTGAGTGCAAAGATTCCACGTATTCATACATGGGGCGATGAACGAATATCCAAGTTACTTGTTGAATGCCTGCATGGCGTGCTTCATTTTCAATTTGTATTGCCGTTGCAGTGTCAAGAAGGCAGTTTTCGAAATCTTCACCACTTAAAAGAATAGTGTCAATATTTGCCTGATGTAATTTGATACATTCACGTAAAAATAGTCGAAAGGAGTCAATGCCATCCGCCTAAATTTTGTGCATTAATTTGCTATACTGTTTCGTTTCGTCATAGTGTGGATGCAAAATTGCATTTTCGGCCAATAGTGCTCGATTGTCACTACAGATTTTCTGGAAGGCCGTTGTTGCGGTCTTATGTAATCCGCAATGAATAATTAGTTTCATAATTTCACTCTAAACTCTTACCCCAATGGTGTAATTTTCGCTATGGGTGTAGGTTCTTATAGCCGGACATTATTTAATCATTGGCCTATCTTAGAGTGTCTTATCAAATAAAATGAATGATTTAAAAGGTAATGAGCACAATTTCTGGTGTTTGGCTGACAGGTGCTGCACTTAAGGCTGGGCGCCGCCGATCCCTGTTACAGTTGGATCGGCTTGGATACGGATACAGAACAACGCTACTTGTTTCGCTAGGCACCCAGATGAGCAACTCTACTAGATAACTACCGAATTATGAAACGCACCGCCCCGCCGGGCGGGCACCACCTTCGCTAAGCTGTTGTTTTTGCCTGGTGAAAGTGGTGAGCCGTGCAGGATTCGAACCTGCGACCCACTGATTAAAAGTCAGTTGCTCTACCAACTGAGCTAACGGCCCACTGTGGGGGGGCTTCTAGAAAGAGTGGCGGGTAGGGTCAACCCCGAAATTTGCGAAAAATTACTTTTACGCAAAACCCTATCGAAAAGACCCTGCGGCGGACCGAACGACAGGCACTGGAAAGCCCAAGCCAGCAGGCGTATATGCGGGCTATGGAACAGATGCGTGACAGTGGCCTCGGCTTTATGAAAATGCACGGGCTCGGCAATGATTTTGTCGTGCTGGATGGGCGTGTGCGCGAAATTGATGTGACACCTGCCTTGGCGCAGGCCATCGGGCACCGGAATTTTGGTGTGGGATTCGATCAACTTGCACTGATCGAGGCGCGCGGCACGGGCGATGCGCATCTGACGTTTTATAATTCTGATGGATCGACCTCGGCGGCATGTGGCAATGCGACTCGGTGCATTGCGGCCTATCTGATGGACGAATCCGGTCGTGACAGTCTGACGCTGACCACCGATCGCGGCGAACTGGCTGCGGTGCGGGGCGAGGGCGGTCTTGTGTCGGTGAACATGGGGCAGCCTCAGCTAGACTGGCAGGACATTCCGCTGGCCCATGAGATGGACACGCTGGAACTGCCAATTGACGGTGCGCCGACGGCGACTGGCATGGGCAACCCGCATTGCACCTTCTTTGTGGAAGATGCCGAGGCGGTCGATCTGCCCAGCTTTGGCGCGAAACACGAACATCATCCGCTTTATCCGCAGCGCACCAATGTGCAGGTCGCCCATGTTGTGGGGCCTGATCACCTGCGCATGCGGGTGTGGGAACGGGGCGTGGGCGTTACGCTGGCCTCTGGTTCGTCGTCCTGCGCGACGGCGGTTGCTGCCGCGCGTCGCGGGCTGACGGGGCGCAAGGTGCAGATTGATCTGGACGGCGGCACGCTGTGGATCGACTGGCGTGACGATGGTGTCTGGATGACAGGCGGCACCGCGCATGTGTTTGACGGCGTTCTGACACCGGAATGGCTTGAGGCGAACACATGACAGGCGTGCCCAAGTTTACCACGCTTGGTTGCCGGTTGAACGCCTATGAAACCGAAGCGATGAAGCGTATGGCCGAAGAGGCCGGCGTATCGGATGCTGTGGTGATCAACACCTGCGCTGTGACGGCCGAGGCTGTGCGCAAGGCGCGTCAGGAAATCCGCCGCCTGCGCCGTGAAAATCCCGATGCCAAGCTGATCGTAACGGGCTGCGCCGCCCAGACCGAGCCAGAAACCTTTGCCGCCATGGCCGAGGTCGACACGGTCATCGGCAATACCGAAAAAATGTCGCCCGAGACATGGGCCGGAATGGCCGCTGATTTCATTGGCGATACCGAACGTGTGCAGGTCAACGACATCATGTCGGTGACGGAAACAGCCAATCACCTGATTGACGGGTTCGGCACCCGCAGCCGCGCCTATGTGCAGGTTCAGAACGGCTGCGATCACCGCTGTACGTTCTGCATCATCCCCTATGGTCGCGGCAATTCGCGGTCTGTCCCCGCAGGCGTTGTGGTGGATCAGATCAAGCGGCTGGTGGATCAGGGCTATAACGAGGTCGTGCTGACCGGCGTTGATCTGACGTCCTGGGGCGCGGATCTGCCTGCGGAGCCCAAACTGGGCGATCTTGTCATGCGCATCCTGAAGCTGGTGCCCGATCTGCCGCGTCTGCGCATTTCGTCGATCGATTCCATCGAGGTGGATGAAAATCTGATGCAGGCGATTGCGACCGAGCCGCGTTTGATGCCGCATCTGCACCTGTCCTTGCAGCATGGCGATGACCTGATCCTGAAACGCATGAAGCGCCGTCACCTGCGCGATGATGCGATCCGGTTCTCGGAAGAGGCGCGCAAGCTGCGCCCCGAGATGACCTTTGGCGCCGATATCATCGCGGGCTTCCCGACCGAGACCGAGGCGCATTTCGAAAACTCGCTGAAACTGGTCGAGGACTGCGCGCTGACATGGCTGCACGTCTTCCCCTACAGCCCCCGCCAAGGCACCCCCGCCGCGCGGATGCCGCAGGTAAATGGCAAAGCGATCAAGGACCGCGCCCGCCGTCTGCGCGAGGCCGGTGATCTGGCCGTCGAACGCCACCTGTCGGCGCAAGTCGGGCGCACCCATCAGGTGCTGTTGGAAGCGGCGGATATGGGGCGGACAGAACAGTTCACCGAAGTCAGCTTTGCCACGCCGCAACCGGTGGGCCAGATCGTCGAGGTGGCGATTGCCGGCCATAAGGGCGGGCAATTGGTGGCATGTCCCTGATCATATTCCTTCACGGGGCGTCCAGCAGTGGCAAAACCACGCTGGCCCGTGCAATCCGTGATGCCTCTGACAGGCCATATGTTCAGCTGTCGTTTGATACGTTTCGCGATAACGGAGCATTTGATCTGGACCGAGATTGGTCATCCCAGAGAAGCCACGTTTTCCAAGGTCTGCACGCCAGTTTCGCGGCATTTGCGAATGCGGGAAATGACCTGATTGTCGAACACATTCTGGATGATCCCGAATGGCATAAGGAATTGCAGGCGCTGTTCGCCGGACATCAAGTTCTGTTCGTCGGTGTTCACACGGACAAAGACACGTTGAATGACCGAGAATGTCGTCGAGGGGATAGGCCCAAAGGCAGCGCTGCGAGGGACTTCGATACGGTTCATCACGGGCTGAACTATGATGTCGAGGTCAATGGTTCTAACGATCCCGAGGCGAATGCGGCCATTGTGCTTGCGGCGGTTGACCGGGCATCGCAACCCAGCACTTTCTTTTCGGGTGGCATCCTTTAAGCTCAACGGGCTTTTCTTAGGAATTTGTCAGATGCATCCTAATCCGTCTTTTCGTGGCACCGATACGCAAACGGCCTTGGATTTCGCGGTCGAGCGAAGTTTTGGCATGTTGGCGGTTAGCTCTGATGGAGCGCCGCTTTTGTCTCATGTCCCGTTTTTGCTGAATGAAGCCCGGACCGAGGCGCAGTTGCACCTAGTGCGGTCCAACCCGATTTGTCGTGCCGCGAAAGAGGGCTGTGCCGCGCGGATCGCGGTCAACGGGCCGGATGGATATATTTCTCCGGATTGGTACGGGGCCGAGGATCAGGTGCCCACGTGGAACTATATCACGGTGCATCTGACGGGGCGGTTGGAACCTTTGCCCGAGGATGCTTTAGAGCCCATGGTGGCCGCGCAATCGGCGTTTTTTGAAGGGCGTTTGGACAAAGCGCCTTGGACCATAGACAAGGTGAGTGATGATTTGCTGACCAAGTTCTGGCGCATGATCCTGCCATTCCGCTTTGTGATCGAAGAGGTGGATAGCACCTTCAAGCTGAACCAGAACAAGACTGAAGACGTGCGCCTGCGGGCGGCGGATCGGGTGGAAGAGGGCGTTGGTGCAGAGTTGTCGCAACTGGCGCACTGGATGCGGAAGCCCCCTGCGGCGAAGGATAGCTAAGGCCATTGGTATGCAGACAATCGTCCAATAGGCCGGATGAGTATTTGCGCTTGTATACGAATTCCGCCATGACAGTCCGATGACGATCCGAATGAAAGCTTTGCTGGTTCACCTGCTGACGGCCTCTGGTGCCGTTTTCGCTATGTTGGCGATGCTGGCGGCTGTGCAGGAAGAGTGGTCGATCATGTTCCTGTGGCTGGTGGTGGCCTTTGCCGTGGATGGCATCGATGGCCCCTTGGCGCGGAAGTACGATGTGAAAACCAACGCGCCGCGTTTTGACGGTGTGCTGCTGGATCTGATCATCGACTATCTGACCTATGTCTTCATTCCGGCCTTTGCGTTGTTCCACTCAGGACTATTGCCCGGTTGGACGGGGTGGTTTGCGATCATCGCGATCACCTTTGCCTCGGCCATGTATTTCGCGGACACGCGGATGAAGACGGACGACAATTCGTTTCATGGTTTTCCGGGCTGCTGGAACATGCTGGTGTTGGTGATGTTCGCGATCCGGCCCGAGTTCATGGTGATCGTGGCGATTGTCGCGGCGCTGTCGGTGGCGATGTTCCTGCCGCTGAAATTCATCCATCCGGTGCGAACAGAACGGTGGCGGGTGGTGTCGCTGCCTGTGGCGCTGATGTGGACGGTGTTTGCGGGATGGGCGGCTTGGGTCGATTTCCACCCCGAAAGCTGGGCGCATTGGGGGTTGGTAGTAACGTCGGTCTATCTGATTTTTGTGGGCATCGCCCAGCAGATCGTGCCTTTGCGCAAGTGACGGTTTCGCCTTGCTGCGCAAGGCGACCGGTTGGGGGCGCTGCCCCCAAACCCCCGGAGTATTTCCAGACAGCTGAAACCTAGTTCTTCAGGCGATATCCGCTGCGGAACATGAGCCATGCGACGGTCAGGATGGCCGCTGTGGCGGCAAAGGCCACGGCAAAGCCCAAGGCCGGGCTGCTGTCTGATGTGCCGATCATGCCGTAGCGTGCGCCGTCGATCAGGTAGAAGATCGGGTTCACATGGGTGATTTCGCGCAAGACAGGTGGCAGGGCGCTGACCGAGTAGAAGGTGCCTGACAAGAAGGCCAGAGGCGTGACGATGAAGTTGGTGATCGCGGCCATCTGGTCGAATTTGTCGGCGAAGACACCGGCCACCATGCCGAGGCCTGACAGGAACGCCGCGCCGAGGATGACAAAACCTGCCATGATCAGAGGGTGTTGCGGCCAGAGGCCCAGGGTCAGGCCGAAGCCAAGTGAGATGACAACGGCCACGATGGCACCGCGCATCACGCCGCCTGCGAGATAGCCCAGCACCATTTCCGCGCCGGACAGCGGGGGCATGAGGGTGTCGACGATGTTGCCCTGCACCTTGGAGATCACGATCGAAGACGAGCAGTTGGCAAAGGCGTTCTGGATCACCGTCATCATCAGAATGCCCGGTGCGATGAAGTGGGTGAAGGGGACGCCCATCACATCGCCGCGGCGGGGGCCGATGGCGATGGAAAAGATCACCATGAAGAGACCGGCCGTGACCAGCGGTGCCAGCAGCGTTTGCGTCCAGACATTGAGGAACCGCAGGGCTTCGCGTTGGGCCAATGTGTACAACCCGAGCCAGTTTACCTTGCCAAAGCGACGGGTTCCTTGGGAATAACGTGCTGTTTCGCTCATATCCTGCCTTTCTGACGTCTTCTTGCGGCTTGTAACTCGGGTTTGAGTGATTAGAATAGAGCCTTGACCGGAATTTTCAGGCGGCCCGCATACTCAGGGCCGCTTTTTCAATAAGGAAGCTTCATGTCCTGGACTGACGAGCGTGTAGAACTTCTGAAGAAGATGTGGGGCGAAGGCCAATCCGCAAGCCAGATCGCCAAAGAACTGGGCGGTGTGACGCGGAATGCCGTTATCGGCAAGGTGCATCGGCTTGGCCTGTCGAACCGTGCGGGTTCGACATCTGCGTCTTCTTCGGACAGCTCAGCCACGAAGGCAGAAGCCAAGCCCAAGGCAAAGGCCGCAGCGCCCAAGGCGGCGCCCGCGCCGAAGCCTGCTGCGGACAGCAAGCCTGATCTGAAGACCGAAAGCGCCGAGCCGCGCGCGTTGCCGATTTCGGCGCGCAACAAGATCATTCCCGCGGGCCAGCCGCTGCCGCCGCAGCCCTCTGCCAACGAGATAAGCCCCGAGGCGCTGGCCAAGGTGAACGAGGTCGAGAAGAAGGCCAAGAAGCTGAGCCTGATGGAACTGACCGAACGGACTTGCAAATGGCCGGTGGGTGACCCCGCGACAGAACACTTCTGGTTCTGCGGTCTGCCTGTTCAGCAGGGCAAGCCCTATTGCGAGGCCCACGTGGGCGTTGCGTTCCAGCCGATGTCGTCGCGCCGCGACCGTCGTCGCTGAGCGTTCCCGCCGTGTGATGTAAATGCACGGCAGTTTTGAATTCAGGGCCATGCGTGATACGCGTGGCCCGTTTTACTTCCCCGCCTCTGACCACTCTGCCACCTGATAGGCCGCCCACATGTCACAGAACCCGCCTGATCTTCGCCCCGACCTTGCCCGCGCCCGCATCAGCGAAACGCGGCGCGATGGGCAGCCGACCATCGGCATGGTGTCGTTGGGTTGCCCCAAGGCGCTTGTGGATAGCGAACGCATCCTGACGCGGCTGCGGGCCGAGGGTTACGGTATCTCGGCGGACTATAGCGGTGCAGATGCGGTGATCGTGAACACCTGCGGGTTCCTGGACAGCGCGAAGGCTGAAAGCCTTGAGGCGATTGGCGAGGCGCTGAATGAAAACGGCAAGGTCATCGTGACCGGCTGTCTGGGCGCGGAGCCCGAATATATCACCGGTGTGCATCCCAAGGTTCTGGCGGTCACCGGCCCGCATCAGTACGAGCAGGTGCTGGATGCTGTTCACGGCGCTGTGCCGCCCGATCCTGATCCCTTTGTGGATCTTCTGCCGGCCTCGGGTGTCAGCCTGACGCCGCGCCACTACAGCTATCTGAAAATCTCGGAAGGCTGTAATCACGCCTGCAAGTTCTGCATCATCCCCGACATGCGCGGCAAGCTTGCGTCGCGCCCACACCGCGCTGTGATGCGCGAAGCAGAGAAGCTGGTTGAGGCGGGTGTCAAAGAGCTGCTGGTGATTTCGCAGGATACTTCGGCCTATGGGACCGACTGGAAAGATCGCGACGTGAAGTTCCCGATCACCGATCTGGCGCGCGATCTGGGGTCGTTGGGCGCTTGGGTGCGGATGCACTACGTGTACCCGTACCCCCATGTGCGTGACATGATCCCGCTGATGGCCGAGGGCAAGGTGCTGCCCTATCTGGATATCCCGTTCCAGCACGCACATCCCGAGACGCTGAAGCGCATGGCGCGTCCGGCGGCGGCGTCGCGGACCTTGGATGAAATTCAGGCGTGGCGCGATATCTGTCCGGACATCACCCTGCGGTCGACCTTTATCGTGGGCTATCCGGGCGAGACCGAGGAAGAGTTCCAGACGCTGCTGGATTGGCTGGATGAGGCACAGTTGGATCGCGTTGGCTGCTTCCAATATGAAAACGTGGATGGCGCGCGGTCGAACGCCCTGCCGGATCACGTGCCCGAAGACGTGAAGCAGGATCGTTGGGATCGTTTCATGCAAAAGGCGCAGGCGATTTCCGAGGCGAAACTGGCCGCCAAAGTGGGTCAGACCATGGATGTGATCGTTGATCTGGTCGAAGATGACGCCGCCACCTGCCGGACCAAAGCGGATGCGCCGGAGATCGACGGAAACCTGTTTATCGACGAAGGCCACGAGGCGCTTCAACCAGGGCAAATCGTGACGGTCGAGGTGGACGAGGCCAGCGAGTACGATCTCTGGGGTCGAATCGTCTGACGCTAATCCGAGACATTTTCGGGCTTGAATGTATAAGAAATTACAGGTTTTCGTCTAAATTTGTGTCGAAAAAGCCCAGTTTCGGGTCTGATCGTACCTGCAACTAAAGACAAAATACTATCGAAAGTTTATCTTCCGCTATGTGAGCGCGATCCTATTTCGGGTCGAAGCATGGACCGGGGACTTCCAGTAGCGGTTTTTCTTTCCTTCGGGAAAGACTTTTGACTTTGGCCCGTTTGGGTGAGCGTGGTTTCGAGTGTTGGGGCGTCCCTTGGGGCGCCCCGTTTCAATTTCCGGGGGACGGTTCAGCGCTGTGCTTGGGGGCGTCGAATGCCCCAGCCGCTGGTGCGTTTTGCAGCGGTCTTAAGCTCGATCTGGCCGATCGGTGCCCCCGCCTCGCGCGGCTGTGTAGGGTCGCCCAGCAAACCAAGCGACATTGCCAGAGCCGCCAGTTCAGCGCGGGAATGCAAGCCCGTATTTCTGGACATTGATGTCATGCGCTGACGCACGGCGGACACCGTCACGCCAAGACAGTCCGCGATTTCACGATCCTTCAGCCCTTCGCCCAGCAGGCGCAGGATATCGGATTGTTTTTCGGTGATATTGGCATCTGCGCTGAATTCACGAAGTTGCGTTGTGATCAGCTTGGTGAAGCCGACCAGCGCCACAGTTTGCAGGGCCCATCCATGGGCCCGCAGAATGGCCAGTGTTTCGCGCCGCGATGCGTCACCACTAAATGACAGGGTGCCCTTGTAAGGCGGCGCATGCATGCTGACCGGCACCACAAAGCTTGAGGTCAGGCCGTTGCTGGCGGCGGCCTCGTAGGCGCTTTCCAGATGGGCGGTGGTCTGGGTGTCTTTGTCCAGAAACTGCTGACCTGCGAGGCGCGGTGTCAGCCCTTGGGTCAGGGGCGCGCGGAATTCGGTCCAGGGGCATTGGTGCGACGTGCCAAGAGCACGATCAAGCCAGTCGGAATTGTAGTTCTTCCAGACTGTGGCGGCCTGCTCTGATTGATGGGGCGCTTTGTAGACCAGATCTACGTAGGGAAGCCGCACAGTCGTTCCCAGTTGAAGGATGGTCCCCCAAACTTCTTTGCTGGTTTTTGCCAGATCCAGTTCGCCCAGCGTGGTCTGTAAAAGTTCGGGCACATGTCCATCCGTGACGCCGGGCTGGCGCCACGCAGGAAATGTGCTCTCAGGGCTCGGCATGATCCAGATGCAGCTTGATGTCGATCAGAACCTTTTGCAGCGCCACCGTTTCTTTCAGAATACGCTGCGCTTCATTCGCCGTAATCGTGCCGTCGGTGATCGAGGCGTGATACTCGGTCATCAACATCGCAAAGCGGCGCGACAGGCGGATGACGTCTTCGTTCACGTCGCCTTTGACCGTTGTCTTTTCGTTGCGCCGTGATGCCGTCACATCCAGTTCGAAACCGCCAAGTTCGGCAAGCGCCACAGACACATGCGGGAAGGATGCCGCAGCTTCCAGTGCCGCCACCGCATCAACAGGCATGAACCGTTCTGCATGTTCGTCATGGGGCGAATAATAGCGCCCCAGAGTTGCTTTGGATTTGCCGGTCAATTCACAAGCGGCTTCGATGCCCACGTCTTTCACGAGTGCTTCTGTATGTTTTTTCAAATACCTGCCGACCTGCGACATTGTCACTCCTTATTGGGGTGTGGTCCATTTCGTTTCGCTTATTAGCAGCGGACGTTTCGGACTTCTATGGTGTTTAGTGTCTGACGTTTCCGAACTCTTCTATTTATTTCAAAACAAGAGTGAAAGAAAAACTTTAATTTCACAGCCTTGCTCTCGTTTTGCGGGTCGTGCATCAGAACACCATGGCAAAGCTCTACTTCATGTACTCCACGATGAACGCAGGGAAATCGACCCTGTTGCTTCAGGCGGCACATAACTACGAAGAACGCGGGATGGCTGTGATGCTTCTGACCGCGTCTTTTGATTCACGTGCGGGAACGGGCCGGATCGGATCGCGGATCGGATTGGGGCGCGATGCGGAAACCTTTGACAGCACGACAGAATTGTTCAACCGGATCGGTGAACGTGTCGGGCAGGGGCCTTTGGCCTGTGTATTTGTGGACGAAGCGCAGTTTCTAACAGAAGAACAGGTCTGGCAACTGGCGCGGGTGGCAGACGATCTGGGCGTGCCTGTGATGTGCTACGGGCTGCGCGTTGATTTTCAGGGCAAGCTGTTTCCCGGATCAGCGGCGCTTCTGGCGCTGGCTGACGACATGCGCGAAGTGCGCACGATCTGCCACTGTGGTCGCAAGGCCACGATGGTGGTGCGCCATGACGAAAACGGCAAAGTAATGAAGGACGGCGATCAGGTGCAGATCGGCGGCAACGAAACCTACGTTAGCCTGTGCCGAAAACATTGGCGCGAAGAGGTGTCGTATTGATATCCGCGAATATCTGACGAAATTGTTTTCGGAATAGATCGAATATCAGAAGTATATTGGCTTTTAATTGAATGGCTTAATTTTTTATTCGGTTTTCCACATATTTAATACGCGTGATTTAATTTGCTCAATTAACCGATTGGTCAAAACCTGAGGGACCACTAATTGGGGTAACCAAGTACATCTGCTTTCGCAGAAAGAGCGGTGGAATACCTTACCTTTTTGCAGCCTTGGTAAATCCTCAGGCGCGTTCCACCAGAACCGAGCCGACGGAATAGCCCGCCCCGAACGAACAGATCACACCTTTGTCGCCCGGCTTCAGGTCATCGGAATGCTTGGCAAAGGCGATGATCGATCCGGCGGATGACGTGTTGGCGTAGTCTTGTAGGATGTTCGGCTGTTCTTCCGGCTCTGGCACGCGGCCCAGAACCTTTTTGCCGATAAAGTCGTTCATCGACTTGTTCGCTTGATGCAGCCACATGCGTTTGAGATCGCCTGCGGTCCAGCCTTCTTCTGCCATGTGGCCACCGATGTGGCCCGCGACCAGCGGCAGCACCTCTTTGAACACCTTGCGGCCGTTCTGCATGAACTGCATGTCGCGGCGGTCTTCCATCTGGTTGTGCGTGCGACGCAGGAAGCCGTTGTTGTTGCGGATATTGTTGGAAAACTGGGTGCCGCAGCGGGTGGAATGCACAAGGAAATGTGCGCCTTGTGCATCTTCAGCGCGTTCCAGAACCACAGCCGTCGCCACATCGCCAAAGATGAAGTGGCAGTCACGGTCACGCCATTCCAGATGGCCCGAGGTGATTTCAGGCGACACAACAATCGCGCGGCGGACGCTGCCGGAGCGGATCATGTCAGCGGCGGCCTGAATACCGAAGGTGGCCGACGAACAGGCAACGTTCATATCAAAGGCAAAGCCACCGGCCCCCAACGCCTGCTGGATTTCGATCGCAATCGCAGGATAGGCGCGTTCGTGGTTTGATGCGGCGCAGATGATCAGATCGACGCCTTCGGCATCGCGGCCCGCGTTTTCCAGCGCGATCTGGCAGGCTTTCACGCCGATCTCGGCCATGATGGACAGCTCTTCATCAGAGCGGGGCGCAAAGTTCGGATACATGCGGGCAGGGTCCAGCACTCCCTCTTTTTCCATCACATAGCGCTGTTCGATGCCCGACGCGGAAAAGATGAAATCCGAGCTGGAGTGCGGTTTCGCCTCAACCGTGCCAGCGGCAATCTCGTCTGCGTGGGTTTCATTAAACAGATCGGCATGGGCGTTGTAGGACGCCACAAGTTCGTCATTGGTGATGATGTTCTCGGGCGTGAAAACGCCGCTGCCGGTGATCGCTGGTTGATGCATGTCTGCCTCCAAAGGTCTATCGAGCAAACCGCAAACATGGACCTAAGGTCAAGACGCGCCGCAGCGTCAATGCATTCGTGATCCGTTCGGCACCGTTTGATCCGGCGACAGCAGCACGATTCCGCCGTCTTCGTCAGAACAGCCAAGGGTCAGAACCTCGGACATGAACGGCCCGATCTGGCGGGGCGGAAAGTTCACGACGGCCATGACCTGACGACCAACCAGCGTTTCGGGTGTATAATGCGCCGTGATCTGGGCCGATGTCTTTTTCTCACCGATCTCGGGGCCGAAATTGATCCAGAGTTTGATCGCGGGTTTGCGGGCCTCGGGGAAGGGTTCGGCGCGGACAACGGTGCCCGCGCGGATGTCGACCTTTAGAAAGTCGTCAAAGCTGATCTCAGCCATTGGCCAGTTCCTTGGACCGGTTCGCCGCTGCCGCCACGGTTTTGCGCATCAGATCGGGCAGGCCACTGTCCGTGTTCATCAACACCTCAAGCCCGGCCTGCGTTGTGCCGTTGGGCGAGGTCACGTTGATCCGCAGTTGTTCGGGGCTGTCATCGGACTGCATCGCCAGTGCGCCAGCACCCGCAACCGTCGCCATGGCGAGTTTCATCGACAGATCTGCCGACAATCCCTGTTCCTCGCCTGCGGCTGCCATGCATTCGATCATGTGAAACACATAGGCCGGGCCGGAACCGGACAGGCCCGTGACCGCATCCATCTGCGCCTCATCCTCAAGCCGCACGACCTGACCGACGGCGGACAACAGCAGCTCGGCCTGATCCAACTGTGCGTCCGTGCTGCGCGCATTGCCGATGATGGCGGTGATGCCTTGGGCAATGGCGGCGGGGGTGTTGGGCATTGCGCGGATGATGGGCGTGTCATCGCCAAGCAGGTCTTCGAAGCCCGCAATCGGGATGCCCGCGGCGACCGACAGGAACACGGTATCGCCGTGCGCCATGTGCGCCATGCTGGGCAGGGCCGCTTTCATGATTTGCGGTTTGACGGCGACTAGAACAATCGCGGGCGCGGCAGGCAAATCGGTGTTCAGGTGAACGCCCTGTGCTATCAGCCAATCTGACGGGTTCGGGTCCGAGACCCAGACGCTGCTGGCGGGCAATCCCCGTTCCAGCCAACCGGCCAACATGGCCGAGCCCATCTTGCCGCATCCCAAAAGGACAAGTCCCCGATGGGCGATATCGCTGTCTTGCATCTGTGCCTCCTGCCGTTTGTCGCTTGGGTCAAGCGTTACGCGGCATGAAAGCGGGCTGCAAGGGTCGCGGCCTGACCCGCCCCGAACCAAGGGGGCGCGGTGGTCATCTTGTGTCGCCTGTGATCAGGCGGTGCCGTACGCTTCGGCAATCGCGATTTGCATCGCCTCTTTCGGGGGGCGATTGCCCCAGCAGATCAGCTGGAACGCGGGGTAGTAGCGTTCAGCCGACAGAACTGCTGCGTTGATCATCGTGTCGATCTGATCGGGGCTGGCCACCTGGCCACCCGCCAGAACCAGACCATAGCGGTAGACCATCAGTTTCTGGTCGGTCCAGTAGGAAAACGAACCGGCCCAGCACTGGTCGTTGACGCGGTTCAACCCGTCGTACAGCGCTGGAAGTGTGTCTTCCGGAGGCTCCATTTCAAAGGTACAGATCAGACGAAGCGTTTCGTCATATGCACACCACGCCAACGTGATCGAATAGGTCCGCCACTGGCCTTCTACAGCCATTGCGATCTGATCGTCGCCGATACGGTCGAAATCCCAATCGTGATGATTGGCAATGTGTTCGACGATGTCGATGGGGTGAATGTCTTCTTCGAGATACTGCTCGGACAGTGCCATGCGCCACCTCTTTTCTTTTAGCCGAGGGACTGGCAGCGTCCCCAAAGGCTAGGTGCCTGCTCTAGGATCAGCGGGGATTTCCGCTGTCCTTACTAGATATGGTGCATGTGGTAGGGGCATTCTGTAAAGCGATATTTTTGTGAAACACGCAATAAGTTGTGGAGAAAGCCCCAAGTTGTTCAATATGCAGGCTGTGGGTAACTTTTGCCCTGTGGGTAAGTTTGTGGATAAATCGCAGGTGGTTGTGTCTGTTTGGTTGATCGAATTCCTGTCATTTCGACCAATGCACTTTTTTCTTCTGGGTCGCATATGACAGGCTTTCGCGAATAAGGCCTTTAGTAAATGCAGAGGCAGATTTTGGGCGCTTTAGAAGTACTTTATTACATTATTTTTGGTGTGATTGTCGCTTACGCTGCTTGGGATGCGCGCCGTAAGCATAAACGTCGTGACAGTCTGCGTCGGAGGGACGATGGCACCTATGTCTGGACCGACTTTGATGGCACTGAACGGACATCCCGCACGCACCCAGAGAAAAAAGGCGGCGAATGGTTTGTCGATGGTTCCAGCGGTGATGGTGGGGGCGATGGCGGCGACTAGGCCTCATTTGATCCACTTACCGATTTTCCAGTGCTCCGCGTAGGGCTGTCTGCCGTGCCTACTCATCAAACGTCAGCGTAACGCGGTCGCCGGGAAACCATGTTTTGCCGAACTCGACCGGCACGCCTTGATCATCCACGTTGACCGAGGTCGAAAAGACCAGTGGTGCGCCTTGGGCGATTTGTAGCGCGGCGGCTTGGGTTGCCGTTGCGGCGGTAGCCGAGATGCGCGTCGACGCGCGGGTGTAGTCGGTCACACCGCAGGCTTCCAAGGCTTTTGTCACGCTGGAATGCGCAGCCAATGCGTCGGAAAATCCGGGCAGGCGATCTGCGGGGTAGACGCTTTGAAACATCGCGACGGGCAGGGCATCGGCCAAGGATATGCCGGTGCTGACGACCACAGGCGCACCTGTCTCAAGTTGCAGCAGCCGCGCCTCGGAGGCGTCGCAGGCGCGGGTTTCGATGGACAAATGCGACTTGGTCGGGCGCTGGCCTGATGCGGTTATGTTCTGATGAAAGCGCACCCGTTTGCCGATGGGATATTCCGTAGGCTTGGCCAGAACAAAGGTCCCCGCGCCGCGCCGCGAATGGGCGATCTTGGCATCAATCAAATGGGACAGCGCCTGACGCACCGTATGGCGATTGACGCCAAAGCGCGCGGCCAGTTCGGCCTCGGTCGGAAGCTTGTCGCCCGGCTTGTAATGCCCCGCCGCGATCGCGTCGCGCAGGTCGTTTGCGATGGATTCCCAAAGGGGTGTTTTGCGGTCCGAGGGCATAGCGAAACCTTGTGGCAAATCTTTTGCTGGACCTAAAGTAAATTTTCGGATTTGTATAGTTGTATAGTAATTGGCCGAGTCGAGATGGCTATGGAATGCATCGATTTCAAAGAAACTGAGTGGCAGCAGGGCGGTCTTGGGCCGAGGGGGCAGGATTACCGCCGTTCGCACGAAGTCCGAATGGTGGGCCTAGTCGCCGCCATCCCCGCCGCCGTCGCCCCCACAGCCGTCGCCCCAACCCGAAAACCAGCTGCCGCCATCGCTATAGCTGCCACCGTCATCGCCGCGCCGCGATCCGCCAAGTATCCGGTTCAGCACCGCAAAGGCGAACACGAAGACCAGCGCGAACAACATCACGTAATATTCCATGATCCACATCCTATGAACAAAAGGCCTTGTTTTCTGAATGAAGACAGCTTTGCACATCCACGCTGGCAAACAAAGCACGGGTGCGAAATCGGCTGTTCAGCGCGTCAGGGTCGGGGCCGATGACAGGCCGGATGATCATATTTGTCGGCCCGTCCGGCGTCGGGAAGGACAGCGTAATCTCAGCGCTTTTAAGGGCACGGCCTGAAATCGCATGGGTGAATCGGGCCATCACGCGGCCACATGACGATGGCAGCGAACCCCAAACCCTAATGACCGAGGATGAATTTCGGGATGCGAAGGCCAGCGGGGCCTTTTGCATGACGTGGCAGTCGCACGGGTTGCACTATGGCGTGCCGAGAACGGTTCTGGATCAGTTGGCTATGGGGCAGGATATGGTGGCCAACCTGTCACGCACCATGCTGCCCGAGGCGCGTCGCGTGTTTTCTGACATGGTCGTCTTTAACGTCACAGCCAGTGCCGACACCCTGCGCGTGCGTCTGGAACAGCGCGGGCGGGAAGCGCCCGAGGGCATCGCCGCGCGTCTTGGTCGTGCAGATGCGGAAATTCCGCAAGGTGTCGGGGTGATCAACGTGTCGAACGACGGGGCGCTAGAAGATACGCTGGCCGTCGTTCTGGGTCATCTTTATCCGGAAAAGGTGTAGCGATGGATTGTCTGGAACATCCCGTCCGCCCGTTCGCCCACCAGCGCGATGCCCTGCAGTGCGTAGGGCTGTGGCAAGTCCGGCACGACGCTGTCCAGCGCGGCCAGCACGTCGGGGCGGTCTGTGTCTTTGACCGATCCGGTCAGGGTCATGTGAAAGCGGAATTCGTTCAGCACATAGGGATAGCCCCACTTTTCCAACAGCGCGTCTTGCGCGTCGGTCAGGCGGTGTTTGCGGCGGCGGGCCAGTTCATCGTCGGTCAAAGGCGCGCGCAGATGGTCAAACTCGGTCACGCAGGCCGCGGCCATGGCGTTCAGCGCGGTCACATCGCCGGTCGGGCAAAGCGCGTGGAACCGTCCGATCTGGGACAGGGCCAAGGATTGCAGGTGGACGGGCGCAAAGCTGCTGGCGAATTCGGCCATCGCGTCTTCGACATCCCTTTGCGACACGCCATCGGCCAACCGGAACGGCGGTTTGATCGTCGCATGAAACCCGTATTTGCGCGGGCTGTTCGTGATCTTTTCGATCCTGTCACCCAGCGGATCCACGCGGGGCTGCGCCACGGGCGCGCCCTGATCCACATCCCAACCCAACCAGGTTGCGCCGAATTCGGCCAGATCGCCTTCGGGCAAAAAGTAAACCGCAAAGCGCGAGTATTCTGACATGGACATGCATTCCTCTATTATGGCCTCAATGGCGCTTCAGGATGATCCTCAAATGACATGCGACGGCGTTTTGGCCAATGCGCATATTGTATTGCCTGATCGTGTGATGCGCGGGCGTATCGAAATCGACAATGGCACGATTGCCGCGATTGTCGAAGGCGACAAGGTGCCTGCGGGGGCGGTGGATTTCCGCGGCGACTATCTGCTGCCGGGGTTGGTGGAGTTGCACACCGACAATCTGGAACGTCACATGCAGCCGAGACCCAAGGTTCATTGGCCACACGAGGCCGCCATTCTGGCCCATGACGGCGAACTGGCGTCTTGCGGGGTAACCACTGTGTTCGATGCGATGCGGGTCGGGTCGATCACCAGTCAAGAGGGCCGCTATACCGAATACGCCCGTGATCTGGCATCGGAAATGCTGGCGCTTCGGGATGCAGGGGCGCTGCGTATCCGTCATCTACTGCATCTGCGGGCCGAGGTTTGCTCGGAAACCCTGCTGGCGGAAATGGCCAAGTTCGGACCGGATGACCGGATCGGACTGGTCAGCTTGATGGATCACACGCCGGGCCAGCGCCAGTTCCGCGATATGGCCAAGCTGGAACAATATGTGCGTGGCAAGCACAACATGAACGGCGAACAGTTCATCGAACATGTCGCCAGCCTCAAAAGCCTGCGGGACCGTTTTGGCGATGCGCACGAGGCAGGCGCCATTGCCAATGCCGACCGTTTTGGCGCCGTGCTGGCCAGCCATGACGACACGACCGCCGAACAGGTCGCGCGATCGGCGGCGCACGGGATCAAGCTGGCTGAATTTCCAACCACGGTCGAGGCCGCGCAAGCCTGCCACGATCACGGGATCGCCGTGATGATGGGCGCGCCCAATGTCATTCGTGGCGGGTCGCATTCGGGCAACGTATCAGCGCTGGAACTGGCCGAGATGGGGCTGCTGGATATTCTGTCGTCCGATTATGTGCCCTACGGCCTGATCGTCGCGGCCTTCAGGCTGGCCGAGATGTGGGGCGATCTGCCCCGTGCTGTGCGCACCGTGACGGCTGCGCCCGCGACAGCGGTCGGGTTGATGGATCGTGGCCGGATCGCCGAGGGCCGCAAGGCCGATGTGATCCGTGTCGGGACACGCGGCAACACGCCGATTGTGCGCGGCACATGGGTGGCGGGACTTCAGGTTTGATAATCCGAAAGGGTTAGTCAAACGCACTACAATTCACGGGTGTCTGACCGTTCTCATGCATAGGTTGCGCTGCCTGACCCCTCGCGCCCCCGCTGCCGGCTTTGGCCGAAAGCACAGAGGTCAGGTTGCGCCATCGCAGGAGGCGTTTGATGATTGGAAACCGTGGACCAGTGGCCTGTGTTGGCCTTAACAGCGTAACCGCCTTTTTACCGCTCAACCCTGAAACGATCCGCCGGAATCTGGATTTTTCCGCTTTCGGGACCAATTCTATCCGAAAGACTGGGGGAAAAGCTCCTTCTAGTCTTGAGGATTTGCAGAATTTTTCGCACTAACGCCTGAATCCCCAGCCACGCCGCAGGAGGTCCCGTGTCGCTACTTCTAATTGTTGCCCTTCCATTTCTGGGCGCGCTTCTTCCAGGTATTCTGAACTCTGCCGGACGTCAGGCCTGTGCTGGCGGAACGCTTGCGGTCACGCTGACTGCCTTGATCGGGTTGATATCGAACATCCCCGATCTGATGGCCGGAGAGGTGATCACCCAGCGTTTCGAATGGCTTCCTGCCTTGGGGTTGAACGTGACCCTGATGCTGGATCCGCTTGGTGCGTTCTTTGCGGCGCTGATCCTCGGCATCGGGACGCTGATCATCATTTACGGGCGCTATTACCTGTCGCGGAATGACAATATGGGTGAGTTCTTCACCTATCTTTTGCTGTTCCAGGGCGCGATGGTGGGCATCGTTCTGTCCGACAACATCCTGCTGTTGCTGGTGTTTTGGGAACTGACATCTTTGTCATCCTTCCTGCTGATCGGCTATTGGAAACATCTGCCCGAGGGTCGTCAGGGCGCGCGTATGGCGCTGACTGTGACGGGCATGGGCGGTCTGGCGATGATCGGGGGCATGATGATCCTTGGTCAGATCGCAGGGTCGTATGATCTGAGCGTCATTCTGCAGAACCGCGAGGCGATCCAGTCGTCAGACCTGTATGTGCCTGCGCTGATCCTGATCCTGTTGGGCTGTTTCACCAAATCCGCGCAGTTCCCGTTCCACTTCTGGCTGCCGCACGCGATGGCGGCGCCGACACCGGTTTCTGCCTATCTGCACTCAGCCACGATGGTTAAGGCCGGCATCTTCCTTATGGCGCGCATGTGGCCGGTTCTGTCCGGCACGCCCGAATGGTTCTACATCGTGACGACCGCGGGCCTGATCACCATGGTTCTGGGCGCGGTGATTGCGCTGTTCAAACATGACCTGAAGGCGCTTCTGGCGTTTTCGACCGTGTCGCATCTGGGCCTGATCACGATGCTTTTGGGCACAGGTACGGCCTTTGGTGTGCTGACGGCGGTCTTCCACATCCTGAACCACGCGACGTTCAAGGCCGCGCTCTTCATGTCGGCAGGTATTGTCGATCACGAGGCGCACACGCGTGACATCCGCCGCCTTGGCGGTCTGCGTCACCTGATGCCGATCACGGCGGCGATCGCGACTGTCGCGGCGCTGTCGATGGCGGGTATCCCGCTGTTCAACGGCTTCATCTCGAAGGAAATGATGCTGGGGGAAACGCTGGAGACGCAGCTGTTCGGGCCGCATTGGCTGGTGCCTGCGATTGCCACGTTCGGCGCGCTGTTCTCGGCGGCCTATTCCTTCCGCTTTATCGTGCACACCTTCTTTGGACCCAAGCGCGACGATTATCCGGGCCATCCGCATGATCCGAACAAAGGCATGTGGTTCTCGCCCGCGCTGCTGGTGACACTGGTCGTCATCATCGGTGTTGCGCCGTTCCTGGTCGAGCCGCTGGTCAAGTCAGTCGCTGGCGCCGTTCTGGGCGGTGTCTATGCGGTGCCGGACTATCACCTTGCGATCTGGCACGGCTTTAAAACACCGCTGTTCATGTCGATCATTGCGGTTGTTGGCGGTCTGATCCTGTTGGCAATCCACAAAGGTGCGCAGGCGGCATGGGATGCCACCCCGCGCCCCGAGGCCAAGACCATCTTCGAAGGCATCGTCGCGTTCTTCGCGGGCCTTGCGGAAAAGATCACGGCCACCCTGCATGACGGCGCATTCACCCGCTACGCGGCGATCCTGTCGCTGACCATCACCGCGCTGGCGGGGCACGCATGGATGACCGGCAACTCCGGTGGCCGCGTGTTCGAACCGCAGCCCATGACCGAGGTCGCCTTGCTGGGCTGGGTCGCACTGGTCGCGGCGACGTTGTTCCTTGTGTTCAAACACCGTGACCGTCTGGTTGCCCTGATCCTGATGGGGATCATCGGCACGGTGGTATCCGTCGGTTTCGCCTACTTCAGCGCGCCTGACCTTGCGATGACGCAGATCTCGGTCGAGGTGGTGACGATCATCCTGATGCTGCTGGCGCTGAACTTCCTGCCGGATGTGACGCCTGCCGAAAGCAGCGCAGGTCACAAGCTGGGCAATGCGGTTGTTGCCGTGTTGGGCGGTCTGGGTGCCGCGGCGCTAACCTATCATCTGTTGCTGGGCGATTTCGTTCAGAATTCGATCTCGGAATACCATCTGGCGAATTCCTACAAAGGCGGCGGCGGCACCAACGTCGTGAACGTGATCCTCGTTGATTTCCGTGGCTTTGATACCTTCGGTGAAATCATCGTTCTGGGGATTGCGGCGCTGGTTATCTATGCCCTGACCGAAACGCTGCTGAATGGTCCTGTGCGCGCGCGGTTGCTGAACCGTGTGCCGGACAAACCATTGGCGGGCGACCGTCACCCGACGATGATGGTTGTTCTGACACGCATCATGATGCCGGTTGTCCTGCTGGTGGGTGTTTACATCTTCCTGCGCGGTCACAACGAACCGGGTGGCGGCTTTATCGCCGGTCTGGTCGTCGCGATTGCGGTGGTGATGCAGTATATGGCGTCGGGTTTCGCATGGGCGTCTGATCGTCAGCGGTATCCGTACCACGGGATCATTGGCGCAGGTGTTCTGGCAGCGGGCCTGACGGGTATCGGCGCATGGTTCACCGGTCACGAATTCCTGACATCGTCGTTTGGCTACTTCCGCATCCCGCCGATGGAAAAGTTCGAACTGGCCTCGGCCATGGGCTTTGACCTTGGCGTGTTCCTTGCGGTCGTCGGTGCGGTGATGCTGTCGCTTGAAAGCTTCTCGCGTCTGGCGCGCCGTGCGCATGTGCCGGACAGCGATTACCCGATGGATATCGATCCGTCCCGCGAAGAAGAAACTCCCAACCAAGAAGGAGCTGCGTGATATGGAACTGCTTGTCGCAAGTGCAATTGGCATCCTGACAGCCGCAGGGCTGTATCTGGCGATGCGCCTTCGGACCTTTCCGGTCATCATCGGCATGTCGCTTCTGACCTACGCGGTGAACATCTTTCTGTTCGCGTCGGGTGGTCTGACCGTGGGCGCGCCGCCGATCCTGTCGGATGCAGCAACCTACACCGACCCGCTGCCGCAGGCGCTGGTTCTGACTGCGATCGTGATTTCCTTTGGTATGACGGCGGTTGTCGTGGTTATCGCCTTGGGCGCCTATCTGGGGGCCAATGATGATCACGTGAATGATCTGGACGAAAAGGAGGGTCAGGCATGAGCCACTGGATTGCTTTGCCCATCGTCCTTCCGGCGATGTTGGCGGCCTTTATCGTTCTGGTCGCGCGTTTCCATCTGACCATTCAGCGGGTGTTCAACCTTGCCGGCACCACGGCGCTGGTGGCTTTGGCTGCCGGTCTGGCGCGGAATGCCTCTGACGGCACGATCACGCTGTATCAAATGGGCGACTGGGCCGCGCCGTTCGGGATCGTTCTGGTGGGCGACCGCCTGTCGACGATGATGGTTCTGCTGACCGCCGTTCTGGCCTTGTGTGTTCTGCTTTATGCCATCGGCTCTGGCTGGGACAAACGCGGGCAACATTTCCATGCGCTGTTCCAGTTCCAGCTGATGGGCATCATGGGCGCGTTCCTGACAGGCGACTTGTTCAACCTGTTCGTCTTCTTCGAAGTCCTGCTGATCGCCTCTTACGGTTTGATGATCCACGGTGGCGGCACCAAGCGGCTGAAGGCGGGTACGCAGTATGTGCTGTATAACCTGCTGGGCTCGACCCTGTTCCTGTTCGCGCTGGGCGCGCTTTATGCGGAAACCGGTACGTTGAACATGGCCGATCTGGCGAACCGCGTCGCGGCGATCCAGCCCGAGGGCAGCGCAGGCATCCGCGTGGCGGCTGTTCTGCTGATCCTTGTCTTTGCGATCAAGGCGGCGATTGCGCCGATCCACTTCTGGCTGCCGTCTTCCTATGCCGAGGCACCCGGTCCGGTGGCCGCGCTTTTCGCGATCATGACCAAGGTCGGTGCCTATGCGATCATCCGTACCTACACGATGGTCTTCCCGCCCGAGTTGGAGATCACCCAAGGGCTCTTTGACACATGGCTGATGCCGCTGGGTCTGATCGGCCTTGTGGTCGGCATGGTCGGCGTTCTGGGCGCAAAGCAGCTGGATCGTCTGGTGGCCTTCGCGGTCATCGGATCGATGGGCATGCTGACCACGGCTGTGTCGCTGTTCACCGAAACAGGCATCACCGCCGCGCTTTATTATGTCGTTCACTCCACGCTGGCGACCGCTGCGCTGTTCCTGATAGTGGATCAGGTGCGTGAACAGCGGGGCGAGGCGGGGCTGGCGCTGACCGCGAGTAAGCCGATCCAAAGCAACGCGTTGCTGTCGGGCATGTTCTTTGCCGCAGCGATTGCGATGGCCGGTTTGCCGCCGCTGTCCGGCTTTGTCGGCAAGCTTCTGATCTTGGATGCGACCTACACGTCTGACCTGATGGTCTGGGCATGGGCCGTGATCCTTGGCACGTCTTTGATTGCCGTTGTCGGATTTGGTCGTGCAGGCAGCACCGTGTTCTGGAAGGCGCGCCAGGTGGCAGCGTCCGAAGAACCCTCGGACGAGCCGGTCGAACAACCCAAACCGCCGGTTCTGCCGTTCGTGGCCATCGGCCTGCTGATTGCGCTTATCGTGGCGCATACAGTTCTGGCCGGTCCGATCAACCGCTATCTGGCGGCGACCTCGGCCCAGTTGTTTGCGCCGCAGCCCTATATTTCCGAAGTTCTGGAAACACCGGGCAAGGACCTGTCCAAGGCGCATGACAAGGACTACGGCGATAAGAAAGACGACGCCCGCGGCGTAGCAGACGAGAAGGAGGGACACTGATATGGCGCGTTCAGCCCTGCGACGGCTTTTGCCGCACCCTGCATTGACCCTGATCCTTATTCTGGTCTGGGCGATCCTGAACTCTAGCCTCAGCCTTGGGACCATCGTGTTCGGCGCGATCCTTGGCATCCTGATCCCTCAGGCTACCGTGGCCTACTGGCCGGACGTGCCGCGCGGTATCCGCTTTGGCAAACTTGTCAGCTACACGCTGTTGGTGATCTGGGATATTCTGGTGGCCAACGTTCAGGTCGCGTGGATCGTGATGACCAAGTCGAACGCCAAGATGAAATCCACATGGGTCAACATCCCGCTGGATATCAAAACGCCCGAGGCTATCACCATGCTGGCGGGTACCATTACCCTGACACCCGGCACCGTGTCTGCCGATCTGTCGGACGAAGGCCACTGCCTGTTGGTTCACGCGCTGGACGCGGATGATCCGGACGCCGTGCGTGACGATATCAAACAGCGCTACGAGGCCCGCCTGAAGGAGATTTTCGAATGATGTCACCCGAAGTCTTTGCCGACTATGCGTTGATCATCGCCTTTGTGGCGGTGTCGGTCAGCCAGCTTTTGGCGATGGTGCGTCTGGTTATCGGGCCTGGTCCCGGGGACCGTATCCTTGCGCTTGATACCATGGTGATCAACGGCATCGGTCTGATCGTTCTTGTGGGGCTCTATCAGGGCACACAGGTTTATTTCGAAGCGGCGCTGATCTTTGCCATGCTGGGCTTTGTGTCCACCGTGGCCTATGCGCGCTTCTTGCTGCGGGGGGACATCATCGAATGACCGGTTTTGCTGATATTCTGATCGGGCTTAGCCTATTGATCGGGGCGCTGTTCACCATTGTGGGCTCTTTTGGCTTGCTGAAGCTGGATATGCCGATGAAGCGCCTGCATGGTCCGACCAAGGCGGGCACGCTGGGGATTGGTGCGTTGCTGATGGCGGCGATGATCGATTCCTTTCTGAGCGGGCACGGCACCATCCAGCACATCCTGATCATGGCCTTCCTGTTTGTGACCGCGCCCATTTCGGCGCTGTTCATCGCCAAGGTGCATATCCATACCGGCACCTGTCAAAAGCCGCCGCAGCCCAGTGAGGATTCCCAATGGGCGACCAAGGCTGTGGTCGACACGCAGGAAACCTAAGCATCGAAACAAACGCAGGCCCCACATCGGGGCCTGTTGCGTTTGAACGTCGGCTGGTAGATTTTTCCGGCAAAGTTTCCCGTCGGAATGGCGCGGGGTTTGCAGGCGTCGTAGGGTAACAAGTGGACACCCAACGATGAAAAAAGCAGTCACAATGTTCCGACTATTTGCAGGCCAACCTTTCGGCAAAACAGTTCTTTCCCTGATCGCCCTGTTGGTGATCGGTTTGATTGGCATGACGCACAGCGCCTCCGCCCAAGCGCGGGAAAAGCTGGGCTACGGGCTTTTGCTGACCAATGACACGTTGGGTGATTTCGAGGATCGCTGGCAGACAGGGTCCATTACCGCAAGCCGTATCTGGGGGCCTGCGTGGATGGGCGAACTGCCGACCGAGGCTGGCGCCATTCTGGAACTGCGCAGCCATGGTCGGGTGATCGGTCCATCCAACCTTGTGTATTTCAACCCCGACGACCGCCGCTATGCGGGCATCCTGTCCTTCGGTCTGCACACCCATTTTCAGCGGTTCGGGGCGGACATTGCGCTTGGCACCGATCTGGTGATCACCGGACCGCAGACCGGCGTGTCACAGGTGCAGACGGCCATGCACGATATCATGGGGATTAACCCGCCCAGCCAGTCGGTTCTGTCGAACCAGATCGAAAATGGTTTTCATCCGACCTTTGTGGGCGAGGTCGGACGCGGTTACAGCCTTGGGTCTATTGCCGAGGTGCGCCCCTTTGCAGAACTGCGCGTGGGTGACGAAACGTTGGGGCGCGTCGGGTTTGACCTGACGTTCGGCCAATACGGGCAAGGTGGCCTGCTGGTCCGCGACCCTGTGACAGGTCATCGCTACGAGGTGATCCGTGGCGGACAGGACGGCTTTTCGTTCTTGCTGGGAGGTGACCTGACCCAGATGGAAAACAGCATCTATCTTCCCGAGGGTACAGGCCCGGAAATGGAAGAAACCCGCGCCCGTCTGCGGGCAGGGGGCAATTTCCAGCGTGGCAACCTGAGCCTGTTCTACGGCACGTCGTGGTTGCAAGAGGAATTTGAAGGCCAACCCGAGGGTCAGTTTGTGGGCGCAACCCAACTCAAATTCTCATTCTGACTGTATTTCGCGGCTAAGTTGCATGTTTTGTTGTATTTACGCATCACAATTCCTGACCAATTCGTTAATTTTGAGTTAATTGCTTTGCGTTGTCCTTTGATAAATCACTAACTTTTGATATACGTTTAAAAAACAAAAAACGACAAAACAACGAGCAGGCATACAGGCACATGGGGACTGACTATAGGGGCACCTTCGTGGTCTCTTGGTCGCAAACTAGTGTGGATGGGTTGGATGCAGCGCCACTGGCGTCTCTGATTGTTGGGGCTTCCTGGTCCTGGCAAGGGGAACCGGTATGCGTGGATGGCCCGAGTTCCATACTGCGGCTAGAGCAAACCGAAGACATGGTGAAAAACCGGCGCCGTGCGGCACGCATGGTGCATCGACTTGTCGGTGCAGCGCTGGAAAACAAACCGTTCGTCGCGGAACCCGAGACGGACTTCACCCAGATGGACCAACACTTTGTGGTCTCGAACGGGGTGCAAAGTTACACGATCACGCTGATTGATACCGGCAATGGCACGCAGCCTTTGCTGATGTTCGCGGGCGAACAGCCGCCGCGGAATACCGATTTGTGGATCGTGCATCATACGATTGATCAACGCCATTTCCCGTCCGTTGAGGGGCGCACGGGTGGTGTGATCTGTTTCACGCCCGGCACACGGATCATGACCGAATACGGTGAGCGTCCGGTGGAAGACCTGCGTGAAGGCGATCTGGTTCAGACCAAAGACAGCGGCTTGCAGGAAATCCTGTGGACCGGTGCGCGTCGCATGACAGGTGCTCGTCTGTTTGCGATGCCGAAACTGCGTCCCGTGCGTATCCGCGCCGGTGCCTTCGGGATCGGACGGCCCGAGGACGAATTCCTTGTATCGCCGGAGCATCGTCTGATCGTGCGCGGTGCAGTGGCGCAGTCGCTGTTTAACGAACGCGAAGTGCTGGTCGCCGCTAAAGACCTGATCAACGGCGAAACCATCATTCAGGATTCCGCAATGCGCGAGGTGACCTATGTGCACCTGATGCTGCCGAAGCATGAAGTGATCTTTGCCAATGGCGTGGAAACCGAAAGCTTCCATCCGGCCATGGCGTCGCTGTCTTCGCTGGATTCGCACGACCGTACGCGCCTGTTGGATCTGATGCCCAAGCTGTCGGACAACCCTTACAGCTATGGTCAGTCGGCGCGTCGCAACCTGATCACGTCCGAGGCCGCAATCCTGATGCACGAAGCGGGTTAACCACGTCGTCTTTGTTTAACGAGTGACCCGCTTCGGTGTGATTATTCGCGGATTTCATCCGGTTTGACGCCCCAGAACGCGTCTTTCGGGGCCCAGCCGTCATAGCCGCCGGCCTCGACCCTGCACCACGTTGCGGTGCATTCATCCAGCTTTGCGATCACACCCAACGCCAGGCGCGCCGTGACCTGCGACCGTTCATCAGGTTTGGCGTATAGATCCAGCATATCGCGTTCCACGATCACAGTGCGCACACCGCTGAGAAGCGAATAGTGCACCCAGCCGCCCGCGCCATCACGGTCGCGCACGCGGCGCCAGTGTCCGAATTCGGCGGTGATTTCCAGCGGCATGTCGCGGCGCACATAGACCCAATCGATCCGGTGGCTCAGCGATGGGCCGCGACGCACGTTACCCTCGGATGCTTTCATCGACACAAAGCGGGGCAAAGGCAGGTTCGTCACCGACCCGCGCGCATCCTGCGCCGCTGCGGCTACAGGCGCCAGCATCAGGGCGGCGATCAGCCCCAAAGCTTTCACTTTCGTCATCATTTGCTGTCCTGCTCTAGTTTTTCCGGCGGGGTTCTTGTGCCCCGTCCCGACTTAAGACACTCTGCCTTTAAAGCCGTTTCAGGGAAAGCCCGAGGATCTTTAGATGCCATCAAAACGTCTGAGTGTTGTTGTCACGCGACGCCTACCCACACAGGTCGAAACCAGACTAAGCGAATTGTTCAACGTCACATTGCGCGAAGACGATACGCCCATGTCAAAACACGATCTGGTCGAAGCGATGAAAACCGCAGATGTGCTGGTGCCGACGCTGACAGATCACATTGATGCGGGCATGATCGGGCAGGCTGGACCCCAGTTGAAACTGATCGCCAACTACGGCGCTGGTGTGGACCACATCGATGTCGGCACCGCCCGCAACCGCGGCATCATGGTGTCGAACACGCCGGGCGTTGTGACGGATGATACTGCCGATATGGTCATGGCGCTGATTATGGGCGTCACGCGCCGCATTCCCGAAGGGATGGCCGTGATGCAATCGGGTGAATGGGCCGGTTGGGCACCGACCGCGTTTCTGGGCGGGCGCCTGAGTGGGCGTCGTCTGGGTATTCTGGGCATGGGCCGGATCGGCAGCGCGGTGGCCAAGCGTGCGCAGGCCTTCGGCATGCAGATCCACTATCATAACCGCAAACGCTTGCGCCCCGAGGTCGAAGAGTCGCTGGACGCGACCTATTGGGACAGTCTGGACCAGATGGTGGCGCGCATGGACATCGTGTCGATCAACTGCCCGCACACACCATCGACCTTCCATCTGATGAACGCCCGCCGATTGAAGCTGATGAAACCTGACGCCGTGATCGTGAACGCCTCGCGGGGCGAAGTGATCGATGAAAACGCGCTTGGCCGGATGCTTGAGGCCGGTGAACTGGCCGGTGCCGGTCTGGACGTTTACGAACACGGAACCGACGTGAACCCGGCGCTGCGGAATCTGCCCAACGTCGTGTTGCTACCCCACATGGGATCGGCCACACGCGAAGGCCGTCTGGAAATGGGTGAAAAAGTGATCATCAACATCAAAACCTTTGCAGATGGTCACCGTCCGCCGGATCAAGTGCTGGTTTCCATGCTGTGATATTCGGTCACTGTGATGTGAATGCCGCATCATGACGCGTAAATGCCCAGAACGTGCCGTTGTATAGCGCGAATTAGGGTTACACTCTCGCGTTAACAATAAGACGGCAGCAGCAGTAGATGTCTTTCACTTCGTTACCTTTTGCGATTTTCACCCCGCTTTTTCTTTTGGGGTACTTTGCGATCTCGGCGCAGAAGCGACCGGTGCTTTTGGCGTTGGCGTCGATCATTTTCTATACGTGGTACGACCCCAAATATCTACCGCTTCTGGTGGGCTCGGCTGTCATCGACTATGTGGCGGGCCGCAAGATTTACGCCGCAGACCAGCAGCGCGACCGCAAGACGTGGCTGATCCTGTCGATCCTGTTCAATCTGGGTCTGTTGTTCTTCTTCAAATACTGGAACTTCTTTGCCTCCAACGTGCAGGCGGTGACCGGCACGGATATGGTGCTGCACAACCTTGTGCTGCCTTTGGGGATTTCGTTCTACACGCTCCAAACCATGAGCTATACGTTCGACATCTACCGCAAAAAGCTGAAGCCAGAGGAAAGCTTTTTCACGTATTTTCTGTACGTTAGCTTTTTCCCGCAGCTGGTTGCAGGCCCCATTGAACGGGCGGGGCGGCTTATGCCGCAGATCAAGGCACTGCCGATGCCCAGTCGCGATATGTGCGAAAGCGGCATGGTTCTGGTGGCGTGGGGCGTGTTCTGCAAACTGGCTGTGGCCGACAACATCGCGGGCTTTGTGCAATCGGCGCTTTGGACCAGCGAAGGCGGGCTGTTGATGTGGGGCGTGGGGTTCTGCGCCACGGTGCAGGTCTATGCGGATTTTCTGGCTTACACGCTGATCGCGCGCGGGCTGGGACGGATGATGGGGATCACCCTGTCTGAAAACTTCCGCCAGCCGTTTTTTGCCCGCAACCTGACGGGCTTCTGGCAGCGCTGGCATATAACGCTGACCCGCTGGGTGACGGATTACATCCACATTCCCATTGCGCGGCGCTATCCGCAGGAACCGTGGCGGTCTTTGACGGCGATTATGGCGATGGTGATCATCGGATTGTGGCACGGGGCGTCGTGGAACTTTGTGCTGTTCGGTCTGACGCAGGGCATTTTGATGCGTGTGTGGGGGCCGATTTCGGGCGTATTGGCGCATTTGAACGGGCCGGAGTGGCTGGCCAAGATGACAGGACATACGGCGGTTTTGCTGACCTGCTCGATCTCGGCCCCGATGTTTTTCATCACCGACACGCAGCATCTGATCAGCCAGCTTGGCACGATGTTTTCAACCGATCTGGGGATCGGCATTATCGCCGACGGCCAGTATCGCGAAAACTTTGTGGTGGGATTGGGCATGATGGCGTTCTTGTTCCTGAACGACTGGAACGCATGGCGCGGCAACCGCTGGAACATCGAGGCGCTGGCCGAGGTGCCGATGGTGCGTCCGATCCTGATCGGGCTGATCTGTGCTGCGGTGATCCTGCTGGGTAACTTCAACACGCAGGAGTTTATCTACTTTGAGTTTTAAGCGCCTGTTCCTGTGGTTCGTCGCCCTGACGGCCTTTGTTTTTGCGGTTCCCTTTGTCGTGGGTACGGTGTTCGTGCCCAAAGCACAGCGCGTTGAGCCGGTGGACGCCTTTTATGAGGTGGAAGACAGGCTGGACGCGATCACCTTGGGCGCGTCCCATGGTCGGGCAGTCTATTATCCCGCGATGGGGTTGGTTGGGCATTCCCTGAATGAAGATCTGGGGGATATCTGGACCGCTGATCTGAAACTGCGGGCCGCGCTGTCGCGCGTGGAGGGGCTGGACTATGTGTTTATGCCCGTGTCGCCTGCGCTGTTGGATCATGATCACCGGATCACAACGCCGGAAAACTGGTTGATCGAGTCGTCATGGCTGCAAAACACGCCGATGCCCGCCGATGACGCCAACATGAGCTTTGCCGAGCGGGCAAGGATTTTCTTTCACACGCATTTTTCGGTCATGCCGTTTGTGCGCGTGAACCAGATGACCAAAGACGCGATTTCCCAGCTTGTGCGCCGCGCGATGGGGGATGTGGATGACGCAATCGCCGCGCAGGGCTGTGGCGTGCTGCGCAATCCGCTGAGCCACCCACATGAGTTCGGCCAGCGCAACGGGTTTCCGCGCTATCCGATGGCGGCCCATTGTCTGGACAATTCAGGCCAGTTGAACGCATGGGATCACGGGGAACGCGCAAAATCGGCATTGGAACAAGTGCCGGGCATCCGTGATTTCAATCTTTCGCTGCTGCGCACGATGATCGCGGAAACCGAAGCCGCAGGCGCCGAATTCGTGATGTTCGTGGCACCGATGACGGAAACCTATTTCAACGATCCGGTGTTGAACGCGCTTTGGGAAGAGGAACGCCCGCGTATCGAGGTATTGGCCGAGGAAACCGGCGTTGCCTTTTATGATTTCCACGACCTGTTCTGGGGCGCGTACCGCGAGGAAAATCAGGTTTACACGGACGGCAACCACCTGACCCTGGAAGGCGCGCGGCAGTTTTCCGAAGCCTTTGCCGAGGCGTTGGGTCTGGAGCGCTAGGCTTTACCAAAAGGAACGCGGCCCCGATGGGACCGCGTGCTGGTTTATCTCGTCGTTGGCCTTTGGCCGCCTCCTCGGGCGGGTGCCTTTGGCGGGCGTCAGTTAACGTCTTTGTAGCTGACTTCCTTGGCATCCGATCCTTCGGATTTGGAACGGCGCATGATCAGGCGGTTGAGTGCGTTCACATAGGCCTTGGCCGACGCGTAGACCGTGTCTGTGTCGGCGGACTGGCCCGTGGCGATCATGCCGTCTTCTTCCAGACGGACGGTGACGGTGGCCTGTGCATCGGTGCCCTCGGTCACAGCGTGAACCTGATAGAGTTGCAAGCGTGCCTTGTTCGGGTGCAGCATACGGACCGCTTTGAAGGTCGCATCCACCGGACCGTCGCCTTCGGAAACGGCGGTTTCTTCCTTGCCATCGATTTCCATTTCCAGCGTCGCCTCTGCCGGGCCACCTGTGCCGCAGATGACCTTGAGGTTCACGATCTGCAGGCTGTCCGATATGGCATCGGTGTTTGTGGCTGTGACCAGTGCGAGGATGTCTTCGTCGTAGACCTCTTTCTTGCGGTCGGCGAGATCCTTGAACCGCACGAAGATGTCCTTGAGCTGGTTGTCACCCACATCGACGCCCAGCTGGCGCAGTTTGTCACGCAGGGCGGCACGGCCCGAATGTTTGCCCAAGGGCAGGGACGTGCCGGAAAGGCCCACGTCTTCGGGGCGCATGATTTCGAAGGTTTCGGCGTTTTTCAGCATGCCGTCTTGGTGGATGCCGGATTCATGCGCGAAGGCGTTCTTGCCGACGATGGCCTTGTTGAACTGCACGGGGAAGCCCGACACAGCTGCCACGCGACGCGAGATGTGCATGATTTTCTTGGTGTCGATGCCGGTTTCAAAGGGCATGATATCGCCGCGCACCTTGAGGGCCATGACGACCTCTTCCAGTGCGGTGTTACCTGCGCGTTCGCCGAGACCGTTGATCGTACACTCGATCTGGCGTGCGCCGCCTTCGACGGCGGCCAGCGCGTTTGCTGTCGCCATGCCAAGGTCGTTGTGGCAGTGCGTGGCAAAGACCACCTCATCCGCGCCCGGCACCGTTTCGATCAGGCGTTTGATCAGATCGGCGCTTTCGCGCGGGGCGGTGTAGCCAACGGTGTCGGGGATGTTGATCGTGGTGGCACCGGCCTTGATCGCGATTTCGACAACGCGGCAGAGGTAATCCCATTCGGTGCGGGTGGCATCCATCGGCGACCACTGGACGTTGTCACAAAGGTTGCGGGCATGTGTGACCGTTTCTTCGATCTTCACCGCCATTTCGTCCATGGTCAGGTTCGGGATCGCGCGGTGCAGCGGCGATGTGCCGATGAACGTATGGATACGCGGCTGGGCGGCTTTTTTCACGGCCTCATAGCAGCGGTCGATGTCGTTGAAATTGGCGCGCGCCAGACCGCAGATCACGGAGTTCTTAGAACGTTCGGAAATTTCCGACACAGCGCGGAAGTCACCTTCCGAGGCGATCGGAAAGCCTGCCTCGATAATGTCGACGCCCATGTCGTCCAGCAGCTCGGCAATCTCGAGCTTTTCGTCATGTGTCATTGTGGCGCCGGGCGATTGTTCGCCGTCGCGCAGAGTGGTGTCGAAAATAACCACGCGGTCTTTGGTCGTGTCTGTCATGTCAGGTCTCTCTTCTATCTTCTCCTGGGTCCTTGTCCGACGCGTATCCCGGTACTCCTCTGAGCGGCCGCGCCGTTAGGGACGCGCTCAGAGGCGGGTTAGGAGAAGAAGCAGGCCAAGCGTCGCCGCCGCCGAAGGGCGGTGCGAAAGTGCTGTGATATGGCCTTTGATCATCATGGGCGCGACTATACGCAGCATGTTCTGAATGAAAAGACCGAAAACGCGCGCCCACGTCAGGAATCTCTTGCCAGAGGGGGGATCTGCTGCCATAGCGCCGCTTATGAACACCGATCTGATCTTGCGACGAGACATCTAAGTCTCATTTTCCTGCCGAAATGCGGCGGGACGATCCTGTTCACCCCTTTCAAACACTGCAAAACCTTGACTTGCCCCCGTGCCCTTGGCACCAATCGGGCTCTTTTATGAGGATACCACTATGATCCCGTCTATTCTGCCGACCTATAATCGTGCTCCGCTGACGTTCGTCAAAGGCGAAGGAAGCTGGTTGATCGAGGCAGACGGCCGACGTTTTCTGGACCTTGGCGCAGGGATTGCGGTGAACGCGCTGGGTCATGCGCATCCTGAACTGGTTCAGGTGCTGACCGAACAGGCGAACAAGCTGTGGCATGTGTCGAACCTGTACCAGATCCCCGAACAGCAGGCGCTGGCGGACAAGCTGGTGGAGCACACATTTGCCGACACGGTGTTCTTTACCAACTCGGGTACCGAAAGCTGCGAACTGGCCGTGAAAATGGCGCGCAAGTACTGGTACGACAAAGGCGATGAGGGCCGGACCGAGATCGTCACGTTCGGCGGATCGTTCCATGGTCGGTCGTCGGCGGGGATCGCCGCGGCGGGATCCGAGAAGATGGTGAAGGGCTTTGCGCCCCTGCTGCCGGGCTTCACCCATATCGCTTGGGGGGATCACGACGCGACACGCGCGGCGATCACGGATCGCACGGCGGCTGTTCTGATCGAACCCGTTCAGGGGGAAGGCGGCATTCGCCCCGTTCCGGATCAGTGCCTGAAAGGCCTGCGCGATCTGTGCGACGAAACCGGCACGCTTCTGATCTTTGACGAGGTCCAGTGCGGCATGGGCCGGACAGGTAAGCTGTTTGCGCATGAATGGGCCGGTGTGACGCCGGATATCATGATGGTCGCCAAAGGCATCGGCGGTGGCTTCCCGCTGGGTGCCGTGCTGGCAACTGAAAACGCGGCCTCTGGCATGACGGCTGGCACGCATGGATCGACCTATGGCGGCAACCCGCTGGCTTGTGCCGTGGGCGGCAAGGTTATGGATATTATCGCGGACGAAGAATTTCTGGCCGAGGTGAACCGCAAGGCCGGTCATCTGCGCCAGGGGCTTGAAGGGCTGGTCGCGCTGCATCCGCAGGTGTTCGAGGAAGTGCGCGGCAGCGGCCTGATGCTGGGTCTGAAATGCCGTGTGACCAATATGGATGTCGTCAACAAGGCCTATGACAACGAACTGATCACCGTGCCTGCGGCCGACAACGTGGTGCGTCTGTTGCCACCCCTTACGCTGAGCATGGCCGAGATCGACGAAGCGCTGACACGTCTGACCACGGTGGCAACCGCGCTCGCGGCGCAGGGTGCCTCTGCCTGATCTTAATCACATGAATATATTGCGGGGGCGGGCGGTCTGATCGCTGCCTTCGCCAAAGGAAAAGAAACGCTGTTATGAACCATTTTCTGGATATCCATAAAACCGATCCCGCCGATTTGCGGCAGATGATCGAACAGGCCAAAGACATGAAGCAGGCCCGCAACGGTGCGCCCAAGGCGACGCCGGATGCGGAGCAGCCGCTGAAAAACCACATGGTTGCTTTGATCTTTGAAAAACCTTCGACGCGGACGCGCGTGTCGTTCGACGTGGGCGTGCGCCAGATGGGCGGCGAAACCATGGTGCTGTCGGGCAACGACATGCAGCTGGGCCACGGCGAAACCATCGCTGACACGGCCCGTGTTCTGTCGCGCTACGTGGACATGATCATGATCCGGACCTTCGACGAAGCCGTGCTTGAGGAAATGGCTGAATACGCTAGCGTGCCGGTGATCAACGGTCTGACCGACCGCACGCACCCCTGCCAGATCATGGCCGACGTCATGACGTTCGAAGAACACCGTGGCCCCATCGCGGGCAAAAAGGTGGTCTGGGCCGGTGACGGCAACAACGTCTGTGCCTCTTGGTTGCATGCAGCGGGGCAGTTCGGCTGTGACCTGACCTTTACAGGCCCTGTGCAACTGGACCCCGAGATGGAATTCGTGGGCTTTGCCCGCAACAAAGGCGCGCAGATCACCATTGAACGTGATCCGATGAAGGCCGTGGAAAATGCCGATCTGATCATCGCTGACACTTGGGTGTCGATGCATGACGCGCAATCGGCCAAGGAACGTCGCCACAACATGCTGCGCCCCTATCAGGTGAACCGCCAGTTGATGGAGGCCGCCAAGCCCGACGCGCTGTTCATGCACTGTCTGCCCGCCCACCGCGAGGAAGAGGTCACATCCGAAGTCATGGACGGCCCGAACTCGGTCATCTGGGACGAGGCCGAAAACCGCCTGCACGCGCAAAAGGCGGTGATGCGCTGGTGTTTGGGTAAGTGATCGCGACATGCGCCTTCCCATAGAAGACGCATTACCGGACTTGCTGACGGCCCTGCAATCGCGGGGCCGCGCTGTTCTTGAGGCCCCGCCGGGTGCGGGTAAAACCACCCGTGTGCCCTTGGCGATGCTTGAAGCCGGATTGACCGACGGCACAATCCTGATGCTGGAACCCCGCCGTCTGGCCGCCCGTGCCAGCGCCGAACGTATGGCTGATGTGCTGGGCGAAAAGGTGGGGCAGACCGTGGGCTACCGCGTGCGCGGTGAGGCCAAGGTAAGCGCCAACACGCGGATCGAGGTTGTCACCGAAGGCATCCTGACCCGGCGTCTGCAATCCGATCCGGGGTTGGAGGGTGTCGGGGCGGTGATCTTTGACGAATTCCATGAACGGTCTTTGAATGCCGATCTGGGGCTCGCGCTGTGTCTTGAGGTGGCAGGCGCGCTTCGGGACGATCTGTTCCTGTTGGCGATGTCGGCCACGCTGGATGCAGGCCCCTTGGCCGAGCTGATGGACGCCCCGCGCGTCACGTCCGAAGGGCGCAGTTTTCCCGTAGAAACCCGCTGGCTAGATCGCCCCGTGCCCAAGGGCAAATGGTTCGAAGATGCGGTCGCCGATTTGGTCGTCTCCGCCGCCGCAGAAACCGACGGGGGCATTCTGGTGTTCCTGCCGGGTGAAGGCGAAATTCGCAGGGTTGAAGGCAAACTGACCGGCCGTCTGCCAACCGATCACAACATCAGGCCGCTATATGGCGCGATGGATTTCGCCGCCCAACGCGCCGCGATCCGGCCCGAAACCAAGGGCCGTAAGGTGGTGCTGGCCACGTCTATTGCCGAAACCTCGCTGACCATCGAAGACATCCGCGTTGTCATCGACGGTGGCCGCGCGCGTCGTGCGCGTTTCGATCCATCCTCGGGCATGTCGCGTTTGGTGACAGAACGCGTCACACGGGCCGAGGCGACACAGCGGGCTGGCCGCGCGGGCCGCGTGGCGGAAGGCACCTGTTACCGCCTGTGGACCAAGGGCGAAGAAGGGGGCATGCAACCCTTCCCACCCGCCGAAATCGAGGCCGCCGACCTGACCGGTCTTGCGCTAGAGTTGTCGCTTTGGGGGGCGGAGGCCGGTGATCTGCCGTTTCTGACCCAACCGAACGCGGGCGTTCTGGGCGAGGCGCAGGCGTTGCTTCACATGTTGGGGGCGTTGGATGGGCAGGGGCGCATCACTGATCACGGTCGCCAGATCGCCGCGCTGCCGCTGCACCCGCGTCTGGCGCATATGATGGTGCTGGGCGGGGCGGATGCCGCGCCTTTGGCCGCCTTGCTGGCGGATCGTGATCCGTTGCGTGGTGCGCCGTCAGACCTGACGCTGCGCCTGAAGGCACTGGAGGATCTGCGCGCTTTCCGCGACCGGAACCCCTATGACGTAAACCGCCCCGCGCTGGACCGTATCCGCACCGAGGCCAAGCGCCTGCGCGGCAAGACCCCGTCCAAGGGGCTTAGCCCTGCGGAGTTGGCCGCGCTGGCCTATCCCGACCGCGTCGGTCTGCGCCGCAAGGGCGATGCGCCACGGTTCCAGCTGTCAGGCGGCAAGGGCGCGATCTTTGCGCCGGATGATCCTATGGGGGCCAGCCGCCTGATCGTCGCAACCGATCTGGACGGTGACCCGCGTGAAGCCAAGATCAGACAGGCGATTGCCATCAGCGACAGCGAAGTGCGCGGGCTATTTGCCGATCAAATCGCGTGGGAAGACAGCTGCGCGTGGTCCAAACGCGACCGCCGTGTTGTGGCGCGTCAGCAGGAACGGCTGGGGGCCATCGCGCTGGATGATCGCATCTGGAAAGACGCGCCCTCTGATGCCGTGGCCGCCGCCATGCTGGACGGCGTACGTGATCTGGGCCTGTCGCTGTCTGATGCAGCCAAACGCTTCCGCGCCCGCGTGATGCTGGTGCGGGACGCAGGTGGCGATCTGCCGGATATGTCGGACGCGGCCCTGATGGACAGTCTGGACGACTGGCTGCTGCCCCATCTGAACGGTGTGAAAACCGCCGATGACTGGAAGAAGTTCGATCTGCTGCCCGCGCTGCGCGCCATGCTGGATTGGAACCAGATGCAGGCGCTGGACGCCGCCGCCCCTGCGGCGTTCAAAACGCCTTTGGGGCGTGACATCCCGATTGATTATTCCGGCGACGATCCCGAGATTTCGCTGCGCCTACAGGAAATGTTCGGCCAGACGGTGCATCCTGTCGTGGCAAAGCGGCCTTTGCGCGTGACGCTACTGTCACCGGCGGGGCGGCCTGTGCAGACCACGATGGATATCCCGAACTTCTGGGACACCTCCTATGCCGATGTGCGCAAGGACATGCGCGGGCGATATCCGAGACATCCATGGCCGGAAAACCCGCGCGAGGCTGATCCGACGCTTCGTGCGAAACGCCGGACCTAGGCGTTCAATCCCACCAAGGGCCGTGATGCGCGCCCTCGGCGTCCAGCCGTTCAAAGCCGTGACGGCCAAAGAAATCACGCTGCGCCTGAACCACATTCGCCGTCCCGCGCGACTGGCGCATCGTGTCGTACCACGCCAGCGCCGAGGCCAGCGCAGGCACGGGCAGGCCCGCGGCGACGGCCGCACCCACGACCTGACGCAGCGCAGGGATGCCGTCTTGGATCGTGTCGCGGAAAGCAGGGGCCAGCAGCAACTGGCCCTCGGGCGCACCATCGCGGAATGCGGCTGAAATATCGTCCAGCATCTTGGCGCGGATGATACAGCCTGCGCGCCAGATCTCGGCGATGCGGGCGGGATCAAGGTTCCAGTCGTATTCATCCGACGCGGCCTTCAGAATACGGAAGCCTTGGGCGTATTCCAGCACACGGGCCACGCGTAGGGCGGCCTCGATCGTGGTCACGTCCAGATCAAGCGCGCCGCGATCTTCGCCAAAGGCCTTGGCAGCCAGTTCGCGCAACGGCTTTTCCGCCGACCACGCGCGGCCCGCAACGGCGGCTTCGATCATCGTGGCAGATTGGCCCAGCTTCACGGCCTCGATCACCGTCCAGCGGCCTGTGCCTTTCTGACCGGCGCTGTCGCGGATCACATCGACGGCGGGTTTGCCGGTTTCGGGATCGTCATAGCGCAGCACCTTGGCGGTGATTTCCATCAGGTAGCTGCCAAGGGGGCCATCGTTCCACGCGTCGAACTGGTCGGCGACGGCAGGCAGATCCATCCCCAGACCATTGCGCAGAATGTCATAGGTTTCCGCGATCACCTGCATGTCGGCGTATTCGATGCCATTGTGGACGGTCTTCACGAAATGGCCTGCGCCATCGGGGCCAAGGTGATCCACACAAGGCGCGCCGTCGAACTTGGCGGCGATCTTTTCCAGTACTGGCTTTAGTTCAGACCAGCTGTGATCTGTGCCGCCCATCATCATCGACGGGCCGTGCCGCGCGCCTTCTTCACCACCGGAAACCCCCAGACCCACAAAGTGCAGATCGTGTTCGGCCAGACGCGCCGCCCGGGCGCGGGTCGAATGGAAATCGGCGTTGCCCGCATCGATTACGGTGTCGCCCGCCTCCAGCATCGGGATCACATCATCCAGAAACGCATCCATCGGGCCGGTCGAGGGGATCATGGCCAACAGGTTGCGCGGTTTTGGCAGAGCGTCGATCAGCGCCTTCAGGTCGTCCACAGCGGTGATATTATCCGCCAGATCGCCCGCGCGTTCCAGAAATTCGGGAATGACCGAGGCCGTCCGGTTCGACACCGCGATGGCAATTCCTTTGTCTGCCATGTTCAACGCAAGCGCCGCGCCCATGGTGCCCAATCCGTAAATACCGATTTTCGGGTCCGACATGATGAAAAGCTCCTGTTTGAATAACCGTTAGCGCTGACGTGGGTCACAAGGCCGCAGAAGTAAAGGTGTATCGGCGCACAGCTGCCATGCATAAGCCCTTTGGCGACTGGACAAGCCTGTCTCTGCCATGCAGAAAACCCCGAACGGATGGGAGGCCACACACCATGGATATCGACGCCCTAGCCAGCGGAATTCTGGCCAGCGACCGCCGCGCCTTGGCCCGTGGGATCACTCTGGTGGAAAGCGGCCGCGACGATCATCGGCAGATGGCGACCGAGCTTTTGGAAAAGGTGAACGCGCAAAGCGGCGGGAAATCGGCGCTGCGCATCGGTCTGTCGGGCACGCCGGGTGTGGGCAAATCCACCTTTATCGAATCCTTCGGCATGATGCTGATCGAACAGGGGCTGAAGGTTGCTGTTCTGGCGGTTGATCCGTCGTCGGCGCGGTCGGGTGGGTCGATTCTGGGCGACAAAACGCGGATGGACCGCCTGTCGCGCGAAAAGAACGCCTTTATCCGCCCGTCCCCCAGCCAATCCCACCTTGGTGGTGTCGCCCGCCGCACGCGCGAGGCGATTGGCCTGTGCGAGGCATGGGGCTTTGACGTGATCCTTGTGGAAACCGTGGGCGTCGGCCAGTCCGAGACCGTGGTGGCCGAAATGTCCGACCTGTTCCTGCTGCTGTTGGCACCTGCGGGTGGTGACGAATTACAGGGTGTGAAACGTGGCATCATGGAAATGGCCGATATCATTCTGGTCAACAAAGCCGACGGCGACCTGAAGGCCACGGCCACCCGCACCTGTGCCGATTACGCCGGTGCGCTGCGCCTGTTGCGCAAGCGTCCGCAAGATCCCCAAGGCTTCCCCAAGGCGCTGACCGTGTCCGCGCTGGAAGAAAACGGATTGGCGCAGGCGTGGGACGAAATGCAGGCGCTGGCGGACTGGCGGCGTGAAAACGGTCATTGGGACAGCCGCCGCGCGGCACAGGCGCGCTACTGGTTCGAATCAGAGGTGCGCGAAGGATTGCTGTCGCGACTCAGTAAAGAACCGCTAAAAGGCGCGATGCAGGCGCTTTCGCACGATGTAGAACAGGGTGAATTGACCGCTGCAGCCGCTGCAGACAGGTTTCTGAGGACCTACTTGCAAAGCTAGGCGCAGATAGGCTTGACGCGCACATGCTTAGTGCCTAGAGAAGCCCGACGAGATTCCGGGCGCTGCTAATCGGCGCCCTTTGATTTTGGCGGATGGCCGATCATTCGCCCTTAGAGACGAGGAAAAGACCATGTCGCGTGTTTGCGAACTGACCGGTAAGGGCCCGATGGTTGGCAACAATGTCAGCCACGCCAACAACAAGACCAAGCGTCGCTTTCTGCCGAACCTGAACGACGTAACTCTGCAGTCCGAAACACTGGGCCGCGGTATCAAACTGCGTATTTCGGCAGCTGCTCTGCGTACTGTCGATCACCGCGGTGGTCTGGACAAGTTCCTGGCAAGAGCAAAAGACACTGAGCTTTCGGCAACAGCGCTGAAAGTGAAGAAAGAAATCGCCAAGGCACAAGCCGAAGCGTAAGCTTTCTATCCTGTTGGATGCGAAAAGCCCCACCGGAAACGGTCGGGGCTTTTTCTGTTGTCCGGATCACGCCAAAAGGCTGTCGACCCACGCGGGCACGGTTGTGCTGGCAGGGCCGATGATGTGATCGTCGAAATCACGGGCCACATCGCTTGGGTCCAGATTTAGCTCGACCGTCCACGCGCCCGCGTCCTTGGCTTCGCGCACGAATCCCGCCGCCGGATAGACCCGCCCCGATGTGCCGATCGCGGCAAACAGGGTCGCGTCATAGAGGTGATCTATGATGTCATCCATGTGATAGGGCATCTCGCCGAACCAGACGATGTCAGGGCGGCCTGTGGGCGCGTTACAGGCGGGGCAGGGGTGCTGGGCCTGCATCTCCAGCGGAGCGGGCCAGCGGTGGCCGCAGGTGGCGCAGAGCGCCTGATCCAGCTGTCCGTGCATATGAATCACCTTTGCGCCAGCGGCCTCGTGCAGGCCATCGACGTTCTGGGTGATCAGCACGACCTCTCCGTCATAGTCTGCCTGCAACCGTGCCAGCGCGTGATGGGCGGGGTTGGGTTCGGCCTTGGCCCCTTGGGCGCGGCGCATGTTGTAGAAGTCCTGAACCAGCGCGGGGTCGCGGGCAAAGGCCTCGGGCGTGGCGACATCCTCGACGCGATGTTCGTGCCAGAGCCCGTCGGATGCGCGAAATGTCTGAAGCCCGCTTTCGGCAGAAACCCCTGCGCCAGTCAGAATGACGATTTTTCGTTGCACCATCGCTGTTTACCCCCGCCCGCCGCGTGTTAGGTTATGCCCTGTGAACCAGCAAAGGGCATGACATGTCGCACCGTATCCTATTCGTCTGTCTGGGCAACATCTGCCGCTCTCCCAGCGCCGAGGGCGTTTTGCGCGCCAAGGCTGATGGATTGGGCGTGCGGTTAGAGATCGACAGCGCAGGTACCGGCGACTGGCACGTGGGCGAGCCTCCCTATGGCCCGATGCAGGCCGCGGCCAAGGCGCGTGGGTATGACCTGTCGCCATTGCGGGCACGGCAGGTCACGGCGCAGGATTTCCACGACTTCGATCTGATCATCGCGATGGACGACAGCAACCTGTCCAACCTATCCCGCATCCAGCCAGCGGGCGCGCTGGCGACGGTGGCGCTGTTCACCGACTACGCGGCGCATACAGGCGCGGACCATGTGCCAGATCCGTACTACACACGAGATTTCGACGGTTGCCTTGATCTGGTGGAACACTGCGCCGAGGGGCTGCTGGCCGAGTTGGGGTAAGCCGCGATCACAGATGGACCATGGTGATCACCGTGGCCTGTTCGATCCGGTCGGGCGACGCTGGCAGTTTTGCGATTTCACGTAGCACCTTGGCACGGTTTGAGGGCGGCACATGGGCCACGCGCCAGAATCGCGCCAGCGTCGCAGGGTCGTCCAGGTCGTCGATGTGATCGGATAGGAATGCCTTCACCCGATCCCGCTGCGCCTGATAGCCCGCGTTTTCGATGCCGTTTGCCACGGCCCGAACGGGCAGGGTCGGGGGATTGCCCAGATGGCCCGTGTCACAGGCCGCAAGCAGACTGATCAAAGCCAACGCACGCATGGTGCTAAAGGTAAGATCGGTTGCGCCGATCACAAGCTATGTATGCAACATAGCACCATAGATGACGCGCGCGGTGGCGCTTATGCGTTGGAACAGCAGTGCTTTATCTTTACCAAGTCCGTAGGACCTAAGGCGGGAAGTGACCGATCCGCCAAAGAGCCGCCGCGTTGGGCGCGTCGTCTCTGGTACGGCGGCCTTCGGCCTTTCCTCCGCACCCGATCACAAAACAAAAAACGCGCCCGAAGGCGCGTCTTTGTTTAATTGTGAACCGGTTCAGCTATCCATCTTAAGCGCCGAGATGAACGCCTCTTGCGGGATTTCCACCTTGCCGAACTGGCGCATCTTTTTCTTACCGGCTTTCTGCTTTTCCAGCAGTTTCTTCTTACGCGTCGCGTCACCGCCGTAACATTTCGCGGTCACGTCCTTGCGCAGCGCCGACAGGGTTTCGCGCGCGATCACCTTGCCGCCGATCGCCGCCTGGATCGGGATTTTGAACATGTGACGCGGGATCAGATCCTTAAGCTTTTCGCACATCGCGCGGCCCCGCATTTCAGCGCGGTCGCGGTGAACCATCATCGACAGGGCGTCGACCGGTTCGTCATTCACAAGGATCGACATCTTGACCAAATTGTCTTCGCGGTAGCCGATCATCTGGTAGTCAAAGGACGCATAGCCCTTGGTGACCGATTTCAGGCGGTCGTAGAAGTCAAAGACCACTTCGTTCAGCGGTAGATCGTACACCACCATCGCGCGCGAACCCGCATAGGTCAGATCCAGCTGGATGCCGCGACGGTCTTGGCACAGCTTCAGCACGTCACCCAGATATTCGTCCGGCACAAGGATCGTCGCCTTGATGCGCGGTTCCTCGATATGGTCGATCTTGGACGGGTCGGGCATATCTGCGGGGTTGTGCAGATCGATCTGTTCGCCGTCTTTCATGTAGATGTGGTAGATAACCGACGGCGCCGTTGTGATCAGGTCGATGTCATATTCGCGTTCCAGACGGTCGCGGATAACCTCGAGGTGCAAAAGGCCCAAGAAGCCGCAGCGGAAACCAAAGCCAAGCGCGGCGGATGTTTCCATCTCGGCGGTAAAGGACGCGTCGTTCAGAGCCAGCTTTTCGATGGCGTCGCGCATGTCTTCAAAGTCGTTGGCGTCCACGGGGAACAGGCCACAGAAAACCACAGGCACAGACGGCTTAAAGCCCGGCAGCGGTTTTTCGCATTGGCGGCGTTCGTGTGTGATCGTATCGCCGACCTTGGTGTCGCGCACCTGTTTGATCGACGCGGTCAGGAAGCCGATTTCACCCGGCCCCAGTTCATCGACATTCTGCATCGCCGGGCGGAAGACGCCCAGACGGTCGACGCCGTAGCGCGCACCGGTTTGCATCATGCGGATGTTGTCGCCCTTTTTCAGGGTGCCCTGCATGATCCGAACCAGAACCACAACGCCAAGGTACGAGTCGTAATAGCTATCCACCAGCATCGCCTGAAGCGGCGCATCGGGATCGCCGGACGGGGGCGCGGGCAGGCGGGTGACGATGGCTTCCAGCACATCGGGGATACCCAGACCGGTCTTGGCGGAAATCTCGACAGCGTTGTCAGCTTCGATGCCGATCACGTCTTCGATCTGTTCTTTGACGCGTTCGGGTTCGGCGGCGGGCAGATCGATCTTGTTCAGAACGGGCACGATCTCGTGGTCCGCTTCAATCGCGGTATAGACGTTGGCCAGTGTTTGCGCCTCGACGCCTTGGGTCGCGTCCACCACCAGCAGCGATCCTTCAACCGCGCGCATGGAACGGCTGACTTCGTAGGCAAAGTCGACGTGTCCGGGCGTGTCGATCAGGTTCAGCACATAGGTCTCGCCATCCTTGGCGGGGTATTCGATCCGCACGGTGTTGGCTTTGATCGTGATGCCGCGTTCCCGTTCGATATCCATCGAGTCGAGAAGCTGTGCTTTCATATCCCGTTCGGCCACGGTGCCGGTCAACTGAATGAGCCGGTCAGCGAGGGTCGATTTTCCGTGGTCGATATGGGCCACGATCGAGAAATTTCGGATGCGAGAAAGTGGTGTCATAAACGCGGATATGAAGCGGAAACAGGGGCCGGTCAAGGTGGCATGATGCGCTACACGTCAAGGGCGCATGGTTTCGCGTCGATTCTGGCAGTCGGGCCATAGAAAACAGGGCCATTTCAGAACGTGAATTGCCTTGTCAGCCGTTTTCGCGCATTATGTTTGCAATCAAACAGCCAGCGCAGACTGGCGCGATATATGAGCAGAAATATGAGAGTTTTGGCAGCACTGTGCATTTGTGCCATCGTAGCGGGCTGTGGCGGCAGCACCCGTAGCTATGGTTCCCCCCAAGTGACCCGTTTCGCGACCGGCCCGATCTATTCGGCTTGTATGTCGTCGGACCGTAAGGCGCGCAGCCGGTCGTTGTGCGGATGTGTGCAGGCCACAGCGGACCGGACGTTGTCGTCTTCGGATCAATCACTCGCGGTCAGCTTCTTCAAAGATCCGCAGCGCGCGCAGGATATCAAGATGTCCAAACGCCCGAACCATGACCGGTTCTGGGATCGTTACAAAGAATTCTACGGACGCGCCGAACAGGTCTGCCGCGGCGTTTAATCGCCGAAATCATAATTCAGAAACGTTCTGACCGAGGCTTCGAATTCACGCGGTTTTTCCGCGTGAAGCCAATGGCCCGTGCCCGGAATTTTGGCGAAACGTGCCCGCGGGAACAACTCGCGGATATGGGCGCGGTGTTCGGGCAGGACATAGTCGCTTTCGCTGCCGGTCAGGAACAGGGTCGGGCGCGGGAATTCGCCCGTGGTGCCCGGCCAGCCGATGATGTTCGGCATCTCGGCCCCCAGCACATCCAGATTCAGCAGCCAGCGTTTGTTGGCGACATCGAGACTTTGGGTGAAAAAGCTTTGTAGCGTCTTTTCCGGCACCAGTTTCGCCAGTTGTTCCACCGCATCGGACCGGCGCGCGACCTTGTCCAGATCGATAGACTTCATCGCGTTGATATATTGCGTCTGGTCGTGGCTGTAGGCCACGGGCGCGATGTCGGCCACCACCAGCCGCCCCACCTTTTCCGGATGGGTCAGTGCCAGAACCATCGCCGCCTTACCGCCCATGGAATGGCCCATGACATCCATCTGACCGCCGTGGGCGTCGATGACTTCGGCCAGATCGCCCGCCATGTCGTGATAGCTGTGCTGGTCGGCGCGGAAACTGTTGCCATGGTTGCGCTGGTCGACGGCAACCACCTGCCGTTCGTCCGATAGACGTTTTGCGATCACACCCCAGTTGCGCGCCGATCCATATAGACCATGCACGATCAAAAGCGGGGGCTTGTCGGTCGGGGTGCCATGCACAACGGTGTTCAACATGCCGAAGGGATAGCGCGGCACTTTACCAGTGGCCAGCGCCTTTTCTGCGGTGCGAAAATCGGTTAGCCGTATCTCATGATCAACACGACCACCCTGACCGCCGATATCGAACGGCTCGAAGCGCTTCTGGCCGACAGGCTAGGCGCGCGTCGTGGCAATCTGGCGCGTCGTGCGGCCAGGGCGGGGCGACGTCTGCCGAAATGGGTGCGCCGTGATCTTGAGTTTCTGTCGCAGTGCGGACACATCGCAGGCCACCCGCAACTGGCCAGCACCGTTGAACCCGCCATGATCGCCCGCGCGGTTGAACGCAGCGAACGGCACCTGAGTGCCATCGACGTCAAAGAACGCCGGATCAAGACGGCGCTGGGCATCGCGGCGGGGCTGATCGTGCAGTTTGTGATCCTGTTTGCCGTCGCTGTGGCTGTGATGCGCTGGCGGGGCCTGATCTAGGCCCGCGCCACGATAAACCGCGCGGGCGGTTTTTTCGGGAAAACACCCGTTTCCACAGTATCAAAGCCCGCATCCGCAAACATCGCGTCCAGTTCCTCGACCGTCATGAAGTTCACGTAGGGCGCTTTGCCGATCCATTGAAGCACCGGCAAGAACAGCCCGATGAACGGCATCGCGCCTTTGACGCAGGCGGATTTTGTGATGACCAGACCGCCGGGTTTCAGTCGCGATTTGATCGCTTGCAGCGCGCCGGGAACATCTTCGACCAGATGCAGCAGGTTATAGGCCATGATCACGTCGAACGGGCCCTCGGGCGCATCCAGAATGCCGTTGACCTCGAACGTGACGTTCGGTGTGCCTGCCCCTTTTTCACGAGCGATCTCGATCATGCCGGGGGCCAGATCGGTCGCGGTGATCTGCGCACCGGATGCGGCCAGTCGCAGCGCCGTGGTGCCGGTGCCGCAGCCCAGTTCCAGCACCGAATGGTCCGGCGACAGATAGGACAACGCCCGCTCCAGCGTGTGTTCATATGACGCCATATCCTTGATCGGATGTTTGGCGTAGCGGGGGGCAATCTTGGTCCAGAATTTTTTCGGGTCAATCATCGGGGCGGTCCTGCAATCTGAATATCTTTGCCAAAGGCAGTAAGGTGTCTGAAAGGATAGCTGTCATCTAATCTTTTGCGCGTCCCATGCATATTGCCGAGATTTGCCTATGTGCTATGCGTATCTGCATGAACTGGTCTGCTATTCGATTTGATTGGAACTGCGCCCGTGCCTTTCTGGTCACGGCGGAAACCGGTTCGTTTTCCGCAGCCGCGCGTGAACTGGATGTGGCCCAGCCCACTATCGGCCGTCAGGTCGCGGCGCTTGAGGAAGAACTGGATATCATCCTGTTCGAACGTCTGGGCCGTGGTCTTGCGCTGACGGCGGCGGGGAAGATGCTGTTGACCCACATCCGCGCGATGGGCGACGCGGCCTTTCGCACGTCGATTACAGCCGCTGGTCAGGTGCAGTCTGTGGGCGGCAAGGTCAGCGTGTCGGTCACCGATATGATGGCTGCCGTCGTGATGCCGGAACTCGTGACGCGCCTGCGCATGATCGCCCCCCAGATCGAGATCGAGGTGATTTCGGCAAACGACATCAGCGACCTACAACGCCGCGAGGCCGATATCGCCGTCCGCCATGTGCGCCCCGAGCAACCCGAACTGATCGCCCGCAAACTACGCGACTCCGAGGCCTGCCTTTATGCCTCGATCGGTTATCTTGAACGGGTGGGGCGGCCCGAGACGCCCGAGGACGTTCTGAACCTCGATTTCGTCGCCATGGGTACCGCCGAACAGCTTGCTCCGTTTCTGGAACGCATGGGCATCCCTGCGGGTGTGCCCAAGGTCAGCCTGCAGTCAGACAGCGGCTTGGTGTGCTGGGAACTGGCCAAACGGGGGCAGGGCGTTGTGCCGATGATTTCCGATCTGGCCGAGCAATCGCCCGAGATGGAAAACATCCTGCCCGAGCTGAAGCCGATTATCGTGCCCTACTGGCTGGTCACGCACAGCGAACTCCACAGCGCCAAACGTATCCGGATCGTGTTCGATTTTCTGGCCGAGGCCCTGTCGCAACCGCGGTTCGGAATCTAGGCGGTGTCGCGCGGGGCCAACGACCTGCGCGCAACCAAGCGCATTAGTTCTTACCGTATTTGAACCCTGTCACATGATCCGGCGCGGTCAGGCCCTCCAGATTGCGCGGGTCGTCGATGGGCGCGCCGATGGTGGTGGTCACAGGGATCACGCCCGCCCAGATCGGCAGTTCGTAGTCTTCCTCATCATCGGCGGGTGGCCCTGTGCGGATCTTTGCGCTGCCTTCCTCGATATCCAGTGCAAGGATCATCGTCGCTTTGCGTTCCTGCTCAGAATTCGGGCGCAGGATTTCAGACCGGCCCGGAAACAGGTGGTCGATGAAGTTGCAGAGCTTCTCTTCCTTTTCCTCGTTCGACACCTGACGGGCCGTGCCGAACAGCGTGACCGAGCGGGTGTTCAGCGAATGGTGCATGCCAGAGCGCGCCATGACAAACCCGTCAAGGATCGCAACACTCAGGCAGACCTCGGCATCGCGCGAATTTTTCAGCGCGCGCGACGCGGACGAGCCGTGCCAATACACGGTGTTCCCTTCACGCCATTGCAGCGTCGGCGTCACATAGGGTTTCCCGTCGATGACATAGCCCACGGTGCACATGGGCTGGGCATCCAGAATGGCGTTGACGGTGTCACGGTCGAAATGCCCGCGATTGTGCGACCGGCGCAGGCGGGAACGGTCGGTTTTCTGTAGGTCTGTGGTCATGACTTTGCTTTGGTCTTGTGGCTTTTTCTGAAGGGGGTTTCGTGCAATATTGGCTTTATGAAAATGACCAATTTGCTACAAAACAATAAGGCCAATTTGCAGGCGGCCCTTCTGGCCCTGACGCTGGACCGC